>JAJCZO010000198.1 GCA_029262355.1 Deltaproteobacteria bacterium
TCGTTCCGACTTACAGTGGCGGGAGCCGTGCCGGTGTCTCACCGGCTTCCCTGAGCCTGCGCGGTCTAACCCGTTGCCTAGACGCTGGGGACGTTCGTTGCAACTTCCCTGTTTTCTTACGGATTTAGGGGCGGAACCGGCGACACTCTTGCTCGTCGTCACGAGCGCGCTCTTCGGATGCGGGGGAAATGGCACTATGATCCCGCACACGCGATGACGACTCGAATGCTGACATGTCTGGGATGTGGTTCGGGTCTGACGGCCGAGGCCGAGACGTGTCCGGCGTGTGGCGTCGAGGTTCTGGGGCGGTGCGGGGCCTGCGAGCAGCCGGTCCACGGGAGCTTCGTCTATTGCCCGGCGTGTGGTGACGGGATCGGGACGAACGAGAGGCAAGTCGCCCTCGCGTCGTCCTTCCACCGGCTGCGCGAGCAGATGCCGGCCGGGCTGGCCGAGAAAGTGCTCGCAACGCGGGGGCGGATCGACGGCGAGCGCAAGCAAGTGTCGGTGATGTTCTGTGATCTCGTCAGTTCCGCGACGATTGCCGAGGGAATGGATCCCGAGGAGTTTCGGGATCTCCTCGATCGATACCTCGTGGTCGTGTTCGATGAGGTGGCTCGCGCTGAAGGTCTCGTGAATCAGATCGCCGGCGATGGGGTGATGGCGTTGTTTGGCGCGCCGCTCGCCCACGAAGACGCGCCGCTGCGTTCGGTGCAGGCCGCGATCGCGATTCGCGACGGGCTCGCTGCGCTCAGCGGCTCGCTGCGCGCCGAAGGCCGTCCCGCGCTGACGGCGCGCATCGGCCTGAACACCGGCCCGGTCATCGTGGGTACGGTGGGTGGTGATCTGAAGCTCGACTACACGGCGATTGGCGATACGACGAACCTCGCAGCGCGCCTGCAGGCTCTCGCTCGGCCCGGTGCGATTCTTCTCACGGAGTCTCTGCAGCGGCTCGTGGCCGAGCACTTCGTGGTGCGTCCGTTGGGCCCGCAGGCGATTCGTGGCAAGGCGCTGCCGGTCGCGGTGTTCGAGGTCGAGAGTGCTCTGGCGACCAAGACGCCTTTGTCCGGGCGTGCCTCGCGGTCCGACGTGTTCGTTGGACGCGACGAAGAGCTTGCGCGTCTGGAGGCGGCGTTCGATCGTGCACGTGGGGGACGCGGGCAGCCGGTGGGCATTGTCGGGCACGCTGGAGTGGGGGCTTCGCGTCTCGTCACCGAACTCGTTCGACGCCTCGAAGTGCATTCCAGCACGATCCTTTGGGCGCAGTGCTTCTCGTACACCCAGCGTGCGGCCTATCGCCCGTTCATCGGCTCGCTGCGCAGCCATCTCTTGCCCGAAGGGGGCGATGATGCCGAGGCGGCCGCCGCGCTGCTTCGTGTGCTCGACGAGGTGGAGCTGGGGGCGGCGGACGCGTCTGCGGTGTTCGCCCGTCTCCTCGCCGTGGATACCGGCGAAGCGACCGAGCTCGAAGGCGACGAGCTTCGCAATGCGACCGTGGGCGCGGTGACGGCCTTTCTGCTCGCCGAGAGCCGGAAGGCGCCGCTCGTCCTCGTACTCGAGGATGCGCAGTGGATCGATGAAGCCTCCAAAGAGCTCTTGCACGCGTTCGTCGAGCGCGCGCGTGCGGCTGCGGTACTGATCGTCTGTACGTATCGTCCCGACTCTCCGACGCCCTGGACGAACGAGGACGACGTAGAAGAAATCGAGCTCACGAGGCTCACTGCGGAGCAGACCGCGCAGATCGTCCGCGCCATCGCGGGCGGTGAAGTTCCACCGGAGGTCGTCGAGGCGGTTCATGACCGGGCGGAAGGTAACCCGTTCTTCACCGAGGAAGTCACGCGGGAGCTCCTCGAGAGCGGCGTTGTGGTCGAGGCGGGCGATGGCACCTTCACCGCGCGCTCCCTCGCGGAGATCGAGGTGCCGGTGACCGTGCACGAGATCGTTGCCGCCCGACTCGACCGGTTGCCGCTGGAGGAGAAGAGGGTGCTCCAGGTCGCATCGGTGATGGGACGCCACTTTTCGGCGGCTCTCGTCGAGCAACTGCTTGCGCCGGACGGCATCGACGTCGGCGCGCGGTTGCTCGCACTGCGCGAAGCAGGGGTGATCCGCCTCTCGGCTCGCGGTGCAGCCCACGACTTCGTCTTCGAGCAGGCGCTCACGCAGGAGGTCGCCTATCAGGGGCTGTTGCTCAAGCAGCGGCGGCAGCTGCACAACAGCGTCGCCGCCGCGCTGTCGCGGCGCTATGGCCCGGAGCCCGGAGAGCACAGCGCCGTGCTCGCGTATCACTTCCGCAACGGAGAGAGTCACGAGGAGGCCCTCGAACATCTTCTTGCGGCGGCGGCGCACGCGGATACGGTTCCCGCGTACGGTACGGCCGCCCATCTCTACCGTCAGGCGTGGGAGATCGCGCGGCGCGACGTGGATACGGAGGAGCGCGCGCGCAAGGCGCTTCTCGCGGGAACGCGCATCCTGTGGCTTGCGGCGGTGTTTGGTGAAGGCGCAGAAGTCGTGGTCGAGTCGATGGCCGAAGAAATTGAGCTGCTTCTCGATCGCGTTGGGACCCCCGAGGATCACATCGCGGTCGGAACCTTCCAGGGACTGCTGCGGGTGTTCGGTGCCGCAGAGCAGCACGTGAGCGGACTCGAGCGGCTCGCTCGTGCGCACGACCTCGCCCAAGAGGTCGAGGAGGTCGAGTGGTCTTGGCGCGTGCGTCGCGGACTTGCGGTTGGGTATGCGCTCGATGGCCGTTTCGACGATGCGGCGGTCTGCGCCGATGAGGTTCTCGCTGAAGTCGGCGCGAGCGATCATGGCAGACGCTCGTCGGATCTCCTGCTGTGGGCCAGGTCCTCACGTGACTTGGTCTTGCTGTACCGTGACGACCTCACGGCCGCGCTGGCGGCGGCGCAGGAGACGTTCGAGCTGTCGACCAGCGCTGGGAACCGGACGGTCCGCATCATGTCCGCCGGGGAGGTGGCCTTGATCCACCTTCTGCGCGGGCATATCGAGGATGCGCTGACCTGGGCCCGCGAGGGGCTCGCGCTCGCCGCAGCGGTGGGTTCGCGCAGCGGTGTACCGAACCTGGCCGCGATCGCAGTCCTCGCTGGCCGAAGGCTCGATCGCCCGGCCGACGAAGCGCGTTTGCTCCGCCAGATCGAAAAGAATCTGGCCGGTGCGGCCGGAATCCAGCAGTCGCTGCAGTTCACGACCGAGGCGTTTCTTCGTGCGGGACACCTCGAGCGCGCCGAGCGGGTGGCGCAGAGCGTGCGGAGGCGGGCCGGAGGCCGGCTGCGCCAGGCGCAGAGCGCGTGCGACTTGGGGAACGTCGCACTGCTTCAAGGCGAGGAGTCGTGGAAGCGGGCAGACTACTTCTTCGATGAGGCGGTGCGGGTAGCGCGTGAGATCCGTGCCCGCTCGACACTTGCCGCCGCCTTGTCGGGCCGGGGAAAGCTGTTCACGGAGCAGCGAAAGCCCAAGCAGTCCGCGCAGTGCCTCGACGAGGCCTCACGAATTGCCGAGGAGGTCGGATTGCGGTGGGGCTTCGGGTAGCGGGCCCTCCGCGTTGCGCTGGTCGTTCCTGGCAGCGGGCCGTCCACGTTGCGAGTAGCGACCGTCAGTCGATGTATCCGAGTGCGCGAAGCCGCGTCTTCTCGTCTTGAGAAGGCGCGCGGGGCGCCTTCTGCTCCCTGCGAACCCGAAGTGCCGCCGTTCGGAGCAGGGGCTCCAGCTCGCTGCGCACCTCGGCTCGTTCGCCCGGTGGGACCAGGGTGGGGGGCGACGTCCGCAGGTCGAACAATTCGATCCGTTCGAAGTCGTCGGCCGGCTTCTTCGGATGTGGATGTCCGCGTAGTTCCCAGTGTCCGCGCCGCACTGAAGTCTTCTGTGACGGCGTGACGGTGTAGCTCACGCGTACGATGTCCTTGGTGCTGTCGGGCTTGGCGAGGGTTGCACTCAAATCGTGGCCGACCAGCCCGTCTGGCACCGGAAGGCCAGCGAGTGCGGCGACCGTTGGGAAGACATCCACGAGCGAGGCCGGTGTTTCGTTTTGCAGCCCGGAAGGTAGGCCAGGGTGTCGAAAGACGAGCGGGACGCGCACCGATGGAGCATTCAGAAGCGAGCCGTGCTGGAAGTAGTAGCGGCCCTCGCCGAGACTCTCGCCGTGGTCGGCGGTAACGACGATCAATGTGTCGTCCAGCTCCCCCTCGGTCTCGAGCGCTTCGCGAATACGGCCGATCTCGACGTCGGTGCCGATGATCTCGCCGTCGTAGCGCCGCACGTAGTCGCCCACCCGCTCGTGTTTGGGAAGGCGCTGGTACTTCGGCAAGACACCGAAGCCGTAGTTTTTGTCGACCTGTGGAAGCACGACCTGCATCTCGGCCGTAGCTTCGTACTCGAGGTTGGCGCTTTGGGCGGGGGGCGAGGAGTTGTACGGACCGTGCGGGTCCATGAAGTGTACCCAGAGGAACCAAGGCTCCTTCGCGGTCTCGAGCCAGGCGATGGCCTTCTTGGTGCCGGCCTTGTCGCGGAAGAACCAGTGGTCGGCGAACGCCTCGAAGGTGCCGAACCCCTGGCCGAAGCCCTTCTGGATCGCGCCGTTGCCGTAGAATCCTGCCGTGTCGTAGCCGGCGGTAGCGAACGTTTCCGCGATCGTCGTCATGGATGCGGGCAGCTCGGCGAAGTTCTCGCGCACGCCGTGAGCGTCGGCGTGGCGCGCGGTCAGTAGCGAGGCGAGAGCGGGTGCCGTCGTCGGCACCGGTGTGATCGCGTCCGTGAACAGAACGCCCTCGGCGGCGAGCCGGTCGAGCTGCGGCGACGTGGGAAGCGCATATCCGTATGCGCCGAGGTGATCCGCCCGTAGCGTGTCCACCGTGATGAGTAGGACGTTTGGGCGCGTGCCGTCCTCGGTGACCAGCGATGCGGACGCGGATGACCCGCAAGCGAGAGGCGCAAGCAGAAGGAGGACGGCGGCGGAACGGATACGTCCGGCCCATCGGCGACGTTGGGCGGACAGAGCGGGACCCACAGGACGGTGAGGCTAACGCGGCTCACTCGGCGGGTCAAAGCGGGCGGGGTGGCTCGGCCTGCCCACCGAAGGCTAAAGCACAGACCCATGTACGAGCAGATTCTGTACGACGTAGATGACCCGGCCGCGACGATCACGCTGAACCGCCCGAAGCAGCTGAACGCCTGGACCGACCAGATGGCCGCGGAGGTGAAGCACGCCGTCGCGCAGGCCGAGGCGGACCCGGCCGTATTCGCGATCGTGATTACCGGTGCCGACCGCGGCTTCTGCGCGGGGGCCGACATGAAGCTCCTCCAGTCGATCCAGGCCGGTACGACGGCCGCTCCTCCGTCGGCCGCGCTCGATGCAAATCCGGGACGAACCGACATGGAGGACTACCGGGGCCCATACTCGTACCTCAGTTCGGTTCGAAAGCCGGTGATCGCTGCCATCAACGGGCCGGTCGCCGGAATGGCGGTTCCGATCATTGCCGGGTGTGACCTCCGCTTTGCGTCCGACCGCGCGATCTTCACCACGGCGTTCTCGCGCCGTGGGCTCGTCGCCGAATGGGGGGCGAGCTGGTTGCTTCCGCGCCTTCTTGGGCCGTCGCATGCGATGGACATTCTGTTTTCGGCCCGGAAGTTCGACGCGGCCGAAGCCGAGCGAATCGGCCTCGTGAATCGCGTGGTTCCGCACGACGATCTCCTGGCGTTCGTACGTTCGTACGTAGAAGACATGGCGGCGAACTGTTCACCGACGTCCGTCTCGATCATGAAGAGGCAGGTCTGGGAGCAGCTCGACGGCACTCTCGGCCCCGCGGAGAGGGACTCGATGAAGCTCATGCTGCAGAGCTTCGAACGACCCGATTTCAAGGAGGGTGTCGATGCCTTTCTCGCCAAGCGCCCGCCGAAGTTCGAGCGGATTGACGGTGCTGATTAGCCACGAGCATCCAGCGCTCCGTTTGGTACATCAACTCCAAATCACACAACTGGAAGTGAGGAAGGTTCGATGAATCTCGAGTTCTCCGAGGATCAACAGTTCATCCAGAAGAACGCGCGTGAGTATCTCACGGAGCACGCGACGCTGGATGTTTGTCGCCGTGTATTGGAATCCGACGAGCCCTACGCGCAGGACTTGTGGAAGGGCGTAGCCGAAATGGGCTGGCTCGGTACGGCCGTGCCCGAGGAGTACGGCGGCACCGGGCTCGGACATCTCGAGCTGGTTTTGATCGCACAAGAGGTGGGTCGTGCCCTCGCGCCGATTCCCTTCTCTTCGTCGGTGTACCTCGCGACCGAGGCGCTTCTGCAGTTCGGCAGCGAGGAGCAGAAGAAGCAGTGGCTGCCCGGCCTCTGCAGCGGCGAGCGCATCGGGACGTACGCTGCGGTCGAGAAGCTCGGAGATCCGGAGCTCGATGAAGTCGATGCGGTCCTCTCTGGTGGCAAGCTCAGCGGAGAGAAGGTTCCGGTGCTCGACGGAGACGTCGCGAACCTCGCGGTCGTTCTGGCCAAGGATGGCGAGGCCTACTCGCTTCTGCTCGTCGACCTCGCTGGGTCTGGTGTCCGCCGAACCAATCTCGAGTCGTTCGACCCGAGCCGCTCGCAGGCGCGTCTGACCTTCGACGGAGCCGACGCCGAGGTGCTCGGCAAAGCGGGCAATGGTATCGCTCAAGCCGAGGCGTTGCTGGATCGGGCCGCGGTCATGATGGGCTTCGAGCAGGTTGGTGGCTCGGAGCGCGCGCTCGACGTGACGCGAGAGTACACGATGGGACGATACGCCTTCGGTCGGCCGATCGCTTCGTTTCAGGCCCTGAAGCATCGGATGGCCGACATGTATGCGGCGAACCAGATCGCGCTGTCGAACGGCTACTACGCGTCGTGGGCGCTCAGCACGGGGAACGCTGAACTCGCACTGGCCGCGTGCAACGTCCGTGTCGCCGCGAGCGACGCGTTCGTTCTCGCAGCGGAAGAGATGATCCAGATGCACGGCGGTGTCGGCTACACGTGGGAGTTCGATTGCCACCTCTTCTATCGCCGCGCGAAGCTGCTTGGTCTCGCACTCGGAAGTGCGAGCGCCTGGCGTGAGAAGCTCATCCGTCGTCTGGAAGCCGGCGCCGCCGGCGCTGCAGCCTGAGAAGAGCGGAGAACAATCATGAATTTCGAAGATACTCCCGAAGAAGCAGAGTTCCGTTCACGCGTTCGTGCATGGCTCGGGGCCAACGCCAAGCCCCGCGATGCCAACTCGGCGTCGAATCCGCTGGGCGAGCGCGAGACCGACGAGATGATTGCGGATGCGAAGGCCTGGCAGTCCAAGAAGTTCGACGAGGGGTGGGCCTGTCTCACTTGGCCGAAGGAGTTCGGCGGCCAGGGCCTGGGTCGGATGGAATCCGTGATCTGGGGTCAGGAAGAGGGCAAGTTCGACGTCCCGCCGAACGTCTATCAGATCGGCCACGGGATGCTGGGCCCGACGATCATGGCCCATGGCACCCAGGAGCAGAAGGACAAGTACGTGCGTCAGATGGCGCGTGGGCAGGAGATTTGGTGCCAGCTCTTCAGCGAGCCCGCCGCCGGTTCCGACCTGGCGGGGCTGCGGACGACCGCCGTGCGCGATGGTGACGACTGGGTGATCAACGGTCAGAAAATCTGGAGCACGGGCGCCCACTACTGCGATTGGGGAATGATCGTGACGCGCACGGATCCCGACGCACCCAAACACAAAGGGCTCACGTACTTCATCATCGACATGCGATCTGAGGGCGTCGAGGCGCGACCGATCAAGCAGATCAGTGGTGCCGCGGGCTTCAACGAGGTGTTCTTCACGGACGTACGCGTGCCTGATTCGAATCGTCTGGGTGAGGTTGGGACGGGCTGGATGGTCGCGCTCACGACGCTCATGAACGAGCGTGTTGCGATCGGCTCGGGTGGGGCGGGGGGCGGCTTTCATCGTCTGCTCGATCTCGCCAAGCGCAGCCGCCGCAACGGGAAGTCGGCCCTCGAGGACTCGGCCGTGCGTCAGCAGCTGGCCGACTTCTACGTCACCAGCAAGGGGCTGCAGTACACGGGGTACCGCACTCTTTCCGCGATCCTGCGTGGCGACACGCCGGGGCCGGAGGGGGCGATCGGCAAGGCCGTTGGCGCGCCGATGATGCAGCAGATGGCGTCGTTCGCCCAGGATCTACAGGGCACGGCCGGCGCGCTCCTCGATAAGGACGTCGCGGGCGACGATTCCACCTGGCAGGAACTCTACCTTGGCGCGCCGGGTATGCGAATCGCCGGAGGCACCGATGAGGTGCTGCGCAACATCATCGCCGAGCGTGTGCTCGGCTTGCCGGCCGAGATCCGTGTCGACAAGGGGAAGCCATTCCGCGAGATTCCGACGGGCCCGCAGAAGGACTGATCGTCTCATGGTGCCGGGCGCTCGTCCTCGCGAGCGCTCGGCATCTTGTTTTCCCGCTCAGGCGATCGCGCCGATTTGGCGGAGGTGCAAGCTGCCCCAGAGGAAGGTTTGCGCGACGTTCGACGCGAGCGATCCGGGCGCACTTCGAATCACGTCGTAGTACGCCACGATCTCGAGCACGTGTGCGATGCACAGAATCCAGAATACCGCGCGGCCGAGACGAGCGAGTGGAACCGGTGTCTGTTCGGGGATCGATGCAAGCCCCCAGACCCAGACTGCGCTGACCATTACTTGAGTCATCGTATCCTCCCGGGCTTACGCCCTGCTCCCTACACCGAGTATGCGGATGGTCGAACCTGAAGGAAGAGCGAGTCAGCGGCCGCGTAGGATGCAGTCGACTCTGAAGCGTTCGCGCCATCGCGTGGGTTGAGGACGGGGGCGCGATATGGGAGTTCCATCGTCGGAGGAACGACCATGGGACGACTTGACGGAAAGGTTGCGCTCGTCACCGGAGCCGCATCGGGAATCGGGGCTGCGTGCGCCGATCGCTTTGCGCACGAGGGCGCGGCGATCGCTGGGATCGATCTCGCGCCGCCGTCCGGGGTGATCTGGGACGCCGTGGTCGGGGCCGCGCCCGCCGCGAGCGCGCACGCCGCCGACGTCGCCGACGAGCCGTCCATCGAGGCAGCCGTAAAGGAGGCCGTGAAGCGCCACGGCCAGATCGACGTACTCGTAAATGCCGCCGGGGTCTCGGGCGTGGGGTCCGCCCACGATCTGCCGGTCGAGGAGTGGGACCGCGTCGTCGACGTAAACCTGAAGGGCTCGTATCTCTCTGCGAAGCACGTTCTGCCCACCATGATGGCGGCGGGTGCGGGTAGCATCATCCACGTGGCCAGTGTCGAAGGTCTCGAAGGTATGCCGGCGCAACTTGCCTACAACGCCTCGAAGGGCGGTGTGGTGCTGATGACGCGCAACATGGCGATCGACTACGCGCAGTTTGGTATCCGGGTGAACTGCCTGTGTCCGGGTGCGATCGACACGCCGATGCTGTCGGGCCTGAAGGCCGTTCCGGAGATCTGCGAGCAGATGCGGAAGTTCCACGCGCTCGAACGTTTCGGTCGACCCGACGAGGTGGCTGCGGCCGCGCTGTTCCTCGCCTCGGACGACGCTTCGTTCGTGACCGGCCACCCTCTGGTGGTCGACGGCGGTTGGACGGCCGGCCGCCGGCTCGAGTACTGAGCCTCCTTTAGACGTCTCCCCCGCCCCGCGTATTCACGGACGACGGGGCTGCCGCCCTTGTCTCTCAAGGGGAAGCCTCGCCTTGCGCGTCATCCGCGAATGACAGTGCCGACGGCCGCCTTCGGCCCGCTGTCATCGCTCAGGGACACTCGTTCGAGTGGGTCTGCGAAAAACACCCGTTCCACGGTCCACGGAGGGTGGCATGCAGCTTGCGCTGTCAGTGGGGTGCAAACGCGAGAAAGAAAAGGAAAAGGAGGCACCCAATGAAGATGGACAGCATGACCAGCACCGAGGTTTCGAGCAACTTGGTATCTAGCCTCGGCGGAAGTCCGGTACGGGTACAGGGGCGGCCCGATGGGGCGAACATCATCGCGCCCGAGACGCTTCTCCCCACGCAGCTCCCGAGGGCGGGAGATGAGCTCGCGACGCGAGCCGGCGTGAAGGGCCTCATGCTGGCGATCCTCGAGGATGCCGTCTACTGCCTGGCGGACGTCTCCAGCACGTGCGCGAAGAAGCGGATGGAAGCCCGCAAGGCCGAGACCTGGATCCGCGAGCCGGGCGACGACTGGCTCTTCTCCTTCGACAGCATCTGCCGCGTGCTCGATCTGGTGCCGGAGGACCTGCGGTTCCGATTGCTCTCGGTGCCTCCTGAGGAGGTGGTCCCGCAGGCGGGCCGACGTCGCCGCAGCCACCGGGTCGAGCGGGGCAAGCGCAAGCGCCGCGCGGCCGCGAAGACCGCCACCCCGGATGTCGCGGAGCATAGCCATGCGGTGGAGTTTCAGCTCGAGATCGCCAGCTAACGGGTGCGCGTCCAGGGGAGGTCGGACCGGGCGGATTCGGCCTCCTCAAGAATGAAGGGTCTACAGCCGATGCTCCGTTAGGAGGAGATTCGAGCGCTCATGGCCCTGGTTCAACCAGAACCCACGATTCCGGACATCTTCCGGGAGATCTCCGACAAGGGAGACTGTCCGGCAATGGCCCAGGCCATTGGTCAGCTGCACAAGCTACGTCGACAGGACAACTTCCCCACGCAGGATCTCGCCAAGGTGATCCTGCAGGACCCGGGTCTCTCGACCAAGATCCTTCGCGTCGTGAACTCGGCTTTCTTCCGAAGCCGCGGCGATCCGATCACGACAATCAGCCGGGCGGTGGTGTTGCTTGGGGTCGATACGGTGGTCGAGCTTGCAAGTGGCATTCTGCTCGTCGGGCAGTTCGACGACGCCGACCCGGCACTCTACGAGAGCCTCATGGAGTCGCTGCGCGCGGCCATGCTGGCGCAGGCGCTGGCCGAAGAGGCGAATCTGCCCAGCCCGGAAGAGGCCTATCTCCTCGGGTTGTTCTCGAATCTGGGGCGACTCTGGCTCTCGGCGCACTATCGCGATGAGCTCGCTCGGGCGGTCGAGTCGCAGGCAGCGGAGGCCGACTCGATCGAGGATGCCATCGAGCGCCACTTCGGATTCACGCCCGACGTCCTTGCCGCGCAGATTCTCGAGCAATGGGGGCTGCCGCCAAAGTACTCGAAGTTCTTCCGTCGGCACATGGGGCAAGGTTTGCTGGCGGCGATCGAGAGCAAGCTCGTCCTCGTGGCCGAGCTGTCTACGGAGACCGATGACGATGAACTCGTTCGCAGAATCCAGCACGAGCTGAGTCTGTCGGAGGAACGCAGCCGCAGAATCCTTGCGGTGGCCCTCGATTCGCTGAGTGATCAGGCGGAGGCTCTCGGCATTGGCGACGCGCCTGCGAAGCGATCCTCGAGGAAGGCTGCGGCGCAGCCCCGCGCGGTGTCGAAGGTCAGGTCCGTGAGCGAGCGCGCGTCATCTGGGGAACTCGCGGAACCCGCCGCAGCGTCACAGGACGCCGCAGGGGTAGAGCGGCGCACCGCCGACTCGGCGTTCGGTATGCAGGCCGCGGCAGCGATCGCGCGCGCGATCGTAGATCGCGAGGAACTGGGTCCGCTTCTCCGCGACGTATTGGAAGGGGTGGCCCGAGCCGGCGGATTCGACGCGGCCGTTCTCTACCTCGCAGACGCCACGAAGGAGAACCTCGCGGCGCGGCTTTCGACCGGCGAGGGCGTGGCGGGGCATCTCGAGGAGTTGGCCGTGCCTCTCACGCCACAGAGCGGCGTCGCGGCGCTTACATTTCTCGACAACACGGCCCGCGTCTTGGGCGTCGCTTCGCCTGCGCTCTTGGTTCCGGCTGGTACGGACGCCCCGGACATTCCGGCGCGCTCACTCGTGACCCATCCGCTCTGCGTCCGGGAACGGGCGATCGGAGTGCTCGTTGGGATGCGCGGAGGTTCTCCGGCCATCGGCTCCCCGGCTCTGGCGGTCATGCAGCTCTTCAGTCAGCTCGCCGCATTGGCCCTGGACGACCGCGCCTCCGCGCTCTGATCGTCGGAGCTACTCGGCCGCAATCATCTGTCCGAGGCGCTTCAGCTGTACTGTCCCGGCGCCGAGCGTGTACTCGATCTGCTTTGCCCACAGAAAGTAGCGCTGGATCGGGTAGTCGACGTCGATGGAGATTCCGCCGTGGAGGTGGAGCGCCGCGTGGCCGATCCGGCTGCCGCCGTCACCCGCCCAGAACTTGGCGGTGGCGATCTCTCGGTCGGAAGGCATCTCGTCGGCGAGCCGGGTCGCGGCCTGCCACATCGTGAGGCCAATGGCTTCGTTGTCGATGAAGCAGTCGCCCGTTCGCTGACTCACGGCCTGGAACGTCGCGATCGGCTTTCCGAACTGCTTTCGCTCGGCGACATACTCTGCGGTGATGCGCATCGCTGATTGAGCGACGCCACTCGCGATCGCGCAGAGGCCGGTGAGCGCCCGGTCGAGGATCCAGCCCAGCACCTCGTCGCCGTTGTCGGTCGAGCCGAGGACCGCATCTGGGCCGACGGTCACACCGTCGAGCGTCATCTTGTAGTGGCTTTCCCAGTTGAAGGTCTTCTGGGCTTCGAGTCGAACACCAGCCTCGCGCGGCTCGACGAGGAAGACCACGACGTCCCCTCCTTCGGTCCGCGCAGGGACCAGAATCCTCTCGGCCTGCTCGGCGATCGGGACGCCGATCTTCGCCCCGCTGAGCTTGAAGCCGTCGAGCGTCTTCGTTGCCGTCGTGAGGGGGCTCCGGGAGTCGGTGCCGATCTCGCTCAATGCGGCTGTCAGAAGTGATTTGCCGCCGGCGACCGCCGGCAGCAGCGTCGTCTTCTGCTCGTCGCTGCCGAATCTGACGATCGGCATGGCTCCGTAGACGACCGTCGGAAGCAATGGCACGTGGGCAACGGATTTCCCGATTTGCTCGAGCAGTAGGCACACGTCGACGAAGCTGGCGCCGGCGCCGCCGTATTCCTCGGGGATTGGGATGCCGACCAGCCCCGACTCGGCGAGCTTCGCCCAGGCGTCGCGGTCGATGCACTCCGACGACTCTTCCAGGGCCTTGAGGCGTTCGAGCGCGGAGTGGTCCGCGAGGATCTTCCCGGAGAGGTCCGAGATGGCGGCTTGTTCTTCGGTCAGAGAGAAATCCATCGTCGTCTTCCTACGCTAGAATCGGGGAGCGACGGGCATGCCGAGCCCGAACATCGAGATGAGGTCGCGCTGCATTTCGTTCACGCCGCCTCCGAAGGTGAGAATGTGGAGCGATCGAAGCATTTGCGCGACCCGACCGTCGGTCACGACGTCGGGTGCATCGGGTCGTAGGTTCGCCTGCGGACCGATGATCTCGAGCATGCTCCGCAGTGCCTCGAGATAGAACTCGGTCCCGAAGACCTTGACGGTCGATGCATGAGCCGGATCGAGTGGCATGTCTTGCTCGGCCCTCCACGCGACCTTGAAGTTCATGAGTCGGAGGAAATCGAGGCGCGCGTAGATTCGGGCGATTGCGATCTGGACCCACTCCTCGTCGATGACGCGCGAGCCATCGGCGCGCTTCGTCTCCTTGGCCCACTCGATCGTGGTTTCGAAGAGTCCCTCGATCATTCCCGAACTGCACAACGTGACACGCTCGTTGTTGAGCTGATTCACGATGAGCTGCCAGCCGCCGTGAAGCTCGCCCACGAGGTTGCTCACCGGGATCCGAACATCATCGTAGAACGTGCTGTTCGTGTTGAAGTTGCCCATGTTCTTGATGGGCTGCACCTTGAGGCCTGGCGTGCCCGACGGGACGATCACGATCGAGATGCCCTTGTGGCGCTTCTCCTCTTCGTTGGTTCGCACCGCGAGCCAGACGTAGTCGACGTCGGTGGCCAGGCTGGTGAAGACCTTTTGCCCGTTGATGACGAACTGGTCGCCGTCGCGGACGGCCTTGGTCTGCAGCGACGCGAGGTCGGTGCCGGCGCCTGGCTCGGTGTATCCGATCGCGAAGTGAATCTCGCCCTTTAGGATCTTGGGCAGGAAGAACGCCTTGTGCTCGTCCGAGCCGTATCTCATGATCGTCGGCGCGACAGAGTTCACCGTGAGCATCGGCACCGGCGCGCCGACTCGCATCGACTCGTCGAAGAAGATGAACTGTTCGATCGGCGTCATGCCACGGCCGCCGTATTCCTTCGGCCAGCCAATGCCGAGCCAGCCGTCCTCACCCATCTGCCGCACGACCTTGCGGACGGTGGGGCCGACGCCTTCGCTCTTTCGAACCTCCTTCATGATCTCCGGCGTGAGGAGCTTCGCGTAGTACTCGCGGAGCTCTTGGCGGAGCGCTTCGTGTTCCGGGCTGTAGGTGAGCTTCACAGGGACTTGGCTACGGAACGTGAGGATTGCGGGCAACTCGCGGAACTGGGCTCCGTCTGCAACCGGATTGCCGCGGCACATGACACCTGGGCGTGATCGGGCCCGGTCGTGGCGTTGGGTCGGACCTCGGTCCCGGCGGCGGGCTCAAGCGTGTGGTGGGCCCCTTGTCGGGGGCCCACCCTCGGAGTAGACCCGCCACATGGCGCAGCAAATCAATCATCTTCGATCGAGCGACCCGACGGTCTCGATTCTCGAGGTCTTGAAGCACGACGGCGTCGTCATCGTCGAGGACATGCTCGACCCGTCGCTCCGGGACCAGATCAATCGGGATCTCGACCCGTACATGAAGGACGCGGCCCTTACGACGCCCGACCTCAACGACTTCATCCAGTCTTTCTTTGGGGACAAGACGCGGCGTATTGGTGCCCTGCCGGCCAAGTCGCGCGCCTTCTGTGATGTGCTGGCGAACCCCATTCTCCTGGGGCTGTGCGACGAGATCCTGCTGCCCGCATGCTCGAGCTACCAGATGAACGTCGGTCAGGTGATCGAGGTGGGACCGGGGGCGGCTGCCCAACTTCTTCACCGGGATGAGGACGTCTGGGTCCATGTGCCGCGGCCTGCGCCGATGTTTCAGGTGGCCTCGATGACCGCTCTGGTCGACTTCACCGAAGAGATCGGTGCGACGCGCATCGTGCCGGGTAGTCACGAGTGGGAGCGGGAACGTCAGCCCGAGGCGCACGAGGTTGCGGTGGCAGAGATGCCCGCCGGCTCGATTGCGATCTATCTCGGTCGAACGATCCACGGTGCGGGGGCCAACGCCACCGCAGACCTGTGGCGGCGCGGGATTCACCTCAGCTACCTCGTCGGCTGGCTCCGGACAGAGGAGAACAACTACATCGCCGTGCCGCCTGATGTCGCGCGCGATCTTCCCGAGCGAGTCCAGGAGTTGCTCGGCTACCAAATGCACGACGCGATCGAAGCAGGCGGCGGCGTGGCCGGGTACGTGGAGCTGAGGGATCCGATGAAGATGCTGCGTGCCGCCAAAGGGGGCGTCGCCTGAGCGGGCGCGCCGCGTGCTCCGCGGCGCCCGGGAACATGGCGGCGACCTCGGAGACCCGGCTGCGAGGATTCGCTCTTCGGACGCCGGGTCCCCACGAGGCCGTGCCCGCGGACCGATCGGCGGTGGGGGCAACTCTGGTCGCTGAATGACGAGCGGGGCTCAGGGGCGAGCGCTCAAAAGCGGTAGCTGAGTTCCCCGCCGTAGGTGCGAGGGGGCTCATAGTAGCGGGTTGCGACGCCGAAGGTGGAAATGACCGGGGTGACGTTACTGAAATACTCTTCGTCGAGGAGGTTCTTGGCGAAGAGGGCGACCTGGGCGCGGTCGTCGAAGAAGTCGTACGAGAGGCGCGCGTTGAGGGCGTTCCAGCCGGGCATCTTCGCCTGTGGGACCTCCGGGCCGAGCCAATTTACTGCGCTCTGGTAGGCCCACTCGACGCGAGGCGTGAGCCATCCGTCGATCCACGCGCCGTCGCCAGGTTCGAGCGCGAACGAGTACTGTGCCGCGACGAAGGTCTGGAGCTTCGGTGTCGCCTTCAGGTTCTGGCCGGTGCGGTCGATCTCGTCGCCCGTCAGGTCGGAGAGCGCGTCTGGGAAGCTGTCGTAGACGGCGTCGGTGTAGCCGACGTTGGCTTGGATCTGCATGCCATCCATCGGGCGGGTCAACGTTTCGATCTCGAAGCCCTTCGTCGTTGCCTTGCTGGCATTCAGCGTCAGGCGCTGGATGATCGGGACGCCTTCGGGGTCGAGTCCGAGATCCTTGATCGACGTTTCCTGAATGTCGTCGTACTTCCCGTAGAACAACGCGACGTTCATCGTGACCATCGAGTCGAAGCCGGTCGTCTTGAAGCCGACCTCGAAGTTCTCGAGCGTCTCGGGATCGAACGCGAATTGGCTGGCGTCGACGCCGCGTGGTTGGGAGACGCCGTTGAACCCGCCGCCTTTGAAACCCTGGGAGTATGAGAAGTAGCCCATCAGATGATCGGCGAAGTCGGGGAGCCAATCGTCGGGCATGGTGAGCGCGAGGCTGCCCATCGGGGTCCAGGCCTCGAAGACTTTGCGGCCCGAGAGCGGCGGGCCGATCTCGGCGCCGTTGCGTGGGTCCGTCTGTGCGAAGTCGAGGCCCTTCTTGTCCTGCGTGTAGCGAACGCCGCCGGTGAGGCTCGCCCAGTCGGTAAGGTCGGCGGTCGCTTGCCCAAAGACCGCCCAGGTCCAGTTGTCGATGTTCGTCTCGCTGAGCGTCACGCGGTTCAAGCGATCGGGGAGCACTGTCTGGGTGCGGCCGTCGAAGCCGGTCTCCCAGAAGCCGAAAGCGCCCACGACGTAGGTGAGCCGGCTGTCCCAGGCCATGCCGTTGAGCAGGAGCTCGGGATTGTACTGCTCTTGAGTGCCCGGAATGCCGTCGAGCACGCTGCCGCCCGTGCTCGAGTTTTGGACGCCGAGGAACCGAGTTCCGTCGATGTCGGTACGAAGTCGTGGTTTCTGTTGGCGCCACGACATGACCCCGCGCACCGAGAGCTCCTCGAGGACGCTGACGTCGCCGATGAAGTACTCCGCGATGCCCCACGTGCCATAGCTTTCGGTGTCGACGAGGCCGATCGTGTTCAGTTCTCCCTCGAAGGCGCTGGAACTCTCGCAGCTCTCGAAGAATCCGGGCGGGAGCAGGTCCTTCAACGCAGGGTTTTCATTGGCCTGCACGCACTGAGAACCGCGGGCGTGGTTGCGTGCTCGCGACCAGGAGCCGAATACGTCGATCGTGAGGTCGTCCGTCGGTAGGATGCGGAGCGAGCCGAGAAAGGAGAGGTTCGACGGGTCGTTCGCGTAGGAGTCGGCGAAGGTGTTGTAGTAGTAGCCCTGCGAGTTGATCGTCGACATGGCAAAGCGGCTGTAGAGCAGATTGTCGATGATCGGTAGGTTCAGCATCGCGCGGGTGTCGACGCTTCCGAAGTTCGACGGCCGCACCATTGCAAATCCCTCGAGCTCTTCGTGTGCCTTCACGCTGCGCACGTTGATTGCGCCGCCGACGGTGTTCTTGCCGAACAGCGTTCCCTGCGGCCCGCGCAGGACTTCGATTTGCTCCACGTCGACGACGTCGATCAGCGTTCCGAACGTACGCGGAATGTAGACGCCGTCGATGTACATGCCGACGCCGGGGTCGAACGCGATCGCGGGTGCCGACGTGCCGACGCCGCGGATGCGGATGTTGACTTGCTGGCCGGTGATCGCGCCCTCGAAGGTGAGATTGGGGACGAGCTGTTGGATGTCGTCGAGTCGAGTCACCCCGTGTTCGCGGAGATCGGTCTGGCCGATCGCGGTCACCGCGACCGGGGTGTCCTCGAGGAACTCGTCGCGTCGCCGGGCTTGGACGACGATCTCTTCGACTTCGCGGGTTGCCTTCCGCGACAGTCCCGGAACTTCACCGCCCGATGCATCGGCCGCCTCCGCCTGGGCCTCGCCCGCGTCGGCCTCGTACTCCTCGCCGTCGAGTGGGCCTTGCTCGTCGATCGCCTCCAACTGGTACTCGGACGGCGATTCGATCGACGACTCTGCCTGAGCCTTTGCGGCGGAGGGCAGCCCCAAGTAGGCGGCCGACAGGGCCAGGACGATGTAGAGCGCGGCGGTCTGCTTCATCAGAGCAATCTCCCTCGAACGTGGGGCCCGCGCTGCCTAGCCATTAGGCAGTGCTATGCGGTCTCCCTTCATTCTCCGGGTTTCTGGCGGAGCGCAAGACTTGGACCGCGGTCGGACCCAATCACGCACTACAGAGTGTATTGACGGATGTACAATTGAGCAGAGCGCATGGCATGTCCCCAAGTTGCGCTGAGAGAGGCTACTGCCCGCGGGCCTTGAACTTCGTCGGGTCGTTCTTCTTCGCCTCGGCGAAGGTGGCCTCCCAGCACTCGGTGCCCATCCCGTCGTCCGCGTGGAGCTGCACGGTCACGGGCAGGGTGAGGGGCAGAGTGGGCGTCGAGAGCAGCGACCCCTTGGCTTTCAGGATGATTCGCGCTCGGGGGGCGTCGCCCTCCTTGAGACGCATCCGGTAAACCCCGGCCGGAGTTCCGCTGGACACGGCGTACGAGTACCCCTTCGACGTGGGGCGCCAGCACGGGAGCCCATTGCACGATCCGCCGGCGGGTACGGCCGCGTTCAGCAGGAGGCCTGTTCCGTCCCAGACGCAGGCTTCGAAGCGAGTCTGCCCTCCGACCGGGTCGAGGTAGTCGGCGAGCGAGGTCTGCCCGGCCCACTTCCATTTCAGCCGGTCGCCTGCACCACCAACGTTCTTGAGTGTGAGCACGGCCTTGGCGGTGGTGGCGATTCGGCAGCCGACGCTCGGGGCCGCGCCGCAGAATGGTTGGGTTCCTTGGGCCAGGGTCGTGCCGCTCAAGATCACCAGGTTGCCCACGTCCTCGGCGGTGGGAAGCACCCCGTTGCCGAGCATCTCGTTGGTGAGGAT
>JAJCZO010000199.1 GCA_029262355.1 Deltaproteobacteria bacterium
GCCGAGGTCGAGACTCGGCGGGGTGCCGACGGTCAGGGGGATCTCGATCGTGCCGGTGGCGCGCAAGACGGTCAGAACCTCGGGGAAGTGCTCCCGGAGCACCGCGGTCAGCCGGGCCAGGAAGGTGTGGGAGTGGCGAAACTGGGGGAGGCCGGGGCGGCGCCATGTCTCGAATGCCTCTTCGGGTGACGAGACCGCCGGGCGCACGTCGCGCTCGACGACGCGAACGCTCCATCCGCGACGCGCGAGCAGGATCGCCATGCCGAGGCCGGAGATTCCGCCTCCGAGGATCAGTGCACGTCTCTTGTTGCGAGCGGGGCGTTTCTGCGCAGGCCGAGGCATCGGCTGGACTTTACACCGAACGCCTCACGGGTGCATCAGGCCGCGCGGGAACCGGGCCGCCCGTCGCGTCGCAGCCGGATCATGGCGCTGTAGTGATACAGCCGGCCCTTCGCGCGGTACTTTCGCACGTCGTTGCCCAATACCGAGTACAGCCCGAACTGAAATGCGGATTTCGCCAGGTTGGGCAGGATGCTCGAGAGCAGCCCGTTGCGCTTGTACTCGAACCGAGAGCGGCCGAGGCGACGGTGGTGCTCGGCAAAGTGGCGCTCGGTGAGTCGTGCCCGGTCCACCTCATGTACGACGCGCGCGTGCTCGACGTATCCAATCCAGCCGCCGACGGCGAGAATGCGCTGGCCGAGCTCGGTGTCCTCGCTGGCACCGGCCGCGCCGGGCCCGAGCTTCTCGTTGAAGCCGCCCACGACGTTGAACGCGTGCCTTCGCAGAACCATGTTCGCGCCCGTCAACCGTTGGCTCGGCGCTTCTGGCGACTGATGCACGCGCACGATCGTCCCGTACTTCTCGAGATCGTCGCGCAGCGCGGGATCGGCCCGCGCTTCTTCGGGCCAATCCACCGTACCTTGGGCGGCCGCGCAGTCGTTCTTGGTGAAGTAATCCCAGATCTCGACGAGCCACTTGGGGTCGGTGACGACGTCGTCGTCGATGAACGCGAGGAGTTCCCCCTCGGACGCCGCGATCGCTGAGTTCGCTGCGCGCGATTTGCCTCGCTCGGGGACCCGGACCACCGTCCTCGCCGCCTCCGCCCTGCGCCACTGGGCGAGCAGCGTCGGCGTGCGGTCGGACGACCCGTTGTCCGCGACGATGACCTCGAACGGCACGGGAGGAGACTCGAGCGCCTCCAAGCTACCGAGCAGTCGTTCGAGGCTCTTCGCGCGGTCTCTCGTGGCGACGATGACCGAGATGATCGCGGGTTCGGAATCCATGGCGTGCCTAAGGCGAAATCTCGTCCGCCCCCTGGGGGCAAGGTTCGCTGTCGTCAACATCCTGGCATCCGTCCGGTTCGCGGTCACCCCCCTTTCCCACGCGGGCCGCGCCGCCCTTGCGGGCGTCTCCGGCCCCGGCGGGGTCGCGGGAAGGGAATGCCGTCGCCAAAGAGACGGCCGCGACGCCCGGAATCTCACGAATCTCGTGCCCCAGGGCCTTTAGAACGTCTCGATTGGCCGCACTGACTCCTGGCTCGATCAGGAGCATCTGTGGCTGCCATTGATGATGTACGCGCGGCGCGGCGACGGCCGCCTCGGGGGGCATGCCGAAATCGAGAACGTTCGTCAGCACTTCTAGGGTGGCACTGATGATCAGCGGACCGCCCGAAGCCCCTACGGCGACGACCGCCTTGCCGTCTCGGGCGGCGATTGTCGGCGTCATGCTGCTCGCCGGCCGCTTGCGGGGGGCGATGTGGTTGGTCTTCCCTGGCGCGACGCCCCAGAAGTTGGGTGCCGGGAAGCTGAAGTCGTCGAGCTCGTTGTTGAGAATGATCCCGGTGTCGCGCGCGCCGAGCAGGGCACCGAACGCGGTGTTGATCGTGGTCGTCGCGGCTGCCGCGCTGCCGTCGGGGGCGATGACCGAGATGTGAGCCGTGCCCGCATCGTCGGTTGGTGGGGCCGCCGCCGCGCGCTCGGAAGTGCCGTAGTACTCCGGACCATGCGTTTGCTTGCGGTCGATCCGGGCCAGGAGCCGCGCGCCGTCGGCTCGGGGCATCGGCGTGTCGAAGGCAGGGTCTCCCGACGCGACGGCACGGTCGGCGAACGCATGCTGCAAGATCTCGGCGAAGACGTGGTACCGCTGGGCGGTGCTCGGTCCGAGCTCCTTCACATCGATGCCGGAAAGCGTGTCGAGCGCGAGGACCAGCGCGGTGCCTCCGGCGCTTGGCGGGGGCATGGTATAAACGGTGCTGCCCCGATACGTTGTCTCGAGCGGTTCGCGCCAGACCGGCTCGTAGTCAGCGAGGTCCTTCTCGGTCATCACGCCGCCCGCATCTTGGATGCTCTTGGCGATCGAGCGAGCCACGGTGCCCGAGTAGAACGCTTTGGGCCCCTTCTTGGCCACCGCGTCGAGTGTGTTGGCCAGAGCGGTCAGGCGGAGGCGCTCGCCCTCGGCGGGCGCCGAGCCATCTTCGTTGAGGAGAAGACTCGCCAACTCGGGGTCGCGCGCGATCCCCTCGCGCATCGAGGCGAGCTTCCGCCCCATGTGGGCAGTGACCGGGAAGCCCTCGCGTGCGAGCTTCACGGCGGGGGCGACCAACCGGGTCCACGGCAGACGGCCGAAGCGCGCGTGCGCGGCGGCAAGTCCGGCGATCTCGCCCGGTACGCCGATCGCATGCGGTCCCACCCGGCTCCGTTCGCGGACGTACGTGCCGTCTTGGAGGTAGAGATCTTCGCGGATCGCCGCGGGGGCGACCTCGCGGTAGTCGAGAGCGAAGCTCTTCTTCTGCGCCGCGTCGTAAACGACCATGAAGCCGCCGCCACCAATGCCACAAGAGGTGGGGTGGACCACGCACGCGGCCAGCGCGGTGGAAATGGCGGCGTCGACCGCCGATCCTCCTTCTTCGAGGACGGCGAGACCCACCTCGGCCGCGATCGCGTTCTCGGCGGCCACGACGCCAGGGTCTGCGCGAGCCGTCTGTCCGAACAGTATCGTCGCGATCAAGACGGCAGCGAGGAGGTGCGCGCCTGTTCTCAAGACACGGTGGTTCTACGTTCGTGCCGGCGGGAACGCAACGCGCGCACGCATTTCCTGTTTTCCTATGATATTCAGGTGGGTTGTGGCCGCATTCGCCGAGAAGGACTTCTACCTCGACGAGTTTCGTGGGCGGACCCTGGTGCTGGCTGCCGACCGGGAGGTCTTCGCGTCGCTTGGGGCTCGTCGCCGGCTGGCGTCGGTCGTTCGGGATCTCACCGAATGCGGCGCCCGGCTCATCGTCGTTCTGGGGAACGCCCCTGATTCGGCGGCGCCGAAGTCATCGGCACGAACGCGGACAGATCCGGCCGGATTGTGGCGGAGATGGCTCGGCTTGCCGCGCCCGCGGTCGAAGCGATCGCGGCGGGTCCCGCCCGCGGGAGCCCGGTCCGACGTCGTTGCTTGGTCGCAAGACGAGAGCGATACCCGTCTCGTCGACCTCTGGCGGATTCTGCGGGTACGGCCGCTGTGCTTGGTCGTTGCCGCGGCCCCTGCAATCGAGGTCGCCTGTGTGGTCGGCGCGGGTTTTCGAGTCTCGAAACTCGTCTTGATCGACCGGGTGGGAGGGCTCGTCCAGAAGAAGGGAAGACGATCGCTGTCCTATCTGGATGGTTCGAGCCTCGACGCGTTGCTGGCGGTGGGGGAGGCCGAGTTCCAGGGGTTCGGGCACCGCCGGGGACTCTTGACCCAGATCGATTCCGTGCTTGACCGCGGGGTGTCGGCGGTCAATCTATGCCGGATCGACGGGCTTGCCCGCGAACTGTTCACCTACGAAGGGTCCGGCACGTTCATTTCGCGCGACGATCACTGCTACGTCGAGCCACTGTCGATCGACGACTTTCACGAGGTCGAGCGACTCATCGCGCGTGGGCAAAAGGATGGTCTACTCAAGCCGCGCTCGGCCGACGAGATCGGCGAAGTCCTGCTCGATGGCTTCGGTGTCTGGGTGGGGGCCGGCCATCTCGCCGGTGTGGGCGCGCTGCGGTCCTGGAAGGAGGGGCGGCAACGAGTGGGCGAGATCAGCGCCCTGTACACCTTCACTCGGTTCAAGGGAGAGGGCATCGGGGGGCGGCTCGTGAAGCGTCTTTTGGCCGATGCTCGGCGCCGCAAGATGGCGTACGTGTTCGCGGTCACCACCTCGGAGCGGGCGGCGAAGTTCTTCGCGCGCCACGACTTCGAGGAGGCGGCAGTGGGCGAGATCCCCCCGGAGAAGTGGCTCGAGTATGACCCGGCACGGCGCGCGCGGGCCCGGGTGTTCCGGCTCGAAACGCGCTGATCAGGTCGCGGACGGCCGGCGGCCAACACCCAGAATCGCAAGCAGCTTGGACGCCATCCCGGCGTCGCCGGCGATCTGAATTCGTCGCTTCATGAAGGCGAGTTGAGGGCTGAGCTCCCCCGTCGCGAGCGCGACGAAGTCCGTGTCCTCGAGGGTGAGGCTCATCGTGGGCTTCTGATGAGCGCCACGGGCAACCTCGAGCGCACCGTCGCGGATCACCACGTGGTGGGTGCCCCCGTTCGCGCCGCCGAGATGGAACTGCACGACGACGTTCAGCCCGCGAGCGCCGTCCGCGTCGAAGCGCTCGGGCATGTTCGCAAAGATCTCCCCCGGGGTCGCCATGGGAAGCGTCTAGCCCCCGCCAAGATTCTTGTCACCTCCGACATGGACTCCCGTGACCGTGGCACTACGGTCTGGCGAAGTACGGTCCGCGTAATCGGTGCGGGCGGGGGGAGGGGACAGGATGGAGACCGCACCGCGGGGGGTGGCTGTATCGATCGAGGACGCGGACTACCCTGGGCCGCTGCGCCATATCTACGATCCGCCCGCGGTGCTCTACATCGACGGTGGGGGCGACTGGCGGTCCGGTCTGGGTGGCCTGGCGATCGGCATCGTCGGGGCCCGGGACGCGACGGCGGCCGGCCTGGCGATGGCTCGGACCCTGGGTCGGGATCTGGCCGAGGCCGGTGTGGCCGTCGTGAGCGGGCTCGCTCTGGGCATCGACACGGCCGCGCATGCGGGGGCTCTCGAAGCCGGTGGCACGACGGTCGCCGTGGTGGGCTGCGGGACCGATGTCGTCTACCCAAGGAGAAACCGGCGCGTTCGCGACCAGGTGCTTCGCACGGGGTTGCTCGTCAGCGAGTGGCCACCGCGGACCGAGCCACGTCCGTACCGTTTTCCGCTGCGAAATAGGATGATCAGCGGACTGTCGCTGGGGATCGTGATCGTGGAGGCGACCCAGCGCAGCGGCGCTCTCATCACCGCCCGCAGTGCACTCGAGCAAGGCCGCGAGGTGTTCGCGGTGCCCGGTCCGGCCGGAGCACCCCGTTCTCGGGGACCACATGAGCTGATCAAGGCGGGCGCGTGCCTGGTCGAGAACGTGCAGGACATTCTCGAGCTCGCCGAGAATGTCCTGGTCGAGAACGTGCAGGACATTCTCGGCGAGCTCGCTTTCGACACGCGGGGTGCCTGCCCCGCGCGTGAGGGCGTGTCTGGACCGGGCGCCGAGCTCTTGGAGGCCATCAGCGAGGGAGCGCAGACCGTGGACGCGATCGCGGTGCAGACCGGACGAAAGATCGAGGAGATCTGGGCAGACTTACTCGATCTGGAGGTTCGGGGGCAGGTTGTTCGGGGTCCCGGTGGGCACTTCGCTCCCAGCGCAGGAACAAGCTCGGCCTCGATCTCGAGAACGATCTCTAGCCCGACCACCACGTGACTCCGGCCGAGACGAAGGACGCGGATTTACCCGTGCGCGACGTGCGGGACCAAGAGATCCCGACCGGGGCCAGCGGCGGGGGTCGTCGATCAGACGAGGTCCTCGAGTGCGGCCGCAGTGGGGCGTTCCTCGCAGCCAAGAGCTAGCCGGAAGGTCGTCGTACGAAGAACTTCACTGGCAAGGCTGAACTTGGGGGCCATCGAGATCGCGAAGGAAGAAGCGCGTGATCGGATCTGCCCAGGATGCGCGGAGCCGGTGCGATCGGACGGCGAGCCGGAAGAGGTCTCGGCGAGCGCCTCGTGCGAACACCCGAGTTTCGCCGGAGGACTTCGGCGGTTAAGCTCCCGGAATGACGGAACGCGTTCGCATCGTCGGGGGTGGCCTGGCTGGCTGTGAGGCGGCTTGGCAGCTCGCCCGACGAGGGATCGGGGTCGATCTCTACGAGATGCGCCCGGTGCGTGGAACGGAGGCGCACGCCACCGATCGGCTTGCCGAACTGGTTTGCTCCAACAGCTTTCGCAGCGCGG
Source organism: Deltaproteobacteria bacterium (assembly GCA_029262355.1). Taxonomy (GTDB): domain Bacteria; phylum Desulfobacterota; class Binatia; order UBA12015; family UBA12015; genus VGTG01. The sequence continues at coordinate 6,275 of JAJCZO010000199.1, forward strand.
AACAAACGACGGCCATCGGGCTTCTCAAGGAGGAGATGCGGCGGCTCGGCTCTGTGGTGATGGAGGTCGCTGACCGCTGCCGGGTTCCGGCCGGCGGCTCTCTCGCCGTCGACCGCGAGGGTTTCGCGAACGACATGAGCGCCGCGATCGAGTCGCTGCCCGGCGTTCGCGTCTGCCGCGAGGAGGTCGTTGAGGTGCCCGAGGGCTTGACGATCATCGCATCGGGGCCGCTCACCTCGAGCACGCTCGCCGAGCGACTCCGTACGTTCTTCGGCCAAGACTATCTCTACTTCTATGATGCGATCGCGCCGATAGTCGCGGCCGACTCCATCGACATGGAGAAGGCCTTTCGTGCCTCGCGGTACGGCAAGGGGTCGGACGACTACATCAATTGCCCGCTAGACCAGGAACAGTACGAGGCGCTCGTCGCGGATGTTCAGGCGGCGGAGAAGATCGAGACCCGCGACTTCGAGCGCTGTGTCCACTTCGAGGGTTGCCTGCCGATCGAGGAGATGGCCCGTCGAGGCGTACAGACCCTCGCGTTCGGCCCGCTCAAGCCGGTTGGGCTCATCGACCCACGTACCGGGCGCCGGAGTCACGCGGTGGTGCAGCTTCGGCAGGACGATCACCGAGCGAGCCTGTTCAACATGGTCGGCTTCCAGACCAAGATGACCTACCCTGAACAGCGCCGCGTGTTTCGCAAGATTCCAGGGCTCGAGAACGCAGAGTTCGTTCGTTTGGGGAGTCTTCATCGAAACACGTTCATCGATTCGCCGCGCCTCTTGGGGCCGACCCTGCAGGCGCGCTCTCGCCCGGATCTGCTGTTGGCCGGCCAGTTGGTTGGGGTCGAGGGCTATCTGGAGTCGGCGAGTGCCGGCTATCTCGCAGGCCTGAACGCGGCTCGGCTCGCGGTCGGTGCGTCGCCGGTGGTCCCGCCGGTGACCACGACGCTCGGCGCGCTCGTGCGGTACGTGAGTGAAGAGGGACGCAAGGATTTCCAGCCCATCAACGCGAACTACGGACTGTTCCCGCCCATGCCCGGGCGGCGGATGAAGGGCCGTGACAAGAAGCTGGCGATGGCCGCGCGCTCTCTCGACGATTTGGTTGCGTTTGCGCGCGAGGCGGAGAGCGACGTACAGCGAGCCGCCTGAGCGGCTCGGCCGACGGGCACGAAGTTCGAGTACAGAATTCGGAGGATACGGTGGAGAAGGGTTCCTGGATCTGGATGGACGGTGGCTTCGTCGCGTGGGACGAGGCGAAGGTGCACGTCCTCACGCACACCCTGCACTACGGCATGGGCGTGTTCGAGGGCATCCGGTGCTACTCGACGGAGGGCGGTGGGTCGGCCATCTTTCGGCTCGATGAGCACAACCGGCGTCTGTTCGACTCCGCACGAATTCTCGGGTTGAAGATCCCCTTCCCCGAGGAAGAGATCGCCGAAGCCTGCGTCGAAGCCGTGCGCCGCAACGGTTTCGCCGAGTGCTATCTCCGCCCGCTGGTCTTCTTGGGGGATGGCGAGATGGGGCTCGCGGCCGACAACCGCGTGCGCGTGGCCGTGGCCGTCTGGCCGTGGGGCGCTTACCTCGGCGAGGATGGTGCGAAGCGCGGCATCACCGTGAAGACGTCTTCGTTCAGCCGTCTTCACAGCAACACTCTCATGTCGAAGGCAAAGTCGGTTGGAAACTATGTCAACTCGATCCTGGCGTCGCATGAGGCTCGGAGTGCCGGCTACGAGGAGGCGCTGCTCCTGGACACCGAGGGCTTCGTGGCTGAGGGCGGCGGTGAGAACATCTTCGTGATGCGAGACGGGATCGTGAAGACGCCGGGCACGCACTCGATCCTGCCGGGGATTACGCGCGCTACGGTCGTGAGTCTTCTCGTCGATATGGGAATCGAGGTGCGTGAGGAGCGCGTGACGCGCGACGAGATCTACGTGGCCGACGAAGCGTTCTTCACCGGGACGGCCGCCGAGATTGCACCGATCCGCGAACTCGACAACCGGACGATCGGAACGGGCGAGCCGGGTGAGCTCACGCGCGAGATCCAAGCACGCTACCTCGACCTGGTTCACGGTCGAAACGAGGCGCGTCTCAGCTGGTTGACGCCGGTCTGACGGGGGAATGCGATGAGTCTGCTGAATCTTGCGAGCTCGACGGCGGTGACGCTTCTTCGCGGGGGTGCCGGTATGTCCGTAGGGACGCTGGGGAAACGCCCGGAGAAGCGGCTGCAACTGTACGAATTCGAGGCGTGCCCGTTCTGCCGGAAGGCGCGCGAAGCACTCTCCATCTTGGATCTCGAGGCGGACGTCCGTCCGTGTCCGAAGGGTGGGCAGCTCTATCGTCCCGAGGTGCTTCGCCGAGGCGGGAAGGCGCAGTTCCCATGGCTCATCGATCCCAACACGGGGGTCGAGATGTATGAGTCGGACGATATCGTGCGGTACCTTTTCGACACGTATGGCGACGGCAAGGTTCACTGGACGTTGGCGGTTGCGCCGCTCGCGACATTGACCGCGGTCCTTTCGTCGCTCCCGAGGCCCGGAATCGGCGGGTTCGTGCGTGAGGCCCGGGCTCCGGAGGAACCGCTCTGGCTTTGGAGCTTCGAGGCGTCTCCGTTCTGCCGCATCGTACGTGAGGTGCTCTGCACCCTGGAGATCCCGTACGTGTTGCGCAACGTCGCGAAGGGGAGCCCTTCGCGCGAGGCTTTCGTGGCGCGATCGGGCAAGATGCAGGTGCCGTACCTCGTCGACCCGAACACCGGCGCGGAGATGTTCGAGTCCGCCGCCATCGTCGCGTACCTCGAGGAAACCTACCGGGCCCCGGCGAGCGCGAAAGCCGCCGCCGGTTCGCGCGCGTGAAGGCGCGCCTCGCGAGACTCCTCGGCTCGGACGGTCGCTGCCTCGACGTCGCGATCGATCACGGGATCTTCAACACGCCGGGTTTTCTAGGCGGTATCGAGGACATGGCGGCGGCCGTCGACACGATCATCCGTGCCGCGCCCGATGCCGTACAGCTCGCGCCGGGGCAGGCAGGGCTGTTGCAGGATCGGCCGGGCCGGGACAAGCCTGCGTTGGTCTACCGAGTCGACGTCGCGAACGTGTACGGGCCCAATCCGCCGCCGGAGCTGTTCTGCGAGCTGATTGCCGACCCGGTCGAGCAGGCGGTTGCGGCGGACGCCGCGTGCGTCGTGGTGTTCGTCCTGCTCGTTCCTGGCCATTCCGATCTGCACCGCCAGTGCGTGCGCAACCTGTGCACGGTTCGCCCGGTGTGCGAACGGTACGGCATGCCGCTGATGGTGGAGCCGATCGCGATGCGTCCCGACGGCAAGGGCGGCTTTGCGGTCGATGGTGATGTGGCGACGATCAAGACGCTCGTGCGTCAATCGGTCGAGCTCGGCGCCGATGTTCTCAAGGCGGACCCGACCGATGATTTGTCAGAGTATGGTGGCATCATCGAAGTCGCGGGTGGGCGGCCCTTGTTGGTGCGCGGAGGCGGCAAGGCGTCGGAGGAAGAGATCTTTCGACGAACGGTCGATGTCATGCGTGCCGGTGCGTCGGGGGTCGTGTACGGCAGGAACATCATCCAGCACGAGAACCCATCGGCGATCACGCGGGCTTTCATGGCGATCGTGCACGATGGCGCCGACGCCGACGCGGCACTCTCGATTCTTCGCGACGGCTAGCGTTGGGCCCATTGGACTCTCGCGTGGGCCCGTGCCGCCGGGCGGGCCGGTGTTCTGCATGAACGTCGATCCTTCGCCGAACCTCTGGCGGCGCTCTCCCGAGGTCTGCTAGAGCCGAGCCATGTCATCTGCTCCCGAGCCGTCCGCCGCCGATCTCGTGAGCGGGTTCGAAGCACTTCGGACGCGCGCAGCTGTGTCAGGCCTCGACGACCGAGCGCTGCTGATAGTGCGGGGCGACGATCGCGCGAGCTTCTTGCAAGGGATGCTGACCAATGAGATCGCATCGCTCGCGCCGGGCCACGGGAGCCACGCGCTTCTCTTGACGGAGCAAGGGCGGGTGGTCGCGGACCTTCGGGTGTACGTGCTCGATGAGGAGATCTGGCTCGAAACGCCGCGAACGGCACGTGACGAAGTGCGTGCAGGGCTCGATCGCTTCATTGTCGCCGACGACGTCGAGATGGACGACGGTGACGCGGTTGCCGTGGCCGTCCGCGGGCCGAATGCCGCGAGCATCGCCTCCGCCGTGGTGGGAGAAGATCTGAGTGCGCTCGCAGAGGCCGATCACCGAGAGGTCGACGCGTCGGGTCTGAGCGCGCGCGTCGTGCGCGTCTCCGATCTTGGTGTCGATGCGTTTCACTTCTGGATGAAGGCGGGCGAGTCGGACGTCGTTCGCGGTGCGCTGGAAGCGGCCGGGGCCGAGAGCGTCACGGGGGGCGCTCTGGAGGCGCAGCGAATCATTGCGGGCGTCGGGCGCTTGGGGGTCGAGTATGGTCTCGACACGTTGGCGCCGGAGGTCCCGTCCCTCGAGCGGGCGATTTCGTACAAGAAGGGTTGTTACCTCGGGCAGGAAGTCGTCGAGCGCATCGCGTCTCGTGGGAAAGTGAACTGGAAGATCGTGACGTTGCGCGCGGCAGATTCGGTGGCGCCCGGCGGTGCGGTGAAGACACAGGACGGTGACGTGGGTCGCGTGACGAGCGCGGTGCGACGTCCCGATGACGGTACGACGTGGGCGCTGGCTCGGGTTCGCGCTTCGTGCTCGGAGCCGGGTACCGCCGTGAGGATCTCCACCGCCGGTGAAGATAGAACGGCAGAGGTCGTGGCGCCGGCGCCGCAATGACGAAGGAGTAAAGTGATGAGCAACACCCTGGGAAAGCGGTACGTGTGTGCGAGTTGTGGAACCGAGGCTCTGTGCAACAAGCCCGGCGAGGGTACCATCCATTGTTGCGACGCGGAGATGGGCCTCAAAGAGGCGAAGCCCCTTCCCTCGTCGGACTGAAGGAGTCGGCGGGTGTCCCCGTGCGGCTGGTCGTAACCGGTCGCCCGCTGTCGCGGGCACGGGGAGGGGCGCTCGTTCTTGGGGGGCCCGTTCGCCTGGAGAGCCGCCGGGGCCGGATCGAACGCGTACAGCCCTGGACGCACCGATGTGCGGTCGAAGGGGAGGGGAGCGCCGAAGCGATCCTTGCCCCGGCCCTGAGTGACTCGCACGCGCACCTCGTCGCTGCCGCTTCCGCACGCACTGCGCTCGACCTCGCGGCGGAGCCGGCCCGCGATCTCCCTGCCTTGCTCGCGCGTCTTCGCGCTCATTCCGAGCGCCTGCCGTCGGGCTCCTGGCTTCGCGTGCGAGGGTACGACGAGTTCCACCTCACGGAGCGACGCCATCCCACGTTGGGCGAGTTGGACGCCGCGGTGCCGGCTCACGCTCTTCGGCTGCGGCACGCGACGCTGCACGCCTCCGTGCTGAACACCCGGGCCCTCGACCGGATCGATCCGGCCTTGAGGTCGATGGCCGTTGTGGGCGACGGCCTGCTCGTCGGGCAGGAGGAGGTGCTCTCTCGGTCGAGCGCCGATCGAGATTCGCACGCACTCGTCCGCGCGATCGCCCTGATCGGGTCCGAGTTGGCTTCGTTGGGAATCGGCTGTGTGGACGACATTACGGCGAGCAACGACGCGGGCAGGGTGGGGCTTTTGGCGGATGCGGTCGAGAGCGGTGCCCTTCCTCAGCGTATTCGCGTTTGGCTTCGCGATGCTGACGACCTGTCGGCGGCTCGGGTGGCCGCGCGGGGCCACGTGGAGATCGCCGGCGTGAAGTTGTTGGCGACAAACGAGGAGGACGCGCGGACGAGCGAATTTCGGACGGCGATTTCGCGCGCCCGAGACGCGGGGATGCCGGTCGCGATCCACGCCGTCGAGCCGGATGTGGTCGGAGGAGCCCTAGACGCTCTCGCGGGTGCGCCGCAAAGGCGGGGGGCGGTGGTCGCTCTCGACCGACTCGAGCACTGCTCTCTGTGTCCTCCTCATCTGATCGAGCGGCTTGGTGCGTCTCGTGTCGCGGTCGTGACCCAGCCCGGGTTCCTCGTCGCTCGCGGACCGAAGTATCGGCGCGAAGTGGAGGCTCCGCTATGGCCGTGGCTGTACCCGATCCGCTCGCTGCGGCGTGCGGGGGTACTCGTGGCGACCGGAAGTGATGCCCCCGTGATCTCGCCCGACCCCCGTCTTGGTTTCGTTGGGGCAACGACGCGGCGTTCGAGCGATGGTGTCGTTTTGGGAGACGGAGAAACGATCTCGGATGCCGAGGCTCTCGATCTATGCACGCGAGCCGCGGCGCGCGTTCGCGGTGACGCGGACGCAGATCTTCCGTGGCTTCGGCTAGGTGCGCGCGCTGATCTCGTTCTTCTCCGTGACGATCCTACCCGCGGTGGGCTCGGTAGTTGGCGGGCCGCGCGCACCGTGATCGGCGGCCGAGTCTGGGCGGGGGCTGCGTCGTGAGCTCCGCCAGCGCGCCGGCGGTCTTGGCGGTGCGTGACCCGGGCGAGCCGCGAGTCCTTTCCCTCACGCTGAACCGCCCGGAGCGTCTGAACGCGTACGATCGCGCGATGCGCGATGCTCTCTTCGAGGGGCTTGGTCTCGCGCTCGCGGATTCCTCGGTTGCCGTCGTGGTGCTGCGCGGTGCCGGTCGTGCCTTCTCGACGGGAGGGGATCTCGCCGAGTTCGGCACCGCTCCCTCGCCCGTTCGTGCGCGCGAGATCCGTCAGGTGCGTGATGTGTGGCGGCGCCTCTCCACCCTGCCCGCAGTGACCATCGCCTCGGTACATGGGCTGGCGGCCGGGGGAGGGCTCGAGATGGCGCTGCTGTGCGACTTGCTCTTGTGTGATCGAGACGCGCGGCTCGGACTGCCGGAGACGGGCCTGGGTGCGATTCCCGGAGTCGGCGGGACGCAGACCCTTCCGCGCGCGGTGGGTGAGGGCCGGGCGGCGGCGATGCTGCTCGCCGGAGAGCAGATCGACGGGCGCGAGGCTGCCCGGGTTGGTCTGGCCTCTCGCACGGTGGCCCGTGGCCGCCTCGAGCCGACGACCCGGAGCTGGGCGCGCCGCATCGCTCGCCTGGACCCGAACGCGGCGCGGAACATCCGCGAGGCCTTGCGTCGTGGAAGGGATTTGCGGCTGGGGGAGGGGCTCTCCCTTGAGAAACGGTTGGCGCGAAGGCTACCAAGCCAGAGGTCATGAATACGGCGAACTTCCTCTCCCTTCCCGCGGCGATGTTCGAAGATCAGGAGATCCTGGCGTTCGGTGAGCATCGTGCCACCTACGGCGAGCTCCTGTCTCGGGTGCGTCGTCTTGCCAGCGCGCTCGCCGCGCGGGGGGTACGCAAGGGGGATTGCGTCGGCGTCCTTGCGACGAACTCTCACCAGTATGTGGAGTGTTACTACGCCGCCGCGATGGTTGGCGCGACCTTCGTTCCGCTGAACTACCGCGCGAAGATCCACGAGCTCGATCACATGATCAGCAAGGCCGACCTCAAGGTGCTGATTTTCGAGGAGCGGTATCGCGCGACCTTGGACAAGCTAGATGGCCTCCCCACCAACCTGCGGCGGGTGACGCTCGGAGGCGACGGCGACGGTGCGACCGAGGCGTTCGAGGCGGTGCTCGCGTCGGGCGCCGAGGATTTTGAGGACGCGGAGGTCGACGAGAGCGACACGTCGATCCTCATGTACACGAGCGGCACGACCTCTCTTCCGAAGGGGGTCATGCTCACGTTCGGGGATTTCACCGCGTACGTCGTTGGCACCGTCGACATGGCGGACGGAGAGCCTCGCGGGGCAGCGCTAAACTGTGTGCCACTGTATCACATCGCCGGAGCGACGAACATCATGACGTCGATCTGGACGGGGCGAAAGCTGGTTTTGCTTCCCCAGTTCGATCCGGGCGAATGGCTCGAAACCGTCCAGCGAGAGAAGATCACGCACGCATTCGTCGTTCCCACGATGATGAAGAAGATCCTGGATCACGCAGACTTCGCTTCGTTTGATCTCTCTAGCCTCACCAATTTGTCGTACGGTGGCGCGCCGATGCCGCTGCCGGTGATTCGACGAGCGCTGGAGTCGTTCCCGGCGACGGTCGGTTTCGTGAATGCGTTCGGTCAGACCGAGACGACGTCGACGCTGACCGTCCTGGGCCCCGACGACCATCGGCTCACCGGCGATCCCGACAAGGACGAGCTGGTGTTGCGTCGGCTGACGTCGATTGGTCGTCCGCTGCCCGACGTCGAGGTGAAGGTCGTCGGCGATGCGGGCAACGTGCTCGGCACGAACGAGACCGGTGAGATCCTGGTGCGTACGCCTCGTGTGATGAAGGGCTATGCGGGCAACGTCGAGGGCGGCGCGCGTTGCGACGACGATGGCTATCTGCACACGCGCGATCTCGGTTTCATCGACGACGAGGGCTACGTGTTCTTGGTCGGTCGTGCCGACGACATGATCATTCGCGGGGGAGAGAACATTGCTCCGGCCGAGGTCGAGGGCGTGCTTCAGACGCATCCGGCGGTCGACGAGGTTGCGGTGCTCGGCCTGGAGAACGAGGAGTGGGGGCAGGTCGTCGCAGCTGCCGTGGTGCTGCGATCGGGCACGTCGGTGTCTCCCGACGAGTTGGGGGAGCACTGTCGGGCCCGGCTCGCGACGTTCAAGAAGCCGGAAGTCGTTCAAATCATCGACGAGTTGCCCCGAAATCCGCTCGGCAAGATTCTCCGAAACGAGCTTCGCAAGCAGCTCGGAGGTTCTTGATCCGTGCCCCGGGCGTCCCACGCTGCGGTCGAGGTCGCGCGAAGCCGGGACGTGGTGACGCTTACGTTGCGGCTCACTCGGGGGCGGCTCGATGTGACGGCACACGCGGAACTCGTCGAAGCGTGCGATGTCCTCGATCATGACGACGACCTCCGCGCCGTGGTCGTCCGGAGTCGGGGGAAGCACTTCTGCCTGGGAGATGACGCCGGGGTTGGACCGGACTCTCCCGACGGGATCGCGGCGGTAGGGCGCTTGCGCGTGCCGACCGTCGCCGTTCTCGGCGGAGACGCAATCGATGCGGGCCTCGAGCTGGCGCTCGCCTGTGATCTGCGGATCGCGGTTGAGGGCGCGCAGATGGGACTGACGCAGCTGCTGGCTGGGAGGACGCCGTTTCACGGCGGCACGCAGCGGCTCCCCCGGATCGCCGGCCCGGCGCGCTCCGCACGGATGCTTTTGCTCGGCGAGATCTGGGGCGCTCGCCTCTCCCTAGAGGCGGGGCTGGTGCAGGTACTCTCGAAGCGTCTCGCACTCGCGACGGATGTGCGAAAGATCGTCCGGGCACTTTGCGAGCGCGCCCCCGTTGCGCAACGGATGGCCAAAGAGACGCTCCGCGCGGCGGCCGATCTTCCTCTGGGCGAAGGGCTTCGACTCGAAGGGGATCTCTACGTATTACTTCAGACCACGCGAGATCGAAACGAGGGCGTCGCGAGCTTCCACGAGAAGCGTCGGCCTCGCTTCGAAGGGCGTTAGCACCGAAAGGAACCAGGATTGATGGCAACGCAGCTTGGCAAGATCTACATCTGCACGAAATGCTCTTCGCAGTTCATCGTGACCAAGGCCGGCACCGGCACTGTGGTATGCTGCGGCCAACCGATGGAGCAGAAGAAGTAGGCGCTACGCGCCAAGGGTGGCGCGGGCTTCGCCGCGCGCCAGCTGTAGAAACTCGCGCGTTGCGCTGTTCGGGCGTGGCGCGGCTCGTAGACGATCCAGGTCGTCTGGGGTGTCCACGTCCAATGCGGCGCCCGGGCACTCGTGAATGACGGCGGCGAGGGCGCGCCGGCGTACCTGTTCGAGATGTCGCTCGAGACTACCGGGGCCGAATTCCGGGTGAAGCAGGTCTGCTGGGCGCGACGCAACCAGGTTGGTGCCGGTGCCGTCGGCCGAGGGCACCAGGACGAGCCCGTGCTCGGGG
>JAJCZO010000200.1 GCA_029262355.1 Deltaproteobacteria bacterium
GCTCCACGGCGATGCGATCGCGATCAACGTAGGAGATACGCTCTCGCTGGTAGGCCTTCGCGCGCTCATGGACAGCCGCCCCCGGCTCGGGCCCGCGCTCACACTAAGACTGCTGGAGGAGGCGGAGCAGATGGCGCGCGAGAGTGTCGAGGGGCAGTCCATCGAGCTCGGATGGCGCCAGGACAACACGCTGGACCTTACCGACGGCGACTACCTGAAGATGGTTCTGAAGAAGACGGGTTGGTACACGGCGATCTTTCCCCTTCGGATCGGTGCGCTCATCGGGCGGCGCGGTAACTTCGACCCATGCGACCTCGTCCCGTTCGGCTCGTACCTCGGTGCCGCGTTTCAGATTCAGGACGACCTCCTGACCCTCCAACGCGACGATCGCTACGGGAAAGAGGCCAACGGCGACATCTGGGAGGGGAAGCGGACTCTGATGCTCATCCACCTCCTGCGAAAAGCCAAGGGGCCGGAGCGCCGTAGGCTCGAGCGATTTCTCGCGCACCCCCGCAAGGAGCGAACCTCCGCAGACGTTCTGTGGGTGCGTGAACGAATGGACGATCATCGATGTCTCGAGTACGCGCGGACCATAGCCAACGCGCTTGCAGGCGCTGCGACAGAACTCGGTTCGAAGGCTCTCTCGGCCGTCCCGGAGTCGCGCGACAAACGCTTCATTCTAGGTCTGGCCGTCTGGGTGTTGAACCGGACGTGAGCGTTCGGCTTGCGATGTAGCCCGAACTTGGGCTCTATTGGCTTCGGCAGGAGGCCAAGCCGATGCGTAGGACGAGGATGTACGGGCCCGTCGGGGCATGGATGAGTCTGATCGATGGCTATGGCTGGGCCCGCACACGGGGTGGGCAGGCGCGCTACTCCTACCCGGATTGGGTCGCCGACACGGTCGACATGTGGGCCGATCTCGGCTCGGCATGGTGGGGTGGTGGCCGCGACGAGGGTGAACGTCCCAATCTCGTTCTGTTTACGCTGCCGGCCGATGCGGATGCCGAGCAAAAGAAGACGTTCGACCTCTGCCGCGGAGACTGGGGCAAGGACGAGGTCGGCGTGATCTGGTTGGGACCCGAGGGGGACTCCAAAGGCGTGAAGGGCTCACTATCCGCAGAGAACCTGAGCGTCGGGATCTCCAACGATGAGCTCACGATTGAGCTCAAGAACGTGAAGCCACAGTCCGGCGAACTTGCGAAGGCGGATTACAGGGCCCTCGTCCATCACAAGGACGTGATCCTGTCCGAGGTGTTCATCCGCGTTCGCTAGGCGCGCTGCGAAGCTCTTCCAGAAGTCGGGCTGCGTCGCGAAGCGGCTTGGTATCAAACCCCTCGGTGAAGCCCTCGTAAAGCGGTGCCAGGATCTGGACGGCTTCGGCGGAACGAGACGTCTCCGTCAGAACGCGTGCCAGCGCACTGCCGGCGCGAAGGGCAAACGTAGGGGCGCCCCGCTTCGTCCCAAGGGCGAGCGCATCTCGCAGTACCCCCTCCGCCGCCACCAAGTCGCCCTTCATGGCGAGAAGCTCCCCTCGATAGCGCATGATCTCGGGTAGGTGGATCGACGCCCAGAGCCGCCCGCAGAGCTCAGTGCCTTCCTCGACGGCTCCGGCCACGTCATCGAGACGCCCTGCCCCCAGAGCCGCCTGGGCAAGATACGCCTGGTACGAATTGACGCTGCACATGGCGCCCACCGCCCGGTAGCGGTCGATTCCGTCGCGAATGAGGGCAAGCCCCTGGTCCGCCTGACCGGCCGCGGCCAGGGCAACCCCCACGGCGATCGCACCTGGCCCCCACCATCCGTAGAGCAATTGCTCCTCGGCGAGCTTCATCAGCCGCTCGCCTTGTGACTTGGCAGACTCGAGATCTCCTCGCTCGACTTCCAGCATCGTGCTGAACGCGAGGATGAGCGCCACCGAATACGGGTCGCGTCGCCGCTCGGCGAGCGCCAACCCTTCGTCGCGAAGGGCCGTTGCCTGATCGAAGAAGCCAAGCGACGAAAGCGCACTGAACTGAAACGCGAACGTATACAGGCCTCCGTCGTACCCCTCGAACTGGTCTTCTTCGCGGTAGTGCTTCATCGCTTCGACGAAGCACTTCTGCGCCTCCGGAACCTCACCACGCCAGTAGGCGGCGATGCCGAGGCAGCTCCAGCCCTGGTGAGCGAGGATCGGCTCCGACGTCCTCTCCGACCACGCCCGGACGCGCGGCAGCAGGCTCTCGACGCCGGTAGGGTCACTCCGTGTGATGTAGACACCCCAGATCCCGTAGATCACCATGAGCGGCGGCTCGACGCCGAGTTCGTCGCTGAGGTCGAGTGCGCGACGGAACGTAGATTCGGTCTCCGGGACAGCCCACCCCCGAGTCGAGAGGTACACGGTCCCTCGCAAGACGAGTAGGTCGAGCTCGCGCCGAACCAAGGCTGAATCGGCCGCGTTGCTTCGAGTCGTGGTGAGGCCGCGGTCGGTCTGCTTTAGCGCCTCTTCGAACGCGGCGCGCCGGTAGCTCTGGGCGCTGGCCCGAATCCACTGATCAGCCGCGTCGTGGCTTGCCCCCGCGCCGTCGAAGTGGATCGCGAGAATCTCCGGGCGGTCGGCGGCAATCTCGGGGAAGTGATTCGACAGCGAGTCGGCCGCCCGCTGGTGGGCCGCGGTGCGAGCCCGTCTCGTCAACGCGTCGTAAGCAGCATCCCGTAGGAGCGCATGACGGAACAGGTACCGCGTTCCGTCGACACCCCGGCGCGGCTGAACCAGTCCAGCCTCGACGAGCTCGTCGAGGTCTGCGCGCACCCGCCCTGCCTCGCGACTGCTCACATGGCTGAGAAGCTCCGCCGAGAAATCCCGGCCCAGCGCCGCTGCGAGCTGGGCAGTTTCCCGGGCACCGGGGGAGACGCGGTCCAAACGTGCCGTGAGTAAGTCTCGAACCGTCGATGGCACCGCCTGGAGGTCGGCTGAAGACTGGGACGCGTCGCCGCCAGCGTCGGCCCGCGCAATCGCGCGCGCGATCTCTGCGACGAAGAGGGGGACGCCGTCCGAGCGCTCGACGACAGCCTGAACGAGCGCATCAGGCAGGGGCTCGCCACGATCGAGGGTCTTCGCGACCATCTCGGAGACCTGATCAGGTTTCAGCCGCTTGAGCGGCACGAGGCTCCAGGAGCCCACGGATGACGGCACGAACTCCGGCCGCGCCGTTCCCAAGAGGAGAGCGCTGCCCTGTTCCGCGGCGGCGAATGATTGGTCGGACGCCACGTCTTGGCCGATCATCGCGATCAGCTCCAGCGTGGTCGGATCGGCCCAATGCAGATTCTCGAAGAGAATGACGAGCGGGTGGTCGATGCAGATGGCGCGCACGAGAGCTGCCATCGCCTCGAGGGTCATCTCCTTGCGTCGTGGCGCGGATAGCTCGAGGCTCGAGCCGCCACTCGTTACGTCGCCAATCGCATCGCGGAGGAGCGTCTCGTACTCCGCTCTGCCGACCGGGTAGCGTTCGATGAGCTTCGAGAGCGGCGCCATCCGAAGAGCGGAAACGACCGGATGAAGTGGCGTCGTCTGGCTCTCTGGCTCGCAACGCAGCTCCAACCATGCGTCGCTGCCGACCTGCTCTCTAATCTCGCGAAGGAGTCGTGTCTTGCCGATCCCCGCTTCGCCGATCAGAAGCGCCGCCGCCCCTTCGCCGGCCTGCACTCCAGTCCAAAGCTCCAGAATCTGGCGCATCTCACGATCACGGCCAACGAACGCGGTCGGCGACCCCTCGGCGTCGGCAACGCCCGGACCACTGTGCAGAGCGTAGTATGGCAGCGGGCGGGAGAGCTCTCTTATCTCGCAATCGCCGACGCGTTCGCTGGCAAAGTCGCGTCGCAGGAGCAGCTGGGAATCGAGACTCACCAGCACTTCTCCGTCGCTCGCCCGGTCCGCAAGATAGCCCGCGACCGCGGGCGTGGAGCCCCGGAGCTCCGGCCGACTCGTCGCGCCGACTCGCTCCGGCACGACAACCAGGCCGGTGTGGATTCCCGCGCGTCGCTCGAAGCGCAGGGCGGCACCCTCTTCGTCGTCAAGGGCGGACACGCGAGCCACGAAATCCAATGCAAGCTGGCCGGCCCGTCGACAGTCGTTCTCGCTCGCGGAGAGATGGCCGAACACGAGGAAGACACGTCCGCCGACCGCGCCACCAATCGCGGCGCCGACCTCGATAGCGCTCGCCTCGAGCGCGGCCTGCTCTGCGTGAAGACGCTCGTCGACCTCGTCGAAGGTGAGTCCTTCGGCATCGGCTCCGGCGGCCGAAAAGGAGCAGCACGCGACCGTCACCTGCCGCCGAACACGGCCCGGCCCGCGCGCAGCGTTCGGACTCGAAGGGACTTGCGCGGCCAGGGCCGTCAGTTCGGCAAGAACGGCGCCGGCGTCGGACATTCGGCGGCGCGGGTCCTTCGCGACCACCGCTTCCAAGACCCGCCCGAGCGGCTGCGCGCGCAACGCATCAGGGATCGGGACCGGTGACGAGCCGAGTTGCCGATAGATCACCTCCTGCGCAGAGGCGCCGCGAATTGGGACGTCTCCCGTGAGGCACTCGAGTACCACGAGGCCCCACGAGTACAGGTCGGAGGTCGGCTCGGGCGCCTCACCACGGAGCTGCTCCGGTGAAGCGTAGCAGGGCGTGCCGAGCATCTGGCCCGTCTCCGTGATCCGCATCTCGTTGTGGGCGCGAAGGTCCCGCGCGAACCCGCCGAGTCCAAAGTCGACCAGGATCGCGTTCCGCCGCGCCCCCGTGCGCGTTAGCATGATGTTCGCGGGTGTGAGGTCGCGATGCACGATGCCTCTGGAGTGGGCGCAGCTGAGCGCGTCCAGGACCTGCCCCATCAAGTGCAATGCCTCGCTCGGCTCGAGCTGTTCCTCCTCGACGAGAACTTCTTGCAGTGAGGTCCCGGAGATGTGCTCAAACACGGCGTACAGGAAGTCTTCCCCAGCGTTGCTCGAATCGATGAGCCGCGCGATGTTCGGGTGGGCGAGTTCAGCGCAGACACCCAGCTCCCGCTCGAAGCGGGCCGTCAGCTGCGCGAGTTGGCCCGAAGTTTCGTCGCGAACCCGAAGCACTTTGATGGCCACGCGCTGGCCGGTTGAGAGCTGCTGGGCTTCATATACGCGTCCGTAGCTGCCCTCACCGAGAGGCGCGACGATGCGATAGGCGTCTTGGAACACGGTGCCGGGAACGAGATCTGGAGCCTGGAACATGTAACTGATTAGACCGCTTCCGTCGCCGACGGCAAGCTGCGCCAGTTCGCGGATTCGCTTGCCCGGGCCAGCCCACCAAGCCTATGATCCCGCCACATTGGTGTCGGACGGCCTCGGCTCGTCCAAGACGAGGGCGAGGCGCATGTTCGGAACATTCGGGACTTCACCGGCATGGGGTACGGCGGAGCAAGCAACGCATTCGGCGCTCTGGAGCGTCTTCGTCGACATCGATCGGGTGAAAGACGCCGAGAGGTTCAGCAGGCGCTATGACGTCGACGACGCGGAGAGCGTCGGCCGCCAGCTCCTTTCGTTGTTGGACTTGAAGAAGCACTCGGGCGAAACGCCGTTGGCCCCGGTCCGCACGGCTTACACGAAGCTCGCGCTCTGGACGCTCGCGCCCAGGTTCGAGTTCATTGCGCGCCGCAAGCCGGCTACGGCTGGTGCGCTCCGCCAGGCCTTCGTCGACACGTTTGGCTTCCCCCCTGCCGCGCGTCGTCCCCGTGCGGACGACGGAAACCTCGTGCCCGACATGCCGGAACTAGGCATCGAAGACGCCGAATGCACGGTCGAGGCGCACCGGCGAAGGGTTCGGGGCCACCTCACGAGCACGATCCACCTGCCGTTCGCAGACCTGAAGGAATCGATTCACCCGCCGAACTGGGGCGACAGTCCGTTCTGGACCGATGTCGTGCAAGCCAAGGATTCCGCCGGCCGGTGGGGCTGCGGACTGCGCCTCCCCGGGGGCAAGGACCCCGGGCCCGAGAAGACGAGAAGCGTGCTCCTCCACTGTGACATCGCAATGTCTGCATTCGACGCCCGTGTCGACTACCGTGGCTGCGAGGCTGCGGCCCTGACGCACCCTGAGGTGGTCGATGGCCAGGAAGCCGTCGTCGATTCCCCGGAAGGCGAGAGCGGGAAGCCCGAGCGCTGGGTCGAGGTGGGCGACTTCAACGGGTTTCTCGCCATCGAAAAGTTGGCCGGGCGCCCGTTCAGCTGCCGAGTCTCACTCCAAAGAGAGGTCACGTTTCTGCAGATCAATCACCAGCTTCGTGCGTCTGAGACTCTGCGCTACTGGCTGGCCACCGACCTTCTCGCTCTCGCCGAGGCAGCCTACGAGCGCCTGAACCCCAAACCCCTGTACCCGCTGGGCTGAGGGCAGACGACGTGGCCAATTCCACGATGGGTGCGAGAAGCACCGCAGACGCACTGCGAGCCAGAGAGCGCGCGCTTCTATGGAACACGACGTTCCGAACGCTCTATGGAGCGCCGAGCGGGGAGACGTTGGCTGGGATCGAACCCGGCCAGCTACCTGGACCAGAGGTCATCGGTCAGCTGAGTCGATCACAACTCGTGGCGAGGCCGGAGCTGCTCCGACGGGTTCTTGGCCCGCCGATCGCGACCGGAGACGCCGCCCCCTACCGCCCCCACCTCGACTACCGAGAACTCGTGATCGCTTCAGTGCGCGACATCGCGCCGTGGCCGCGATCGTTCGACGATGCGTTCGAAGAGCTTCGGCGGATTTTTAGTAAGAGTTCCGACTTCCTCCCGGGGGACGATGTCGAGAAGGAGCTCTTTGCGCTCGAGCGCCTGCTGGCACCGGAGGAGTTGATCCTCACCGAAGGGCCCGTCATTCGGCAACACCACGGTGTCTCGACGGTGAGTCGTAGGGCGCGGTTCCGCGTGCCGCTGGACGCTTTCAAGCCGATGATCGATCCGAAGAACTGGCTCCAGATGGGGCCCTTCTTCGAGGCGGTCGGCCCTATCGAGAGCGAGAAAACCGAGCGGGACGACGGGTGGGAAGGCGTTCTGGAAGAACGGTTCGTAGTCGACTGGAGCGGTTTGGAACTCCAACGATTTCACACGTTCCTCAAGGTCGACTACACCTTCGATGACGACCGGGTTCGCGCCGACTACTCGCTGATCTACGAGATCGACGATCAGATCGAGCGCGACAGCGGGTTCATCGAAGCACGTCGAGTTCCCGGCCGCCCGCAATGGTGTGAGTATTATGCGGAGAAGGTCATGCGATTTCGGGCGGCTCAAGCGAACCTTTATTCTCCGATCATCATGTCGGCGTTCCTCCAGAGCGGACTCAATGCGATGGAAGAGAAAGCGGTCGGCTACAACTTGAGGGCTCGGATATGGGGATGAACGACCGCGATCCACTCGCCCGCGTCCTGGAGCTCCAGGCACGTACGATCCGTCGTACGGCCCGGTGGTGGATGACCGCCGTCGAACGGGTCCAGGGAGGCGACTTGGCGCCCGGCACATGGCTCGACGCGCAGGCGCAGTTCGTCAACGGTGTCATCGAGGATTCCGAAGAGTTACTCCGCAAAGAGCGTCCGCGGAAGAACAGCCCCGCCGAGGAGAAATCCGATGACTAAGAGGCGAGTCGAGTACGCGTTGGGGGCACCGCTCCTCGATAGGTGGACCCGTTATCTTCAAGACGTGCAGGAGCTGACGCTGGAGGGCTCGGTCGAGCCCCGACGCTGGATCGGTACGGTCGAGCGGCTCTGGCTGGGCGTTGCCGAGGACTCGGGAGACTGGGTCCGCCAACTCGACGATGGTGGGGTGGGTGATGCTCGAGCGCGCAGCACTGCGCAGAGCGCCAGCAATGTCTTCTGTGTCGAGCACGAACGCAAGAGCTCCGCCATGATCCGGGTTCCGCTCGAGGCGTTCGACACCCTCCGCGCCGACAAGTTGCGATTGCGCCCCGCCCCGCTGCTCTGCTGCGGGGAGATCGTCGCGCGGCCAGGACGAAACCTCTTGATCGCCACACCGGGAGAGGCACCCGATCGGTCCGACGCCATCGTGGACCGGAACCAGCGTTCGAAAGAGCTTCACATATTCGACCTACCGCAGCTCACTGCGGGGATGATTTTGAATGGCACCGTATGGGCAGAAGCCGACCGCGGTCCTGGCAAGACGAGCATGACGAACGTCCCGATGCCGGTCGCAACGGTCATCGTCCGCGTTGGCTGACAAACGCACGCACCTGGGGTGCCTCGCTACGCAACACAGCCGGGCGTTGGCTTGGAGCTGAAAGTAGGTGGCCGGCCGTCTTCTTTGCAGCCCGACTCGCCGAGCGCTTCCACTGGTGGGCCCTGGACGTTTACCCAGCCCAGGGTCGCGGCGGCGAGCGTCAGGCTGTGTGCGACCCTGAAGGCGCAGATCGTGCCGATGAGCGGGCGCCAGCTCTTCACCGCTGCGCGGCCTACGCGGGTAACTTTGCGCGCGCCTCTTTCATTCCAGCGACCAGGGTCTCGGTCGCGGTGTCGACGAAGGCGGCCAGGTTTCGCTTGGATTCGACCAGGACTCCGGCCGCCACGAGTTCCGCGATGCCGTGAACCAGCGACCAGGCAGTTCGCGCGAGAGGCGTCGGATCGCCGGTCCTGAGCAGGTCTGCCTCCTGGCCCTCACGGATCAGGCCCTCGACGACACCGAACACTGCGTTCGCGATCTCGCGCGAGACCGCGTCCTTTCGCGGACGGAACATGACGCGGAAGTGCGACGGTCTCCGGCGGGCGAACTCGACGTAGGCGAGTCCGGCACGCTGCAACCGGCCCGTGGGCGAGGACTCGTCGGCCATGGCCAACGTCATAGACTTCCCGAGTTCCCCGAAGCCCTCACTCGCGATGGCGGTGACGAGGGCGTCCTTGTCGGGGAAGTGCGGATAGGGAGCGTTGTGGGAAACTCCCGCCCGGCGGGCGACTTCCCGGAGCGTCAGCCCATCCGGCCCGGCCTCCTTGATCAGTTCCAGGCCCAGCGGCCTTTCTTCGGTCTCGTCGAGTCCCTGCCCGACGAGAAGTCGTACCGCCCGCGGGTGGAGGGGCGGATTCCCGAGGGGCTTCGCGGCACGCTCTACCGCAACGGTCCGGGGCTCTTCGAGCGCGACGGCCACCGCCTGCGCTGTCTCCTCGACGGAGATGGGATGGTTCAGGCCTTCACGTTCGGCGACGCGAGTGTGCACTACCAGACCCGCTTCGTGCGCACGGCGAAGTACGAGCGCGACGAACGGGCAGGGCGCTTCGTCGGTCAGAGCTGGACGACGCCCGCCCCCGGAGGCTGGATCGCGAACCTGGGCGTCGGCCACTTCCCGGATACGTCTGGAGTGAACGCGCAGGTGTGGGCGGGGAAGCTCTACGCGCTGGAGGACGCAAACCCGGCGCATCGGATGGACCCCGAGACTCTCGCGACGGAGGGACTCGAGCGGTTCGGGCTCGACAGAGCGTTGTTTTCCGCACATCCAAAGCAGGATCGCCGCCGCGGCGCTTGGGTCCACTTCGGGCTCGGCGTTGGGTTGCGCGAACTGTTCCTATCGACCCTCGACGCCGCGGGTCGTGCCACCGACGCACGGCGGAGCCCTCTCGCCATCCTACGGGCCGACGCGATTTCGGAGGGCCCGGTTGCACGTGTCCTGCTCGACCACCACACACCGCTCAGCTTTCACGGAAGCTGGGAGCCCACCGGGGGCTACGCCGCCGTCTAGCGGCATCTCGACCCCACTCGCGAATGCATCGTTCGGGCCTCGTCCGAGATGGTCGGCGAAGGGCGAATTTACCGAAGCCTAACCGCAACCTTAGGACTCCTGTGCGTTCGCCGCGCTAGGTTTCGTGACGAACACGGGGTCTGGCATGAACGCGGCCCCGCGATGAAGGCCCTACGGGAGGATTTCCACCATGATGAGAATCAAACTTCTACCGTTGCTCGCGACCGCCGCCTTTCTGGCGATCGTAGGCCCGCCGCCGGGAGGGGCCTCCGCCTCTCTCGACCCGTCGATCGTTCTCTCCATCGAGACGCCGACAGACGGCGTCAACACTGGCGTCGGCCTCGTCCGGGGCTTCGCGTTGTCGCCCGGCGGGATCGACTATGTCGAATGGACCCTCGACGGCGACGACATGGGGCCACTCCCGTACGGTGGCGCGCGCGGCGATGTAAGCGCCATCCACCCTGGCTTTCCCGACAGCCCGGCGCCTGGTTACGCTACGGCTTGGAACTGGGGCCTGCTCGATCCAGGCGAGCACACGATCGTCGTCACCGCGCACGGCCTCGATGGGGGAGAGAAGTCGGTCTTGCGCGCGTTCGAGACCACGCGGTTCGGACCCGAGACCTTTCTCTCCGCCGATGAAATCAGTCTTGACAGCTTCAAGATCCAGGGGCTTTCCACCACGGGGGGGTCCTTCCATGACGTGACGCTCAAATGGTCGAAGGCCGATCAGCAGTTCATGATTCACGCCATCGAGACGACCTGTTCGCCGTGCGCCGGCATCCTGGTCTCCGCACCCAGCAACCTGATGGTCACGTCTTCGGGGGGCCTCGCGGATCTCAGCTGGACGGCACCACTGCTACCCAGCTCGAGCTTCCCGGCCCCACTCGGGTACCTCGTCGAGCGTCGTTTCGATGGTGCCCCGTTCGAGACGGTCGGCCTCGTCGCCATCGGAAAAACGGAGTTCACCGACGATGTAGACGTCTCCACCGAGGCCGATCCAGGAACGTTCGACTGGCGGGTCCGTGCCGTCTTCGCCAGCATGGTCACGGCCCCGAGTAACGTCGACTCCATCACGATCGCCCCGTAGCTGGTGTGGACGTCGCCGAAGCCCGGTGGCGTCCACACCAGCGGCCAGAGCAAATCGTCGTAGAGGCAGAGAAGAACGTCGCCTCGGGCGTGGGTTTCGCGGGGAGCTGTGGCTTCGGCTAAACAGTGCGCGATGCCAGGAGCACGCTCAGCCACCAGTGATTCGGCGATCTCACGGGCGAACGAGCTCTGGGTGCTGAACTCCTTGGCCGTCGCGCAACCGCTCTTCGACCTGATCGGCGCGAACCCGCCGTTTCTGATCGCGCACCGGGCGGAAGTCATCGATGTGCTGGTCCTCGTGGCAACGCTGCTGCTCGGAGTGCCGATTCTCGGGCTACTCGTAGAGGCGCTCGCCGGTGTCGTCGGGGGAACGTTCCAGCGCGCCCTCCATCGGTTCTCGATGGTCGCATTGGTGACGCTCGCGCTCTACCCCGTGCTTGTTCGGTCGATCGATGCCCCCGAGGCCGTCACCATCGGGGGGGGCGTGGTGGGCGGTGTCGGCTTCGTGTTGTTGCACCGGTCGTCGACAACTCTACGTGAGTTGCTCCGCTTCATGGCACCTGTGCCGATCGTCTTCGCCGCGATCTTCTTGAGCGCCGAGAGTGTGCGGCCGTTGATGGCCCGATCGGAGAATCCCGCGCTCGAGGCGCCTCGTCGCGCAGAGGCACCCATCGTCTTCCTGCTGCTCGACGAGCTGCCTCTTTACGCGCTCCTCAACCAGGAACTCGAGGTCGACGCGGAGCTCTTCCCCTCATTCGCGCGCCTTGCCTCCGACAGCATTTGGCTGCGCAATGCGACGGCCGTCCATCCCCTCACCACCATCGCCGTACCGTCGATCCTGAACGGTCGTCGCGCTCGTCGGAGCTTCGAGGGGTCCCTCCGGGGCTCCAAGGAGCAGAACCTCTTCACATGGCTCGGGAGCTCGCACCGGCTGGTCGTTCGCGAGAAGATCACGGCCCTCTGTCCGCCCGAGGCGTGCGAGGAGCTCGTGGCGCCGGTGGCGCCCGGTGTGCGGATCCAGACCCTCCTCCGCGACGCCGCTGTAGTCTGGGGACATTCAGCTTTGCCTCGTTCGGTCGCCGGCACCCTACCCTCGGTCGATACGCGTTGGGCCGACTTCGCAGGAGCAATCGAGCCGACGGAGGAAGGGGAAGTCTTCCGGGCCTTGATCAGCTCGGTCGATGGCGGCTCGCGCCCGACACTCTACTTCCTCCATCTCCTCGTGCCGCACGTTCCGTGGTTTGGGTTACCGACAGGTCTGACCTACCCCCAAGGGCGCGCGGGGGCGACCCTCGGCTTGGAAGACATGCCAGACGTCTTCCGTCGCCACCTGGCCACTCGACCGCCCCGCAAGGGGCCCCTGCTGGGGGGGCGCGAGCGGTCGCTCGAACCATGGCCAGCGAAGCTCGCCTTTCAGCGCCACCTGCTCCAGGTGGGGTACGTGGATTCGCTTCTGGGCGAGTTGCTGGATCGGCTCGAAGAGACCGGAATCTACGACCGGGCCCTCATCGTGGTCACGAGTGATCACGGCGTCGCATTCCAGCCAGGAGAGCATCGACGTCGCGTCGTCGACGCGAATTTACGCGACATCGTTCATGTCCCGCTCTTCGTGAAACCGCCCTTTTCCCGTGAGCCGCTCATCGACGACCGCAACGTCGAGTCGATGGACATCCTGCCGACGATGGCAGACGCGCTCGGCATCGAGATTCCCGATTGGGTCGACGGACAGTCCGCACTCGACGACTCGGCCCCGCGCCGGCCGACGAAGATCGTGGTCGACCGGAAACGAGAGCATGAGATCGACGCGCGGCTTCCGACGACGTGGTACGGGCTGCGGCTCAAGAATGAACTCTTCGGGCCGCACCCCAGCTGGGACGATGTCTACGCGTTGAGCTCGAGGCCTGCCTTGCTCGGGCGGCGTGCGGACGCCGTCGCCGCCGAGGCGCGGTCGGATCTGTCGTATCGACTTCTCTTCCCCGAGTGGTTCGCCGACGTCGACCCGGAGAGCGGCCGCTTCCCGGCCTATGTGCCGGGCATCGTGAAGGCCACTGAAGCGGCAGCTCTTCCCGAGGAGGTCGCGCTCGCTGTCAACGGCGTGATCCGGGGCGTCGGGCGCACTTTCGCACGAGTGAGCGACACCGCCGCGTTCGCCATGATGCTCCCCCCCGACGCCTTCCGGGCCGGCGAGAATCGAGTGGAGATCTTCGCGCTGGACGGGCAGGCCCGCCTCCGTCCGATTGCGGCCGGACACTGGCCAGCGGTCCGCCCGGACTCCTACGGCCTCCCAAACAGGTGAGACTTCGCTCCTGGCCGTGACCTCGGAGACTTGCGCAGGTGAGGCATCGGGCGGCTGCGCGACGCGGGCCCGCGTAGAGGCGAGGACGTCGTCGAAAGTCGGCACGGTCCGCGCCGCTGTGGTCGCTTTGGCCCACCTTCGCCCTACTCGACGTACCCCAAGGACCGGAGCCGACGCACTTCTTCGAGCGGCAGCTCCAGGGCCTCTGGCGAGGCGCCGTGTCGATCGAGCTCGACCTGCTGCAGTCTCTCCATGTCCCTCAGCCTGCGCCGGAACGGGCCGCGGCGTTTCGGGTGATTTCGCAGGAGCTCGTCTCGCTGAAAGGGGTCCTCGGCCACGTCGTACATCTCGCTCCGTCCGTAGCGTTCGAAGTATCGATGTCGGCCGACGGCGAGCGCGCGTGTGTCGTAGGACACGGCAAGCGCCCTTCGCTCGTCCTCGGAACGTGTCTTTGGCTGCTCGATGGCACTCCGAAGCGCGTTGCGCGGAGTCGGCAGCCCGGCGGCCTCCAGCATCAATGCGGCGAGATCCCAGTTTTGTACGGGCCCGTCCACGACCAGGCCCCCGCTGATGCCCGGACCCCGTACGATGAGCGGTACGCGCCACACCTCCTCGAAGAAGTCGCGGTGCAGGAACTTCCCGTGCTCACCGAACTCCTCACCGTGGTCGGAGGTGACGATGATCAACGTGTTCGGGGCGTGACTCTCGATGGCTGCCACGAGTCTGGCGATCTGGGCGTCGACGTACGCGATGGCGCCGTCGTACAGGCAGACCGCCTCGGCGAGCGCCTCGGCACTGGGCGGGGTCCGATTCCAAGCGAGCAGGAGGTCCGAGCCGGTCGGTCCGCCCCGGATTGCATCGCGGAGTCGGGGGGTGTCGCAGTACTGACCGTCATACGGTGCCGGGGCGGCGTACGGAAGCCCGTGGGGGCGTGAGTGCACCTCGTAGGTGTGAAGGAAGAGAAACCATGGTCGGCGCCGTGAGGTGATCCACCGTAGGGCCGCATCGACTTGCCCCTCCAGAACACCCACGAATCCGCGGATCCAGTAGCCGTAGAGCTGCACCAGTTCGCGCAGGAGCGAGCCCGGCACGACGGGGTAGGGTGGATGCTGGTACCGGGCGAACCCTTGCGCGAGACCGGTTTCCGACCCCACGAAGGAGTAACGTCCCATCCCCACGAGAGCGGCGGTGTCGTACCCCTGGTCCCGCAGTCGCTCGGCCACGGTGGCGATCTGCTCGGAGAGTCGTTGCCCGGGTTTGCGAACGCCGTGCGCCAAGGGCCCGAGTCCTGTGAGCATGGAAGCGTGCGACGGTAGCGTCCACCACGACGCGGCGTAGGCTTCGGAAAACCGCACGCCTCGCGCGGCCAGGCGGTCCAGATTCGGACTCGTATCCCGATGGTAGCCGTACGCGCCCAGGTGGTCTGCTCGCATCGTGTCGACAGAGATCAACGCCACGTTTGGGGGCCCCGCAGCGATCTCTTGGGCTCCGTGCGGGGCGTGTGTCACGGCGAGTCCGATGACCAACAGCGGCACTGCGGCGACGGTCTTTGGGTTGCGGGCGCATCGCTCGCCGACTGCCAACCAGCGAGCCGAAGAGAGCCGCAACACGACCGGGGCGAGCGCGACAGCGAGGGCCGTCGCGGCGAGGCTGACCACGACCGGCGTCTTCACTCCTGCCTGCCGACCGAGGAAGAAGGCCAGACCGCCTATGAGGAGCGGCAGCATGAGCGTGCGGGTCCACGCGAGTTGCGTGAACTCGGAGCGGTGCGAGCCCAGCCGAGCCGGCACCCAGCACAGTGCGAACGCGAGCGTCACGAGAATCGCCGGCGTGAGAACGCTGGCCGCGAGGAGGACGAGGTTTAGCTGCCAAGGCCCGGCCAGCACGTTCGCGCCCAAGGCCGCATCGAATGCCCCGATCCAGAGCCCCATGCACGCCCAGGAGAGCGCGGCTTTGAGAAGACACGGCCGCATGATCCGTTGGCACCGTTAGCAGACGTGCTCTCGGGTCGACGAAGCGATCCCGACGCCGCGGGATCGCATGGAATCGCCGCCGTCAGTTCGACCAATAGATGTACTCGTCGTCCGGCGCGTCCGGAATCGAGAGGTCCTTGTCGATGTTGATCGGGAACGAACCGCCCGAGGGCCAGCGCGACGGGGTCTGCTGCGCGTTGTGAGCCGCGAGCGCTCTCGTCAACTCCGCGAGCTTCTCGGGGCGTTCGGCGGAGAGATCATGCTGCTCGGTAGGGTCGGCGCGGAGGTCGAAGAGCCAACTGCGTCCCGGCGGATTGCTGACGTTGAGCTTCCACCCGTTCACGAGCGCGCTCTGAGAGGCTCCACTGCGCCAGAAGAGCGCCTCGTGCGTCGCTCCAGCCGCCTCCCCGCGCGCGAAGGGCACCAGGTCGACTCCATCGATCTTGCGATCGGTCGGCAGCGGCGCAGCGGCGGCGGCCGCCGCGGTCGCGAATGCGTCGAAGTGGTGCACCGGTTGGTCGACGGTTGTCCCAGGGGCGATCTTGGCGGGCCACTTCACGAAGTAAGGGACGTGGATGCCGCCCTCGAAGAGCGTGATCTTCCAGCCGCGGAAGGGGTCGTTGACGTCCGGCAAGCCGATGTATCCTGCGCCTCCGTTGTCGGAAGTGAAGATCACGAGCGTGTTCTCCTCGAGTCCGTTCTCGCGGAGCGCGTCCAGCACCTGCCCGACGCCGCGATCGAGAGCTCGGATCATCGCCGCGTACACCCGCTCGCGATGCAGCTCGATGTGAGACAGAGCATCGTAGTCTTCCTTGGTCGCCTGGAGCGGAGTGTGGGGAGCCCAGTGAGCGAGGTAGAGGAAGAACGGGCGGTCCTTGTTCGCCTCGATCACCTTGACGGCTTCATCGGTGTAGTAGTCGGTGAGGTAGCCGGCCGGCTCGAAAGCGTCGCCGCCGTTGAAGCTTGCGGCGTACCTCATCGCGGCCCACAGGAATCGATCGATTGGGTCGAAGTCCTGCTTTGCGTTGACGACCTCTGGGTCGTCCTCGGGCAGATAGAGACCACTGGCCATGAGCAGGCTCTCGTCGAAGCCCTGATCCTCCGGCGCCATCCCGCTGGTGCGGCCGAGATGCCACTTCCCGATGTGCACCGTGTGATATCCCTGCTCCGACAGAAGCTCCGCGATCGTGATCTCCGAGGCGGGCATCCCCATCTCGTCGTAGTCGACCGAGTCGCCACCCTCGCCGGGGAGCCCGAGGCGCAGTCTGTCGGTCGACTCGCCGGCCATCATCCCGACGAGCGTTCCCATGCCGGGTGGAGTGGGCGTGAACTCGAAACCGAAGCGCGTTCCGTAGCGCCCGGACAGGAGCGCTGCGCGCGACGGTGCGCACGTCCCGTTCGCCGCGTAGCCGTTCACGAAGTTCGCCCCCTCGGCAGCGATCGAATCGATTCGCGGCGTCGGAACTGTTCCTCCCGCGACACCGCCACCTCCGAACGTCAGGTCGTTCCACCCGAGGTCGTCGGCGAGAATCAGCACGATGTTTGGAGGCCGATCCCCCGGAGTACTCGGGGGTGGGGGGCCCTGCTCCCACTGGACCGGGATGTTCGGACCGGCTGCTACCCGGCGATCCATCACGACTCCGATGGCACCCAACATCAGGGTGCTGCGGTTCGACCACGCCACGGCGAGCAGGATCGCGAGGACTAGGGTGACTCCGAGGGCGACTCTTGTGATCTTCTTCACGGTTTCGTGGGCTCCGATCGGGGGCGTGCTTTGGACGACGGCCGCGCGGGAGAGGCGCCTGAAATTATGGCATATCCTCTGCCATATGATCAATGTGGAGCTGATTGTCCGTCGGTGTCCGAGGATTCCGCAGGATCAAGCGGGAACGCGGCTTCGTCGTCGCAATCCGGCGGACGCCCGGCGAGCAGAGCTCCGCGTACCGCGAGGTACGCCGGCCGCGAGCGTTTTAGGCAGATCCGTCGCCGCGAGGGCCGATGACCGGCTGGGCTTCGGTCTGCATCGGGGATAGGTATATCGGGGCACGATGGATGGCCTAGAACCAAACGCGCTGCGCTTCGTGAGGCACTCGCTTCGGGGATTCTGGGGACTCGCCAAGAACCCAAGCGCGATTACGGCAGCCTCATGGAGATCGTGGAGGCTTCGGGGCGCCCGGCCCCATCGACGTCCCCGCGAAACGTTTCATTGAGTGTGCAGCGAATCCCATCGGGGTGCAGGATCAGGGTCGCGCACTGGTTGCAGTGGGTGCAGCCGTTCACATAGCGGGGGTCGGCCATGGCGTTCCTCACGAAGAAGGGATCTTTGATGAGCGCCCTCCCCATCTGAACGAAGTCGAACTCGCGCATTACCGTCTCGAGGCTCTCCAGGGTGCTGGCGCCACCGATGTAACAGAGCTTCGCGTTCTTGATTCGGTCACGCACCCGCTTGGCGCCGTCGAGGAAGTAGACCTCTTCGTAGGGATAGTTGCGGAACATCGAAGAGGCGACCATCCGCATCCCGAGGCGCATGAGGGCACTCTTCTCCAAGGCGAGCATTCCGGGAACCAGGCTATCCCCGCGGAACAGGAGCATGGGGTTCATGCTGCTGGTGCCGCCGCTGGGGATCAGGGCATCGATGCCGCCCTCGTCGAGGAAGGCAGCCACCTCCACCGCCTCATCCGTGGTGAGCCCGCCCTTCACGCCGTCGGTGAGGCCCATCTTCCCGAGGATGGGAAAGTCGTCGCCGACGGCCTTGCGCACCGCTTCGAGGGCCCGCAACGGATAACGCATGCGGTTGCTGAGCGAGCCGCCGTACTGGTCGGTACGCCGATTGGTCTTGGGGCTGATGAACTGGCTGAGCCCGTAGCCGTGGCCGAAGTGTATCTCCACCGCGTCGAAGCCCGCGGACTTCATGAACAGCGCCGCGTCGTGGAAGCACTGCACCACGTGGTCGATGTCTGCGTGGTTCATGGCACCAGCGAAGGGCAGGCCGACAGGGATGCCGCCCATGTTGATCATGGGCGACGGCCCGAGCGGGCGCTTACCTTCGAAGGCCCTGTTCTGGGAGAAGTTCCCGCAGTGACCCATCTGGCCCGAGATCTTCCCGCCGGCTTCGTGCACCGCACGGGTCATGGCCTCGACTTGTGAGCGGATCCCCTCGTGCATGTACATCATCTCTTGCTTGACGCGCCCGTTGGCCTCCACGGCGCAATAGGCCACGGTGGTCAGCCCCACGCCCCCTTCGGCCATCTCCCGATGCAGCGCGATCAGGTCGTCGTTGGGGTAACCGTCGGGGCATTTCCCCTCGAAGGTCGCCGCGCGGATCACGCGGTTGCGCAGTTCCAGTCCGTTGAGCCTTGCGGGGGCGAAGAGTTTGTCGCGGTATTCGGACATGGCGCGCACCTCACTTGCGTCAGATCGAGCCTACGTGAACAGAACCACGGCGGCCATCGCTCGCCGGCCCGTGGTGAAACCGCCATGCAGGAGAGGACTCGGATGAAGGCGACTGCGCGGTTGGGTCGCCATGTCGTCACCGGATGGTAGACGTGCATGAGGCGTACCTGTGCTCGGGCACGCCCGGAGTTCGGGCATGATCGGGTGTGCGAACGATCTGCCCCCGGGAGGAGCCATGAACGACAGCCCCACGATATGCGATTGGGTGATCGACACCGACACCCACATTACCGAACCAGGCGACCTTTGGAGTAGCCGTTTGCCCGCGAAGTTCGTCGATCGCGCCCCGCGCATTGCGATGGATCCGGCGATGGGGCTCGAGATTTGGTACATCGACGGAGAGCCGGCCGGTCTGCCCGTGGGACACACGGCGGTGGCCGGTTGGCACGAGCCGTTCCCCGCGGCGCCGAGTTCGATGGCCGAGGTGCCGGCCGCGGCGTACGACGCGAGTGCCCGGCTCGAATATATGGATTCGATCGGGATCTGGGCGATGGCGCTCTATCCGAATCTAGGCGGCTTCGGTAACCAGACGTTTCTGCGACTCGGCGATGCCGAGATGATGCTCGCGTGCGTGCAGGCCTACAACGATTTCTTGACCGAGTGGGTAGCCGCGGATCCCCGTCGTTTCATTCCGATCACGGCGATCCCGTTCTGGGATGTTCCCGCCAGCGTCGCCGAGATCGAGCGTTGCGCAAAACTCGGGCACAAAGGCGTTCTGTTCAGCGGGGAGCCGCAATCGCTGGGGCAGCCGTTTCTCGGCGATCACCACTGGGACCCGATCTGGAACGCGGCCGTCGATGCGGATTTGCCCGTCAGCTTCCACATCGGCAGCGGCAATTTCATGGAAGGGTTTTCTCCGGAACGAATAGAGGTGGACGGCATCGGAGCAACCAATGCGCGCATCGCGAGTTCGTTGTTCCTGGAGAACGGCAAGCAATTGATCGATCTGCTGGTTTCGGGGGTCCTGGCCCGTCACGAGAAGCTGAAGGTGGTTTCCGTCGAGAGCGGAATCGGTTTCTTGCCGTTCATCCTCGAATCGGTCGACTACACGTTCAAGTACTCCCAGATTCGCAAGGAGCGGCCCGAGTTCAAGATGCTGCCGAGCGAATACTTTCGGCGTCAAGTTTACGGGTGCTATTTCTTCGAGGAGCTGGCGCCCGACAGGCTGCTCGACGTCATCGGCGAAGATAACGTACTTTTCGAAACCGACTATCCGCACCCCGTT
This sequence comes from Deltaproteobacteria bacterium, assembly GCA_029262355.1. Classification (GTDB taxonomy): domain Bacteria; phylum Desulfobacterota; class Binatia; order UBA12015; family UBA12015; genus VGTG01. Next base: position 19,747 of record JAJCZO010000200.1, read on the forward strand.
TGCTTGTACGGGAACGTGCGCGAAACGATCGATGCTGGTCTGCGCAATCAAAGCGAGAGCGTGCGGCGCAAACTACTGTTCGACAACGCGGCCAAACTCTACAAGATCGAGGCACCCGACCGGCCTTGTGTGTTCGGAGACTGACGACATTGGATCCGGTCCCCGATCCCCTCCGCCCGATGGGCCGGGCGCGACGTTCTCGGTAACCTTCGACGCCCGCGTGCGTACTCGCCGTCGGAGTCGTAGGAATCGAGACGGAGGTGATCGAGATGAGTGACGCGATCTACATGCTCAACGTCCTGTGGTTCAAGGAGGACGGCGGTGCTGAGAAGTACGCCGAGTACGCGGCGGCGGCGGCGCCCTTCGTCGAGGAGATCGGGGGCAAACTCGTGGAGAGCTACCGACCCGAGGCCGCGCTCATCGGCGAGTGGAATCCCGACCTGTTCTTCGTCGTCGAGTGGCCGAGTTGGGAGACGTTCTTGAAGCTTCCCGAGAATCCCGGCTACCAGAGCATCGCGCACCTACGGGAGGAAGCGCTCCGCGACTCGCTGTTGATCCGCTGCCGTCGTGAGGCCCTCGGACTCCCAGAGTAGCCACACCAACGACCTTCCGAGTCCGAGCGGCGTTTTGGGAGGCGAGTGGTTCAAGATCTGCCATCGCCCGGACTTTCATCCATCAGTCTCCGCCGGTTTGTGCCGGCGCACCCCATGATGGACGAGGGCGCATGGCGGCAACGCGGGCCGCGAGCCTGGGAGCGCTTGGTTTGCGCGGGGCACGCACGCCCCCGCGGCCTCTCGAACATTCCTGCGCACGCAGCCCCTGGGGCGACTTCCCGGCAACTGCGACTTTTTGGTCATTGCGGCTCGTTCGACCCCCGGGCTAAAGTCGCCGTGGCCCTTTGTTGCGTGCTGCTGACACGCCGCACTCACTCGGGCAAAAGGAGCCGTCAAGAATGAGAATCAAGACGAGATTGATTGCGGTCGTGTGCGTCCTCCCTCTGATCTCCGGCGGTCCAGCTTTCGCGTTCTCTAGTGGGGTCGCGACGACGACTTTTCTCGACCCGGCCGCGGGATGCAATCATGTCGCCTGTCACGGCGGCGGGCTTCCGCCGACGGTCACCCTGACCGGCCCGGCAACGGTCTTGCCCGACTCGATCAACGAGTACCTGCTCACCATCCTCGAGGTCGGCTCTCAGTCCCATGGCGGTCTCAACGCCTCCGCAGACCTCGGAATCTTGACGGTAGGGGGAGCTTCGGGCTCCGGCACGAAGAGCCTCGTCGGCACCGGCGGCCTGATGGAGGTCACGCACATGGGCGCCAAGGCGAGCGTTGCGGGAGAGACGTTGTTCAGCTTCCTGTGGCAGGCGCCGAGCAGTGGTTCGGCGACGCTGCGGGCATGGGGGAATGCGGTGAACCTCAGTTCCACCAGCATGGGCGACTTGGCCAGCCTCGCGACTCTCGCGGTCGCGGTCGCGACGCCGGTTCCGACGCCGAGCCCGACTCCAATGCCGACCCAAACCCCTGAAGTTCCGCCACCGGCCGTCCCCACGATGAACAGCCTGGCCGGGCCGGCCGTTCTCGTTCTGTTGCTGCTGCTCTCGGGAGCATGGGTTCTCTTTCGTCGCGAGTCCGATCACTAAGAGAGCGCGCCGCCAAGAATCCAGGCTTCGACGTCACTCGAGTCGGCGTTGCTGAGGTTCGCGTTGGGCGGGGGTGGCATCTCGGTCTCTGGCTCGGCCGTCCTCTGAGCCGGAGCGGCTAGAGCGTACGCATGAACGCGACCAAGTCGGCCTTGTTCGTCGAGTTCAGGTGGAGCTCGAGCACCAGGTTGAAGAACTCGACGGTGTCCTCGAGTGTCATCAGTCTGCCGTCATGGAGATACGGCGGCGAATCCTTGATCCCTCGCAAGGGGAAGGTCTTGATCAGGCCCTCGGGGCGCCCCGAGTAGAATCGCTCCACCTGCAAGTCGTGGGCCGAGTTGTCGGTGTAGTACGGCGGTACATGACAGGACGCGCAGTCTCGCGCGAAAATCTTCTCACCCCGCAGCTCCGACTCGGTCGCCTTCGCGGCATCCAGCCGGCCGTGCACGTTGAGCTTGGGCGCCGGGGGGAACGCGATCATGTTCTGCATCGCGGCCATGGCGGCGACTTCTTCGCGCGTGAAACGGCGTGCGCCCTTCTTCAGCGCGATCACTGGGTCTCCGTCGAAGTAGGCCGTCTTGGCCTCCACCTCACTGAAATCTTCCAGCGTGCGGAGCGCTCGCTTCGATCCGAAGAAGTGCTGAATGTTCACGCCGCGCAGACTGACGGTGCCAATCCGGAACCGGGTGTCCTGGGGACGGTTGTCCGGGTTCAAGTGGAACACGCCCGATGTGTGGCCGTTGACGTGACAGGTGAAACAAGAGACCGCATCTTGGGCGACCTCGGCCTTGCGATCGTCGGTGACGTTGAACTGCTGTTGCGCCACTGGCGTGACCAGAAGACGCATTCCCTCTAGCTGAAACGGCGTCAGGATGCCGTTCAGCTTGTGAAAGTAGTTGTTGATCGTGATCTCTTCGCCGTCCGAGACATCGCCGAGCTCGGGGCGCGAAATCAAATACAACGGTGCCGGAAACTCGGGCAGGTAGGCGTCCGGAAGGTCGAAGTCCATGTCGAAGCGCGCGAGCTCCGGATGAGACTTCAACTGAACGGGTGGCACGACGAGCCCGCCGCCTGCCGGGCTCACATGCGGCAGCGGAGGATACGGGAACAGCCCCTGCTTTTTGATTTCCCCAGGCGACATCTTCGCCAGGGAGTCGAAACCGCGGCTCTTCTCCATGCGTGCTGTCGGACCAACCGGCAAGGGCTTGCCACCCGACATCGTGGCCTCGGGGTCCGTGTCCCCCGATAGGTCGTAGCGCTCCTGCAACAGTTTCAGATGCCGCTTCATCAGTTCGGGCTTGTTCTTGATGTCGGCCGCCCGGGTCTCATCGAACCCCGTCGTGATGCTCACCGGTGCATAGCTCGTGTCGGATGCCGGCGCGGGCTGAGATGCGCCGAAACTGATCAGGCCAGCGCACACCAATCCCATGACGAAGTGGTGATTTTGAGGCCATCGCTGCTGTTCATTCATCCTGCAATCCTCCCTGTTCGCCCGGCCGTACGACAGGACGTTCGCTTCGACTCAGGAGACGATCTTCGGGCGTCGAGGGGCATAGTTCCAATTGATTATAGGTATCGGATTAGTAATCTGAAGTTATGACCACCATCCGCCAGCTCGAGTACATCGCGGCCATCGAGGACCACGGAACTTTCCAGGCGGCCGCCGACGCCTGTCACGTCACACAGCCGGGGCTGAGCACGCAGGTGCGCCAGCTCGAGGACTTCCTCGAGGTCCAGCTCTTCGAGCGCGGACGCAAGCCGATGCTCGTGACTGCGGCAGGCCGAGAGGTCTTGGGCCATGCGCGCCAGGTCCTGAGCGCCGTCGAAGCACTGCACGAGGCAGCGCGCGGTGTGAATCAACCGCTCGCGGGACGACTGCGTCTCGGCGTGATCCCGACGGTTGCTCCGTTCTTGTTGCCCGCAGCGTTGCCAGCGGTGCGACGTGCGTTCCCTGCCTTACGGCTCGAGCTCCACGAAGCGCAGACCGACCAGCTCGTAAAGAGTCTCGAGCGCGGGGATCTCGACCTCCTGCTCCTGGCGCTGGAGGCACCACTGGGCGATGTCGCCACTCTCCCGCTATTCGAGGATGCCTTCTTGCTGGCGGTGCCCCGGGGGCACCGTCTCGCGGAACGCAAACGAGTTCGGGAATCCGATCTCGCGGGCGAGGCGGTGCTTCTTCTGGAGGATGGTCATTGCCTGCGCAGTCAGGCGCTGTCTGTTTGCAGCAGGGCCGGCGCCTCGGAGATGGGCGACTTCCGGGCCAGCAGCCTCAGTACGCTGATTCCCATGGTCGCAGGTGGCGCTGGGGTGACTCTGCTCCCGGCACTCGCGACGCGGGTGTCTGCGGGGCTCGACAGGGATCTCTGCCTCGTGCCGTTCGCCAAGCCCCAGCCGAAGCGGATGATCGGGTTCGCGTGGCGCAAGACCTCACCGCGCATGCGCGAGCTCAGCGAGCTGGGCCAGCTGTTTCTGACGCCCTCCGGGACGCCTGCGGCACGGCGAAAAGCGAAGCGTTAGCGGCAAGGACACCTGGGGTGGGCACTCCGGCTGGCGGTGTTCAGCGGCGCCTTCGGCGGGATAGGTTGAGGCGGTGGGCGACTGCTCCGTGAGCGCTCACTCGTCGAGCCCGGCCTTGCGCAAGCCCTCCATCAGGTGGTCGAAGTCCTCCGGCGCGGCGTTCCACTTGGCAAGCTCGACCTCCGCGGAGAAATTTGGCTTGAGCTCGTAGATCGCCGCGAGCGAGGCAGCCGCTTCCGGGCGCTCCAACTGCCCGAGGGCAGCCGTACTCAGGAGATGGGTCCAGTAGAAGTGCGGCATGCTGATCCGCTGCACGTCGGCGAGCACCTCCTCGTAGGCACGGCGATCGTAGTCGTATCGCGCGGCGCTGAAGAAGTACCATCCAGGGTGGAGAGGATTGAGCTTTTGCGCCTGCTGGGACAGTTCGAGGCCCCGCTCGAACTCGCCCATGAATGCCAGGTAGTGACCGATGTCAGCGAGCGTCTCGGGGTCGTTCGGGTTGAGGTCCAGAGCGCGCCGCACCTCGGCCTTGAACGTGTCGTTCTCGCCGCGAAAGAAGTGGACGATGCCGAGCCAGCACCGCGCGTAGGCGCTCTGAGGATCTAGGCGTGTCGCGACCTGAGCCATGTGCAGAGCGCGGCTGATCGAATCCGGGCGTGGGTTGGTGTCGAACCGATGCTCCGCCAGGTACACGTTCGCGAGCAGAGCATGTGCTTCGGCATGGCTCGGATCCTGTGCCGTGGCCTGCTCGAGAAGATCGCGAGCCTCCGCGTGCACTTCGGCGCTCAGCATGGACGTGTACCGGCGAGCCCGAAGAAGACAATCATAGGCATCGAGCTCGGCACGACTCTTCCTGAGCGCACGTTGTGTCGCGACATCCTGCAGCTTCACGCCGAGTGTCGCGGCGATCGTCCGCGTGACCTCGTCCTGAACGGCGAAGATGTCCTCCATCTCCCGGTCGTACTTGTCGGCCCATAGGTGGAATCCGGTGGCGGCATCGACCAGTTGCGCGGTGATGCGGACCCTTCCGGCGGCTCGCCGGACGCTGCCTTCGACGACGTAGTCCGCAGAGAGCTTCTCACGGACCTCGGGCAGCTCGATCGCCTGGCCCTTGAACCGAAAGGTCGAAGCTCTCCCGATCACCGCCAGCTCGCGAAATCGCGACAGATTGGTGATGATGTCCTCGGTCAGCCCGTCCGCGAAGTACTCGTCGATGTCCGCGCTCAGGTTGCTGAACGGCAAGACGGCCAGCACGGCTTTCTCGGCCGGCACTGGCCAACGAGGATCCGAGATCCTGGAGGTCGGTGGCGGATCGTCCGCCCCAGCCTCCTCGGGCGCGGGCGCCGGCGGCACCGCGCTCGGCCGAGCGGCCTCGCTCGACGAGACGTCCACCGCGAACTCATAGCCCCGCCCCCGAACCGTTCGAATGTAGCTCTGGTTGTCGCCGTCATCTCCGAGGGCCCGGCGCGCTTGCTTGATGCACGTGGAGATCGTTGCATCCGCCACGATCCGCCCCTTCCACACCCGCTTCATGATCTCGTCGCGGGTGACGACGCGCTGCGGATTCTCCGCGAAGTAGAGCAATAGGTCGAAGACCAGCGGCTCTACCTCGAGGACGGCCCCGCTGTTCCGCAGTTCGAACTTGTCGCTGTCGATTAGGAAGTCGTCGAAACGGAACTGCATTCTCACCTCGAGAAACCGGAGTCTGAACCTAGAGGAACGGCCGTTCGCGAGCCAGGCCTGGGCGATTCTCGCTCGATTCCGAATCCACACGCAATGCGCGTGGAACCCGCACTGAATCCGCACCAAGCGCTCAAGCAACGCGAAGCAGCATCGTCGATAACCATCACATCCAGCGGCGTGGTGCTCGCTGGGAGGCAGAATCGGACAGCCGAAAAGGAGCTTCAAATGCAGACCGCGACGAACATCGACATGCCCCCCGACTACACCGCCATCAAGGCGAAGCAGAATACTGCCTGGGCGTCGGGAGACTACGCCAAGATCGGTACGACGCTCCAGATCGCCGGTGAGACTCTCGCCGAGGCGATGGATCTCGCCCCCGACTCGACCGTACTCGATGTGGCTGCCGGCAACGGCAATGCAACCCTCGCTTTCGCTCGCCGCTGGTGTCGCGTGACCTCGACCGACTACGTCGACAGCCTGCTCGCACGCACCCGGACCCGCGCGGCGGCCGAAGCCGCGGACGTCACGTTCCAGATCGCAGACGCCGAGGACCTCCCGTTCGCGGACGCCGCCTTCGAAGCTGTCGTCTCGACCTTCGGTGTCATGTTCACTCCGAACCAGAGACAGGCCGCCAGCGAGCTGATGCGGTGTTGCCGACGCGGGGGAAAAATCGGGCTTGCCAACTGGACGCCTGATGGATTCATCGGTCAGCTGTTCGTGACACTGGGGAAGCACGTGCCTCCCCCGGCTGGTGTCGACTCTCCCGCGCTCTGGGGCACGAAAGATTGGCTCGAAGAGGTCTTCGGTGCGAGCGCGAGGTCGCTCGCGGTGAGAAAGCGGGAGTTCATCTTCCGCTACCGCTCCCCGGGCCACTTCGTCGACTTCTTCCGCACGTTCTACGGGCCCGTGCACAAGGCCTTCCTCGCCCTCGACGCGACCGAAGGAGCCGCTCTGGAAGCCGACCTGCGCGAGACCGTCGCACGCTTCGACACGGCGCCCGACCACTCGATGCGTGTCCCCGCGGACTACCTCGAGGTCGTCATCACGAAGGGCTGAAGCCCGACGGACAGAAGAGCTTGCGCGGGCGGCCGGATTGGCCGGAGCGCTCCGCGCCTCAACCTTACGGAGAACCATCATGGTCACACGACTCGCCTTCATTGCCCCCATACGAATTCGCCCGGGCGCCCCCGGCTCCACGGCTGGGGGGATCGCCGCTGTCGCCGTACTCCTTGCCCTCGCGGGAAGCTCCGCGCTCGCGCAGAACATCGGCAAGGATGCGTGCGTCGGCCCCGGAGCCTGCGTCTCCAATACCGGCTCGGTAGGCGCCCGTAGCTGCGTCGGCGTCGCCTCCTGCTTTGGCAACGCGGAGAGGGTCGGTAGCGGCGCCTGCCAGGACAACCAGAGCTGCGCGGGCAATACCGGCAGAATTGCGAGCGGCAGCTGCGTGAGCCTCGGCGCCTGCGAGGACAATAGCGCCACCGTGAGCAGCAAGAGCTGCCACGGCGTCAACGCCTGTCGACTCAACACGAGCGACGTCAAGTCGAATAGCTGCCATGGCTCGCTCGCCTGCGAGGCGAGCCGGGCCGCCGTAAAGAGCAACAGCTGCCACGGCCGCGAAGCCTGTCAGGGGAATTTCGCTAGTGTGAGTAGCGACAGCTGTCACGGAGAGCGCGCCTGCCACCAGAACGAGGGCCCTATCCAGGCCAAGAGTTGTATCGGTGACACCGCGTGCGTCGGCAACGCCGGAGGCGTGGGAAGCGGCTCTTGCCGCGGGATCGACTCGTGCCGTGGGAAAGAGCAGCTCGTCGGCAAGAGGAGCTGCATTGGCCTGAATGCCTGCAACAGCAGCGTGGCCCCGATTGGTGACGGGAGCTGCATCGGCCCCGAAGCCTGCGACGGAAACGAGGCGGAGATCGGCAAAGGCAGCTGTATTGGCTTCCGCGCTTGCTTCAACAACCAAGAGGTCCGCGGCGACGGGGAGTGCCTCGGCGACAGCGCCTGCCCCTAACGCGAAAGGCCTCGCCCCGCCTCCGTGTGGCGCTCATCGACGCGGCCGTGCTCGTCAGAGGCAGTCGATCTCGGCCGCGTTAGTTTTGCGTGAGGTTGCCGCTGAGGGGCTGGCCTAGCGACGTTGGGCCGTGAAACTCTCACGATTCCTCCTGATTCCTGCCGCCGAAACGATCCACACTCGAGGAGAGAATCGAAATGATCCGTGCCCTGAAGACCGCCCTTGCCGTGGTCCTGCTGGCGAGCCCCGCGTTCGCGAACTCCAACGTGAACGTCAGCGTCAATACGTTCTCGATCTACAGCGATCGGATCACCGAGGTCGAGGTCGATGGAGGCGGGCTCTACACGTTCCCCGATCCCCTGGCGGCGCCGGAACTCTCCGAGGAAAATCAGGCGATCGAGACGGCCCTGGCCGGTCTCGGATACCCTGTCGGCACGACGGCAACCGTGCAACAGACCTCGTCGATCGGGAACGACGAAGTCGTCGACAGGGTGGTCACGTCGAGCCACAACCCGATCGACGATCCGGCGATCGTGATCGGTCTTCCGGACGACTATCTTACCTGGATCGCCATCGGAGCCGTGGACGTACAGGTCGACGTCGAGCTTACGACGACCTTCTACGAGTTCTATCGACTGGTCGTCGCGATCACTCCGCCCTGCGGGGATGGCACGTTGCAAGCAGGCGAGGCGTGTGATGACGGCAACGCCGAGGATGGCGACTGTTGCTCGTCGACGTGTCAGCACGAGGCGCTGGGCAGTTCGTGTGACGACGGTGTCGTCTGCACGGCTCTCGACACCTGCGATGGCGCGGGGGCGTGTCAGTCGGGTGGGCCGGCGACGACATGTATCTCCTGGCCGAAGGCAAACCTGCTGATCAAGGAGAAGAAGGCGGGGAAGGAGAAGTTGATTGCCAAGTTCCTCCGTGGACCGGCCTTGGGGCAGGGGGACTTTGGGAACCCGGAAGCCGGGTCGACGGGCTACGAGATCTGCGTGTTCGACGACGCCGGCAATCTGGCGGGGTCGATGTCGGTCGATCGAGCCGGGGACCTCTGCGCGCAAAAGGCGTGCTGGAAGGCAAAGAAGGAAACCGGCTGGCAGTACAAGGACAAGAGCGCCGCGTCGGACGGGGTGACCAAGGTGAAGCTGTTCGGCGGTTCCGCGGGGAAGACGCAGATCCAGGTGCAGGCTGGGAACAACGGCAAGAAGGGGCAGCTCTCGATGCCGGTTGGGGTGGCCGCTGCGCTGATGGGAACTACGAGCGCGACGGTGCAGGTCCTTGCGAGCGACGCGCAGTGCTTCGACGTCACTCTGAATCAGATCAAGAAGCAGGAGCAGGATTTCTTCAAGGCGATCAAGAAGTAGACGGAGGAGTTGCCCAATGACCAGCGGTCCGCGGAGACTCCGACTTCTGCCTCGAATTGTCCCCACGCTTGGCGGCATCGGTCACCAGCCCTGAGGCGTTGGTCGACCTCGTAGGGGATTCGCTCGCAGCGCGTCCGGGCCTGCCTCAGGGTGAATCGAGATGAGCGATCGTCTCGATCGTCGCGTGTCGCGTGCTCACATCGTCGAGACGGCGATCGACTTCGTCGGGGATTCGCACGAGAAGTGCCACGTTCACATCTCCGGGCCGGTCGAGGTTGATGGCCTGCCCCCGTACCTCGAGGTTCCCGAGCGCGAGTCGGCGGCCCGTGTCGAGAAGTGGGTCCATGCCCACCCCCGGCTCGAATACCGTGCCGTATACCGTGAGCGTCCCGTCGTTGTTGTCGACGAGCTCGATCACGCGCGCATCGAAAGGCCAATCGACCGTCGACGCCGTCTGGATCTCGTAGTAGCCCACTCCCGGTTGCCCGCCGACCTTCGAGCACGGGTCGAGCTCATGCCCGTCCGCGGGCTTCCCGCCGTCGAGCGAGTTGGCAACGGTCTTTCCGTTGCTGCAAACCCCCGTGATCTTGTTGAAGTGGGAATGCCCATCGAGGTGGAGAGCGACGTTCGGGCTCGTGGCCAGCTTCGTTCGGAAAGCGGCCGGGCTCAGGGGGTCGATCGGATCTGGAAGGAGGCTGCGGATCGTGAACAGAAGATTGAACGCCTCCAGCTCCTGCTGGAACTCTTTCCCGTTCATGTTCGCGTGCCTGTCGAGGTCGGCCTGCGGTCAGGCTCGGGTAGTCCGTCGCGCCCAACAGCTTTGCGAACAACTTCAAGGCAGCTTGGTTGCCCGGCGCTTGCGGGCCGTCGATCGGCTCGAACAGGCCGCAGTCGCCGTAGGGCTCGCAGATCCCGAGGGCGAGTCCGAGCCGGAGGAAGTTCTTCACCTCCAAGCTCGCGGACGGCTGGTGGCTCAGGAAGATCGCCAGCTGATTCTCCTGCTCTGCGAGTGCGATCTGCTGACTCGATGAAGGCGATCTGGTCGTAGGCGGGATCGTTGCGGAGTGCATCCACGGCCGCACCCTGTAGCGCAGGCACCTGGAACAGCGGGATGGCAGTCCCCGGACGAAGCAGGATCCCTTCATCCGAGGTCGAGAACTCGCGGGAGAGCGGCTCATCGACCTCGGCGAGCGTGGAAGAATCGTACGCCTGCTGGGGGCGCGAGATCATGCCCTGCGAAAAGCCGTACTCGAAATTCAGATCGAGATTCACGATGCGGAGGACCGGGTTCCCGGGTGGGGTGTAGGCATACCACCCCGGGCAGCCCGCGTTCTCCGGTGCGGGGCCATTGGCGTCCTCACGAAACCCGTGTCCCGCGGGACCTGAGCCGTCGTTCTTGGGATCGAAGAAGCGGTCGATGAATCCACATCGGTCGTGAGCGAGGCGTGCCGGGTTGGGCGTCGCGGCGATGGGGTCGAGTGTGCCGGCATCGTAGTAGGCCTCGAACGAGTCACGAAAGTCGAGGGCGGAGACCACCACGTCGAGGTCGAGCTGGGCGTTCAGCGCGGGCACGACGCCTGGCGCCGACACGCCGAGGATCTGATCTGCCGTGAGTCGGTTCCTGCGGTGATCCGCTGTGGAGTGCGGCGGAAGCGCGATGCCCTTCTCCCCAAAGAACCGCTGCAGCTCCTCGCTGATGCCCGGCGTGTTGAGGTAGTCGATGAAGCCCTGGGGATAGTTCCCTTGCGCGAGCAAGTCGTGGTTGCCGATGGAGACGAGCCATGGAATTCCGGACCGGAGGCCTTCGGTGTCGAAGGCGGCCAGCGGATCGTCGTCGCCCGGCGGGACCATCGGCGGCGCATCGCCCGTATTCGGATCGATCCGGCCACCGTTCATCACGGCGAAGAACCAGTCCTGCTCGTTGTCCTGGGCGTTCTCGCACGAGTCGCCCGTGTGGACCGCGAGATCGTAGGGGCGAGTTTCGTCAACCAACCGATTCGCAGTTCGGATCATTCCGTCGGCCGAGCGAGGCAAGTACGGGCTCTGTGGTCGAAACGAGCCGAGTCCCAATCGCTCACCGTCGAGCTTCAACGCGTACTTGTTCGTCGGCGTGAAGGCGGGCGTCTGCGCGTCGGGAATCTGGAAGTCCGAGATGTGCAGAAGATAGAAGACGCTGGCGGGATCACTCGGCGAGCTCTGTACTTCGAGGTTGTTGCGCTCGGTTCTCGGGTCGAGATCCGGGTCGAACCCGACGGAGCCGAGGTCCGGATAGCTCGTGATCGGTGTCTTGTCCGAGGTTCGGAGGAACTCCGCCTGGGGAGGGACGTGGTTCGGGTCGCCGTTCTCAACCGGTGGGTTCTCCCACACCTCGTACCCCTGCACGGGAACCAGGCGGCCAGCGGCCGTCGTCTCCGTGAGTTCCGCATCGCCACAGGCGCCGGCGAGCGCCGCGAGTACGACGATCGATGTTGTTCTCCACATCCCTACCCCTCCACGACCACACCCGACGAGCCGACGAGCCGTCGAGCCCGTGGATGATCCCTTCCACCGGCGCTCGGCGCAAGTGCCGGCACCGCGGGGGGCACCCGGTTGGGCATCGCTGTGGGCAGCGGTTCGAACAGTCGTCCCCCCGGACGGGGTGATCGGCGCTGGTCACGACGACGAGGCTGGAGAAGCGTGTGGAAGAGGGGAGCCGGTACGCGGTCCGTCTGTCAAGTCGACGTCGGTACGGCTCTTTGGTTCGGTCTGACGGGATGACGACGCAACTACAGGTGCTGCACGAGGCGACGGTCGGCCCCGAGGAGATCGACCATCTGGGCCACATGAACGTCCGCTTCTACGCGGAGAAGGCACTCCGCGCGACGCATGCGCTGGCGCGCCAGGTGGGCCTGACACCGGAGTACTGCGCGGATCAGGCGAGCGTTCTCGAGCTGCGTGGCGCCTTCACCCGTCACTATCGCGAGCAGATGAAGGGCGCGCGGCTCGTGGTGAAGGGCGGCGTCGTCGATATTCACGCGGACGGCTTCCGGCTCTACCACGAGCTGATGAACCCGTCGCGCGGCGAGCTCGCCCCGACGGTAGGTAAACACATTGGCTTTCGCGACGAGCGCCAACCGACGCCGAGGCCGCTGAACGAGATGATCTCGGACCACGCCGCCCAGAGGCGGGGCGA
>JAJCZO010000201.1 GCA_029262355.1 Deltaproteobacteria bacterium
CGTCTACGACGAGCGCGGGCTCCTGGTGACCGAAACCAAGGCCGACAACGACACCATCACGCATACCTACGACGCGGCCGGCAACCGCAGCTCGGTCGCCACGGCGGAAGGCGCCACGACGTACACCTACGACGCGAAGAACCGCCCCGAGACGGTCACCGACACTGCCGGCACGACCACTTACGCGTACGACCCGAGCAACCGTCCGATCTCCGTCTCGTACCCGAACGGGATCTCGACGGAGCACACCTACGACCTGCTCGGCGTGCCGACCCGCGTCCGCACGACCGGCCCATCCGGGCTGCTGACGCAATACGACTACACCGTCGATCCCGCCGGCCGCCGTGTCCGGGTCGTGGAATCGGGCCCCGAGACGACCGGTCGAACCGTCGACTACTCCTTCGACTCGCGAGGTCGCCTGATCGAGGAGGCGATCGACGAGCCCGGCTCGGCCAACGACATCCTGCTCTCGTGGGAGTACGACGCAGTGGGGAACCGGGTGCGCCAGACCCTGGTCGGCGCAGGATCCACGACCGAGACGAGATACACCTACGACGACAACGACCGCCTCCAGACCGAGGAGATCATCGTCGACGCGATTCCCCAGCCCGCCATCGTCTACGGCTGGGACGACAACGGCAATCTCCTCGAACGGACCGACGGCATGGCGACGGACACGTTCGCGTTCGACAGCGAGAACCGACTGGCCGCCGTCGATCTCTCGATGGGCGTGCCGCCGGTCACCCTGGCCTACTCCTACGACGCCGACGGCATGCGTACCGGGAAGTCGATCGGAGGCGACACCATCGACTACCTCGTGGACAAGAGCGTTCGGCTGCCCCAGGTGCTGACCGAGACCCGCGGCGGCCAGACGACTTCGTACACGCACGGGCTCGACCTGATCAACCGACGGTCGGCCGCGGACGGCGTTCGGTTCCTCCAATACGACGCCCAGCGGTCCACGCGCCATCTTTCCGACACGGGCGGTAATGTCACCGATCGCTACACCTACGACGCCTTCGGCGGCGCGCTCGCGGCGAGCGGCAGCAACCCCAACGTATACCGCTACGGTGGCGAGCAGCTCGATCCCGAGCTGGGGATGTACTACCTGCGCGCCCGCTACTACGCGCACACGCGCGGCGCCTTCGCCTCCCGGGATCCGTTCGAGGGTCTACGCAACCGGCCCGGTACGATGCACCCGTACATCTACGGCCTGAACGACCCGGTCAATCGCGCGGATCCGTCCGGGGAATTCTTGATCACCCTAGCCGGCCTGGCGCTGTTCGCCGGAATCGTCCTCTTCTTCTTCGGCGCACTCGCGCGACGCAGCCCGATCGAGTCGACGGTCGGGGCCGTGGGCGGCCGGGGGAGCAAGCGTCTCTTCGCCAAGGTCTGCCACATGGGCATCGCCGGCTTCGACATGGGCATCGCCGACGCCAACGTCCTCATCTACCAGAACCCGCGCCAGAAGAAGGCCTGGGTCGCCAAGTACGACACCGACATGAGCCTGCGCGGCCTCATCGCGGACATCGGCTTCTCGGGTGAGGGGTCAGAGACGGAGATCGATCTCCTCGGGAAGCGCCGCACCCGGGACTTCGAGGGCTACGGAACCTTCGACAACGTGGGCGTCACGCTCGCCATCGGCGCTGCGAACTATGGCATGTGGCGGCTGCCGGAAGGATCCACGTTGGACAATACCGGGGCCGGCTGGACTCTGGGACTCGGCGTCGGACTCATCTCGACCGGGGTCTTCTGGCAGCTGGAGGAAAAACCGAAGAGAAGAGAACTCGTCGGCTCCAGGGTGTATTGCCCGAAGTGGTTCTGATGAGAGGGACGCGGGAAGGGGACGGAGTGACCAGGAACCTTCCCTGAACCGATCGTTTCATCTGGCCTCCCAGTCGTCCTCTCGAGCTACTGCGATCAATCCAGCAGGGCTAGGCATCCCGGCTATCCCGTGCGTCCGCACTCACCCAAGCGACTCGGGAATCGGGTGGGCCGAGTTTCCGAAGCAACGCGGGGCGAGCCAAGGGCCACCCCATCGAAGCCGTTGCGGATGCCGTAGTCCGCGAAAACTCGCAACACACCGCACCGGTCGGTCGCGGCGTCCACGGAAGTCGGCCGGGCGGGATTCGCCGTAGGTCGCGACTGGGGATTGCGCACCGAACGAGGAAATCGGGACGCGGACGGTGTGCTCCTTCGGCCCTGGGCGAGTCGCAAAGGTATGTCGCGCGACGGCTGCGACGCACGCCGCGTTAAGCCGCGAGGCGGTAATCGTGGTGGAGGCCGCCCAGCACCGGCAGGGCGACGAGGTTGCCGTCCGTCGGAGGCGGCCGCATGAGCTCTGGGTACGGCGTCGGGATCGCGTGGATCGCTTGCGACGGCCGCGCGCCGTTGTAGTAGGCCACGTAGGCGTTCACGACCCGGCGTAGGTGCGCGACGTTCAGGAACAGGAAGTGATCGAGCGCCTCCTCGCGCAGCGTTCGATTGAACCGCTCGACATGGGGCGAGGCATTCGGGGCCCCGTAGGGGATCGGGATACCCGAGACGTTCAGCGGCTCGTCGAGCCAGCGATCGAGATGGCAACGGTAACGACGCGCTCCGCGTCGCTCGGTCGGCCTAGGCAGTCGATACTGCCCGAAGATCCGATCGTTGTCGTGGACAAGGAAGCGCGGCGCGTCTCCCCACGCCGTGGCCTCGCGCAGTTGCTGCTTTACCCAGGCGAGGGTCGGGTTCGTCGTCACGTTCGCGTGCACGATGCGCCGCGACGAGATCTCCATGATCACGAAGACGTAGGCGACGGTGAACGTCGCCGTATGCTGGGTGAGGAAGTCGCAGGCCCACAGCTCGGCGGCATGGTTGCCGACGAACGTTCGCCAGTTCTGGCTGCCGCGCGGGGGATGGCCCCGTGCGACCATGTAGCGGCGAACGGTGCTCCTGGAGTGGTGGATCCCGCACTTCGCCGCCAGCTCCTCCACGATCTTGTCCTCGCCCCACTCGGGGTGGTCTGCCGACATGCGGTGGATGAAGGCGATGTCGCGGCTGGGGATTCT
>JAJCZO010000202.1 GCA_029262355.1 Deltaproteobacteria bacterium
TCGCCGAGCGGATCGAGGCCCTTCTCGACGAGTGGAAGCCTGACGCGGTTGGCCTGGAGCGCGCGTTCGTCGGCAAGAACGTCTCGAGTGCCTTGCGTCTGGGCGAAGTACGAGGCGTGGTCCTCTCGGGCGCGGGACGCAGAAGCGTACCGGTCATCGACTACCCGCCGGCGACCGTGAAGGTTGCCGTGGCTGGTGCGGGGGCTGCTGAGAAGGCCATGGTCGCGCGCGGCGTGAACCAGTTGCTGGGGCTCGACGTGGTCGCGAGCGATGCGACCGACGCTCTGGCCGTCGCGATCTGCCATCTCCGCCACTACAAGTTCGAGCAGCAGCTGCGTTCGGCGACGGTGGTCGATGCGGTGCCCCGCCGTCGCGTCCGGGTTTCCCGATGATCGGTGGGCTTCGCGGTACGGTCGCCCACAAGGAGCCCGGGCGAATCTTGGTGGACGTGGGTGGGGTGCTCTACGAGGTCGTCGTATCTCTGCAGGCATTCGCGCAGTTCCCGAAGGAGGGCGCGAACGTCAAGATGGACATCGTGACCCATGTCCGTGACGATGCGATCGTCCTGTACGGCTTCTTCGAGCCGGCCGAGAAGCTCCTCTTTGCCTGGTTGCGTGGCGTGAACGGGGTTGGGCCAAAGCTCGCGATCAACATCCTCTCGGGCATTCCCGCCGGCGATCTGCGCGGCGCACTGGGGGCGGGAGACGTCCCGAGGCTCTGCAAGATTCCAGGCGTTGGAAAGAAGCTCGCGGAGCGGCTGGTACTGGAGCTCAAGGAGCGCTCGGGCGAGCCGATCGATGTGCCCGGGGCTACGCTTGTCGCCTCGGGGGCTGCCGAAGAGGCACTGTCGGCTCTCGTCAACCTGGGGTACAAGCGAGGGGAGGCCGAGAAAGTCGTGGAATCCCTGCCGCCGGACCTCTCCCTGGAGGAGACCATTCGTGAAGCTCTGCGGAGGTTTGCGCGCTGATGGTACTCGACCCTGACGGGCCCGGCGTGGAAGCCGGCGTGGAAGCCCCGGCGGAGGCCGAGGGCGAGGGCGGCGGCCAGGACGAGATCCGCTTCGATGCGTCGCTCCGTCCCGAGGCTCTTGCCGACTACGTGGGCCAGGACGCGATTCGTGAGACGCTGGGGATTGCGATCCAGGCGGCGCAGGAACGCGGGGATGTGCTCGACCACGTCCTGCTGTGTGGGCCACCCGGGCTTGGAAAGACCTCCCTTGCTCAGATCATCGCGCGGGAGATGGGTGTGCGCTGCCGCAAGACGCAAGGGCCGGCCGTCGACCGTGGGGGCGACCTGGCCGCGATCCTGTCCGATCTCGAGGCCGGCGACGTCCTCTTCATCGACGAGATTCACGGTTTGCCGCGAAAGGTGGAGGAGGTCCTCTATCCCGCGATGGAAGACTTCGAACTCGACCTGATCGTTGGGCAAGGGCCCATGGCGCGCAGCATGCGGCTGTCGCTGAAGCCCTTCACATTGGTCGGTGCCACGACGCGGGCAGGCATGCTCGACGCGCCCCTTCGCGACCGCTTCGGATCGACGTTCCGGCTCGAGTTCTACGCAAAAGAAGAGCTCGCGCGGATTCTCCACCGCTCCGCGTCGATTCTCGGCGTCGATCTGACGGCCGATGGTGCGACGGAGATTGCCCGTCGGTCGCGAGGAACGCCGCGGATCGCGAACCGCCACTTGAAGCGCGTCCGCGATTACGCGCAGGTCGAACACCCGTCGCATCCGATCGGCCCGAAGATCGCCGCGGCCGGTCTCGAGCTCCATCGAGTCGATCCGGGTGGTCTCGAACCGATGGATCACCAGATTCTGCTTGCCGTCTTGGACCGGTTCGATGGCGGCCCGGTTGGGGTGGAGAGCCTGGCGGCGATGCTTGGCGAGGCGCGCGAGACTCTCGAAGCGGTTTACGAACCTTTCCTCGTGCAGGAGGGGTATCTCGAACGGACGCCGCGCGGGCGCATCGCGACCCGGCGCGCCTACGACCACTTCGGGCGGGCCGTTCCCACCAGTCCACGGCAGGGCCGGCTCCTCTGAGGGGGCTTGCTCGTCTACGTCCCATCGGTGATGAGCGAACGAGCGCAGAGCGAACGACCCCCTGAGATGCCCGAATCTGGCACGCCGGAGGAGGGCACGGGTCGGCTCTGGCGTCGGCGCGAGGCGACGCTGCTCGTCGTCGCAGTCCTGGCGGCGCTCTTCTTTCTCTTCTTCGAGACGCGCATGCCGCCGTTCACCACGAATCAGACGGTGGGGCAGAACGTCGCCTTCTTCCTCCTGATCAATCTGAATATCGTGTTGATCATCCTGGTCGTGTTTCTGATCGGCCGGAACATCGTAAAGCTGGTGATCGAGCGTCGGCAGCGGGTGCTCGGTTCGCACCTCCGGACGCGGTTGGTGCTGGGCTTCGTCGCGGTCGCGATTACCCCGGCCGTTCTGCTCTTCATCATCGCGTTGGGGTTCATCCAAAGCTCGATCGAGAGTTGGTTCTCGGTGCAGGTCGAGAGTGCGCTCGAGGGGTCTCTCGACATGTCCCAGACGTACTACCGTGAGTCGATGGCGACCGCGCTGCACGAGGCGCGTGAGGTGGCCGACCGCCTCGGTGGGTCGAAACAGAAGCTGTCGGTGGAGAGGCGGCTGATCGAAGAGAAACGTCAGGAGTACCAAGCTGCGACGGTGCAGATCTTCGCTCCCGACGGCACGTCGGTGGAGCGAGCCGAGGCGGCAGGGCTGAGTCCGAGCCTGCGCCGGCCTCCGTCGGAAGAGTTTCTCGCGCAGGTGCTCGAGCACGGGGAGAGCACGGAGGTCGTCGGCAGTCCCGACGGCGAGATCCTTCGCGCCGCCGTTCGCGTGCTTACGCGGGCCGGGAAGCCGCGTGGGGTCGTCGTGGTCGAGGAGAGCGTTCCACGGAGCGTGGAGCGGCGCGCCGAGGAGATCGCGGAAAGCTATCGGCAGTACAAGCAGCTTCGCCTTCTCCGCCGACCGCTGATCAATAGCTACGTGCTGACACTCTTGCTCACATCTCTGGTCGTGGTGTTTGGGGGCACCTGGATCGGGTTCGCCATCGCGCGAAGTCTGACGGGCCCGATCCAACGCCTGGCGGAGGGAACCCGGCGTGTGGCGGAAGGCCACCTCGACGAGCAGATTCCGCAGGGCTCGGGCAGCGACGAGATCGCGACCCTCGTCACCGCCTTCAATCGGATGACGACGAACCTCCGCACGACGCACACGGCGCTTGCGGAGCGTCGCCAGGCGCTCGAGACGATTCTGGGAAATATCGCGGGTGGCGTGGTCTCGATCGACCGGCAGGCGCGCATTGAGACCGTGAATGAGGCGGCGCGCGACATGCTCGGGATCGAAGAGGACGCGGTCGGGATGCCGTTTCGCCAGTGGTTCTCGAGCCCGCGCTTCGCCGCGATCCGCGAGCTTCTGTCGGAGCTCGACAAGCGTGCTCAGCAAGGCATCTGGGACAAGCTTCCCCCGCAAAGAATCTCGATCGAACACGAGGACGGAAGCGCGGACATCCTGGCCTCCGGCGTGGTGTTGCGCATCGACGAGGGCGACGCAGTCGGAGCACTCCTCTTCTTCGAGGACATCACGGAGATTCGGAAGGTTCAGCGGATGGAGGCGTGGCGCGAGGTTGCCCGACGGATCGCGCACGAGATCAAGAACCCTCTGACGCCGATTCAGCTGTCGGCGCAGCGGGTGCGCAAGCGCTATGCGAATGAGCTCGGGGGCTCGGTGCTCGATGAGTGTACGCGCACGATCATCGCCGAGGTCGAGGTCCTGAAGAACCTGGTGAGCGAGTTCGCGAACTTCGCGCGGCTGCCGTCCGGCCCGCATCTGCCGACGGACTTGAACGAGCTGGTGGACGAATCACTCGCGCTCTTCCGTCAGGCGCATCGACAGGTCGCGTTCAGGTTCGAACGCGACGAACGCTTGCCCCGACTCGATCTCGATCGCGAGGGCATTCGTCGCGTGATCACGAACATGCTCGACAACGGGGTCGCCGCCGTTTTGCAGGCTCGCGACGGCGACGGCGCGGTGGTCGGTGACCCCGATGGTGGGCTGGGCGATGGCGCGGCGGTCGGTGACCCGGATGATGGGGAGCGCGAGAGCGAGGTCGTCGGACACATCACGCTGTCGACCCGTCTAGAGGCGAGCCGTGGCCTCGTCCGGCTCGAGATTGCCGACGATGGAGCGGGGATGTCCCCCGAGGTGAAAGCACGTCTCTTCGAGCCCTATTTCTCCACAAAGGCGCAGGGAACCGGCCTGGGTTTGGCCATTGCTTCGCAGGTCATCGCGGACCACCGAGCGTTCATTCGGGTCCGGGACAATCGTCCACGCGGGAGTCGATTCGTGATCGAGTTCCCGTTCCGGCGCCACGGGCTCGAGGGCGCTCCGCGCCCGGCGTGACCGTCGGGGACTCCCGACGCCTTTTCAGCTAGAGAAGCTCGAACGAGCAACGCGCGGCCCGGGAATTCCGGCCGCTCAGGGAAGCGAGAACCAGATGCCGACCAAGATCCTGGTCGTGGACGACGAAGAGAAGATCCGCCAGACGCTGCGAGGTGTCCTGTCGGACGAGGGCTACGTGGTCTCCGAGGCTGGTGACGGCCGAAGGGCCCTCGACTCCCTGCGTGCGGAGCGCCCGGACCTGGTCATTCTCGACGTGTGGTTGCCCGAGATCGATGGGATTTCGTTGCTCGAAGAGGTGAAGCGAATCTACGCGGATCTGCCAGTGATCATCATCTGCGGGCATGCGAACATCGAGGCCGCCGTCCGGGCGACCCGGCTCGGCGCGGCCGACTTCATCGAGAAGCCGTTCTCGCTCGATGCGCTGCTCGCGTCGATCGCCCGTGCGCTGGGGAGGGGCGACGGCGACGGTGCCGGACCGGCCGAGTCCGCCGTGCCGCTGGCGCGAGAGGGTGAGAAGTCTACCGTTCGCCCGCAGCGGACCATCGGCAAGAGCGTCGTCGCAAGTGGGCAGGGGCTTCATACCGGCGTACGCACGGGCGTGATCCTCCATCCGGCCGGGGCAGGGACCGGCATCGTATTCCAGAGTCTCTCGACCGAGAAGTCCGTGCCAGCGCACATCGACTTCGCCGACTCGACCGGGTACGCGACGACCCTGTTTCGCGGCGGTTTCGGCGCGAAGACGGTCGAGCATCTCCTTGCGACGCTCAACGCGTACGGCATCACGAACCTGATCGTGAAGATGGAGGGCGAGGTGCCGGCTCTCGATGGCTCGGCCCTCGAGTTCTGCCGAATGCTCGACGAAGCAGGTTCGCAGGAGCAGGCCGGGGCAGGCATCCCGGTCTATGAGGTCGAGCGCCGCTTCGAGGTCAAAGAAGCGGACAGCACCCTGGTCGTGGAGCCGTACGACGGGTTTGCGATCGACTACACGCTCGATTACCCCGCGCCGGTCGGAGAGCAGCGCTACGTCTTCGAGTACTCCGGGCCGGAGTCCTTCCGCGATCAGATTGCGCCGGCGCGCACCTTCGGCTTCGTTCACGAGTTCACGCAACTCACGTCCGTCGGCCTGGCGGCGGGCGGTCGACTCGACAACTGCGTGCTGATCGGAGACGACGGCGTCGTGAACGGCGAGCTACGCTTCGCCGACGAATTCGTTCGGCACAAGATCCTCGACGTGATGGGCGATTTCGCGCTGCTGGGTCGGCCGATCCGTGGACGGATCGTAGCCCGGGCTACGGGCCATCGTCACAACGTCGGGATGGTCCGCACACTTCTCGCCGCGGCGGCGTAGTCGAGCGCGATCAGCGTAGAGACGGCGATGCGAGCGAGCCGCGGAGCGACCAGCCCTTTTGGCCGGCCTTGGGCGGTGGGAGCAGGGCGGTCGCGACCCGAAGCCCAGGTCGAGCGTCTGGCGACACGTCGATCTCGAACTGTACGTTCAAGACACTGCGCGCAGCAGGTTCCCGGATCAGCAGATTGCCCTTTGCCGCGAGGGTGACCTCGTCGCCGGCGGCCTGAAGGCTCTCGATCTGGAGCCGCGCTCCCTCGATCTCCGCGTCGAGTGTCAGGGTTCGGAAGCGCAAGTCGGGTACGGTGAAACCCTGGGCGACCACGCCCTCTAGGGAAACGTCGTGGGCGCGCAGGTCGATGGTGCCTTCTGTCGTTTTCGTGCTGCGGCCGTCGCCCGAGATCTCGAGGTCGAGCGAGGCGGTCCCGCCGAGAACGCCCGGCGGGGGGAGGAGTCGGCGCGAGAGCGGCGCGAGAGAGACGTCCTGAAGAGCGAGCGTCGTCGCAACCGTGCCGTCGGAGGCCTGGGTACTGCCCGCGAAGGTGCCGTCGTAGAGGCTGCCCGAGAAATGGGCGGAGTCGATCTGCCCGAGGAGGATGCCAAGCAGTGGCGTGCTCACGGTGATCTCTGCGATCCGTACGCCGAGCCCGGGGTCGTCGCGGTGGGACACCCGGACGCCCTCGAGTCGGTAGCCGTTTGGGAAGGAGAACGAGACTTCGTCGAACACGACGCGCACCGGGATCTCTCGGGTGGCCTCGTCGATCGCGCGCCGCGCGATCAGGTCGTGCGGTAGCTCATAGAGCAGCGCCAGCACGAACAGAACGAGCGTGAAGGTCGCGTACCCGAGCACGCCGCGCCACGGTGCGACGATCGACGCCAGTCGGCCGAGAGAAATGCGGGTCGCAGTTGGCGTCATTTGGGACTCAGGCGGGCGACGACGAGAGTCGCGTCGATCAGAGATGGATCTTTGTATTCCCGCTTGAAGGAGGCGCGCGACAAGCGCATGGGCGGGTCCTTGTACTCGATCGTGTAGAGTAGTTCGATCACTTGGCGCAGAGGTACGCCCTCGAGCCGCATGTCGACGAGGTCCTCTTCGAAGCGGTCGCCAACCGCGCGACTCGATGGGTTCATCGAGACGATGCGATCGCGGCCGACGAGCGGGACGGTGGTGGATTCGAGTTGGGAGAAGAGCGACGCTCCCGCCCCGGCGGCGCTTCCGCCGCCCTCCAGGTCCGATACTTCGCGTTGCAGCGTTCGATACCGCTCGGCGAGTGCGTTCACTGAGGCGGCATCGCGCCGTGCGCCAACGATCTGTTGATCGAGCTGGGCGAGAGTGTTGGTCATGGGCTCGTACACGCCGAGCCACGCGATCAGCACGGCAGTGACGCCGACTGCGCCGTAGAGCATGCTGCGCTCGCGCGGGGACAGGCCTGCGAGGAACTCGGTCAACTGGGCCCGAGGGCCGGCGAAGAGGCGCTGAATCATCCCGCGACCCCCTGCGGGAAATCGATGGCGGTTCGGAACTCGATCCGGTCGTCGATGCCCTTCTTGACGTCGCGCACGTCGGGCTCGACGGCGCCCGGCAAGCCTTGGAGGGCGCGCTTGATCACGTCGACCGACTCGTAGGTGTCGGTACGTCCCCGAAAGCGCACGCTCTCGCCGTCGATCGAGAGCTCCTCGATCTCAAATGGGGTGGTAGAGGGAACCGCCTTGCTGATGAGGCGAAGCACGTCGAGCACCGGAGGGCGCGTGGAGCTGGAGCCGCCGAGCATCGCGCGTCGTCGTTCGAGTCCCTGTACCGCGCCTTCGAGCCGAATCCGTTCCTGGCCGCGCGGGGCACCGGCCACGATCGGTGCGACCGCCTGCCGGATCTCATCGCGTAGCGCGTCGAGCTCCGCATTGCGTTCGGCGACGACGACGCCGTAGCTCACGAGTCCGAGGAGTATCGTAATGGCCGCGACCACGACGGTTTGACGCAACTGTCGCTGCGCTTCCTCGCTGGGGGCGTGGTAGAGGAACTCACCCGTGCGGAAGTTGACGCCGATCGGGATGCGGTCCGCGGCCCGTCCGGCCAATGCGACGGCGCGGAGGCAGCCGGGGTCGATCTTCGTGGCCCACGGCGGCAGTGCGCGCGACAACGGAATCGCGGTCGCACCGAGCGCCTCGGCAGCACAGACCCCACGGTCTGCGGTCGCGATCTCGATCACCCCAGGAAGCGTGCCGTCGCCCACGAGCGTCATGGCGAGCCACCGGATCTCCTTGGCGAGGCCGTCGGGATCGAGGCCGCCTAGGACGTGCAGGCCCTGCAGCTTTCCGTCGCGCAGGAGTGCGACTACCCCGCCGGGGCGCGGCTCGATGACGAGCGCGTCGGGTTGAACGAGACGCACGAGTCCAACGAGCGCGACGGCGCCCACATCGACGACCGCGGGGTCGATGTCGGCCTGGCCGAGCTCTTCGAGGTGGGTGGCGAGCACGTCTCGCGGCGTGAGGGACGCGAGCAGGTCGGAGCCCTGGGCCTTGGAAAGCACCGTGTAGGTCGTGACGGCGTCGTCGAGCTCGAACGGAACCAGGCTCTCGAGCTCGAACGGGACGGTCGCGTTCAGGCGTGCCGGCTCGGTGAAGGGGAGGTGAAGCAGTCGGTGCGTGACGAGCCCTTCCTCGAGTGAGGTCGCGACGGCATCGGGTGTGCCTCCGCAATGCTGATCGATCGCGCCGCGCAGGGTTGCGGGCGTGTCGTCCGACGAGGGGCACGGCACGACCCACGTGCCGACCACCTCGGGGGCCCGTCCCGCGGTGTCGAGCAGTGCGAGTACGAACCCGCCCGCCACCCGATCCACTCCCAGCGCGCGCATCCGACTCAGGGTACCCCGCCCGGGCCTACTCCCCAAACGGGGCGTTGCTTCCAGGCGATGGGGCCTCCGCCGCTGTTCCGGATCTCGACCAGCGCTTCTACCGACTGCGTGGCGTCGCCGACGGTGGCAATCGTGAGGATCGTGTAGAACTTGGGGTTCGCGCTGATCTCCGTCTTCACGGTCGCAGCAGCGCAGGGATCCGTGGCCGCCCACGCGTTGATGTCGTCGGTGCTCCGGGGCAGCGGCGGCAG
This sequence comes from Deltaproteobacteria bacterium, assembly GCA_029262355.1. GTDB lineage: Bacteria > Desulfobacterota > Binatia > UBA12015 > UBA12015 > VGTG01. The sequence goes on from JAJCZO010000202.1 coordinate 8,862, forward strand.
GCTCTCGGTCTCCTCACATCCGATCGCCCGCAGGACCTCGGGCTTCGCGGTGCGGAGGTTGATCTTCCCTCCTTTGCCCGGGTAGGCGGTGACGAAGGGGCGGATGCGACTGATGACCTCGTCGGTGAAGCCCTCGATCGTTCGAATGTCGTCGAAACTTCGGAGCTCACCCCGGCGGGGTTCGCAGGCGACTGCGAGCGAGCAGTCGCTGCTGAGGTTGCGCAGCGCGCTCCCCTCGTCTGTTTCGAGGCGGGCCCGAATCGACTCGAGGAGTCGCGGCTCGACGTCGAGGTCGCCGAACAGGGTCTGAAGGGGTTCCGGTGTATCGAGGACGTCGTTCAGGTTGAGGCGTGCCGTTTCGTCACGGATTGCGATCCGCATCATGTGGCCCTGCGTCGTCGGCAGCGTCAGAGGCTCGGCATCGATGAAGTTGTCGACGAACTCCCGGAGTTCGGTGTTTCGTAGAGCTTCCTCGGCCCCGATTTGTGCCGAGCGCGCGAGCAGTTGGGCGGCCATCACGTTGCCGGCGTTTCGCGTGAGGTGGCTGTGTACGAACGTCGCGTCGGTCATCTCCACGACGATCAGGGTCAGCAGCGCAACCGAGAGAAGCGCGGATAGCAGCGCCAGCCCGTTCTCGTTCCGGAGTGCCACCGGTGCGAGGCCGTCAGCCCTATGTCGACGGTACATCAGGAGTGGTCCCCCATCGGCACGGTGACCGTCGTGCGGTAGTTCGTGGGCAGGGACGTGCCGTCCTCCACGGAGAGGTTCAACCGGACCGCTTTCGGAACGTCGTCGCCGGTGGGTTCCCACTGATGTGTCCATCCGCTGTTCATCAGCACTTCGGCCTGAAACGACCGCACGTCCTCGAGCACGACCATCGTGACCGGTTCGACTCCCTCGGCCGCAACGGACGGGAGTTGCTGTTTCATGAGCAACATCGAGCCGGGGCGATCCGGATCGCGCTCGAGGTAGTACCGCACGATGTCGATTGGGTCTCGTGCGCCGCCCTGTACGCGGCGCGCCCCGGTCGTCGCAAAGCGGAGCTCGCTGGTCGGGCGGTCGAAGGTGCGATCGAGTAGCGAGAACCGGCCGCGGGCGTCGTTGAACGCGAGTGCGCCGGTCAGTTCCTCCGAAAGGCGCATGAGCGTGATGCGCACTGCGGACGATGTCTGCACGGCGGCCTCCGCGCGGTCGCGCGACTCGATCGTCTGCTGGAACGGAGCCACCTGGGCGACCACGATGATCGCGAGAATCGAGATGCCGACCAGCAACTCGAGGAGCGTGAAACCCGCTTCGGATGTGGCTGGCTCTCTCAAGTGGTCCGCACCCACATGGTCAGTTGCGCGGCGCCGCCGATTCCGTCGGGCGGAACGACCCGGACCGTGACCTCGATCACTCCGGGGACGAAGCTCGGATCGACGAACAGCTCCCACTGAAAGCCCGGGTACTCTCCGGGGTAGTCGGACTCGAAATCTCCGCGCGACTGCCCCGCGCCGGGAGACTTCTGGAGCTCGATCTGGGCGAGTTTCTCGCGAGCCAGAAAGAGGGCGTCGGTGTAGCTCCGTTCTCGCGCGATCGTCTTCAGGTTCTGCGCGTGGAGGCCGAGGAGCGCGGTGAATGCCGTGGCGAGGATCGCGAGTGCGACCATGACTTCGAGCAGCGTAAAGCCGCGATCGCATCGACCACGGATGTTCATCGTAACGACCCGAGCAGCCCTGCGGGGATGTCGTCATCGTCGACGATCTTCGCTCGTGTTGCGACCGGGTTGATGACGACGGCGACCCGCCGCCCTGCACCATCATCGAGCCACAGCAGCGCCGGATCGGCATAGCCGTCGGGGGAAAACAGCGTGGTGTCATAACCGTCCACGTTCGATGTCACCCCGGGGCCTTCGAGGCTGAGCCGGAGCGGGTCCGGCACGAACGTCTCGCGATACAGCGGTTGGTCGAGTGGGGCGAAGCGCACTCCACCAGCCGAGGGGACGAGCCCTTCCGCCCGGTAGGCGCCGCGCTTGGGGTCGACGGCGAATCGAATCCAACGGCTTCGGATCGCCGCCTCTTCGCGCAGGAACTGGACGCGCGTTGCCAGCCTCCGGGCGCTCGAATCGAGTGCCGCGCTACTGAGCACCCCGACGCGTGGAACCACCAAGGCTACGAGGAGCCCGATGAGGCCGAGCACGACTGCCAGCTCGATCAGTGTGAACCCCGGCGACGACGCTACGACCCGCATGCGGGTCCAGCGGATCATCCAAGCTCTCTCGAGTCGATGTCGGCGGCCGGGCCATCCCCGCCTTCGGCGCCATCGGCGCCGAACGACACGATCACGAAGGTCGACCCGTCACACTGGAAGACGTAGGGCAGCTGCCACGGGTCCGTTGGGATGTTGGACACATAGCCGTCAGGGTTCCAGCGCCGCGGAAGCATCCCGCTCGTCGGCGGGGCGACGAGCGCTTCGAGGCCCTGGTCCGTGGTGGGATAGAATCCGTTGTCCAGCTTGTACAGGTGAAGCGCTTGCTCGATCGCCTTGATGTCGGCGGCCGCCTTGGTCTGGCGGGCCTCGTCCGTTCGGCCGAGGATGCGCGGTGCGACGAGGGTGATCAACAGGCCGAGAATGAACACCACGACCATGATCTCGATGAGGGTGAAGCCGGTCTGGTCGTTGCGTCTCCGGCGAATCAAGCTCTGCATACGGTCGATCATCCCACGAATTTACCTGACCAGCGAGTTGATCTCGAAGATCGGGAGTAAGATGGCGAGCACGACGAAGAGCATGACACCGCCCATCACCAGAATCATCAAGGGCTCCAACACGGCGGTCAGGCCGGCCAGGCTACTCTCGACGTCGTGCTCGTAGGCGTCTGCCACGCGCTCGAGCATGGGTTCGAGGTCGCCGGAGCGTTCGCCGACCGCGATCATTCGCGTGAGTAGCGGCGGGAAGAGCCCCGAGCGGCGTAAGGGCTCGGCCACGCTCTGTCCCTCGCGGATGGCGGTTCGGGCTTCTTCGATGGCCTCACGGAGAGCTTCGTTGCCGATGACTTGGCCAGCGAGCTCCAGCGAACCCAGCAGCGGGATGCCGTTGCCGAGAAGCGTGGCCAGGGTGCTCGAGAACCGCGCGACCGCGACCTTCGTAAGGATGGGGCCGAGCAGCGGGAGCGAGAGCAACCGGCGGTCGATCCAGGCTCGGCCTCCCGGCCGTCGCGCAAAGGCAAGCCCGCCTGCGACCAACGCGAGCAGGATGAGGAGGAGCAGCCACCAGCTCTCGGTGATCGCGTTGGACGCCCCGAGCAGAATGCGCGTCGGCAGCGGGAGCTCTTGCTCCTGCTCGGCGAAGATCCGGGTGACCTTCGGCACGACGAAGCCGAGCATGAGCAGGACGATTCCGCCGGAGATGCAGCTCATGATGACGGGGTAGGCGAGAGCGTTCCTCACCTTCGCGCGGAGTCGGGTCTGTCCTTCGGTGTGGGTCGCCAGGCGTTCGAGGACCAGGTCCAGTGCGCCGGCGGTCTCGCCTGCGCGCACCATGCCGACGTAGAGCCCGGGGAAGACGCTCGGGTGCTCTGCCATCGCGTCGGCGAGCGACGTTCCCTGGCTCACGTCGTCGCGGAGGTGGGAGAGTACCCGCGTGGCCGCCGGACGTTCTGCTTGCTCCCCGACCGCGGAGAGCGCTTCGACGACGGGTACGCCGGCGGACAGCAGCGTCGCGAGCTGTCGGGAGATCAGAGCCACGTCGGCGGTCGATACGCGGGCGCTGGGCCTCCAGGAGAACGCCGTGGCCGACGGCTCGGCGGACTCCTCGACGACGGCAGTCGGATAGACGCCGTCCTTGCGCAGTCGGGCGCGCGCGGCGCGAGCGCTGTCGGCTTCGACGACGCCCTGGACGTTTCGCCCACTGTCGTTGAGCCCCTTGTAAGCGAAGACCGGCATTGAGGAGAACCTAGGTGACGATGTCGTCTTGCGTCACGCGAAGCACCTCGGCGACGGTGGTCGTCCCGTCGGTGATCTTGGACGCGCCATCGGCCCGTAGGGTGCGCATTCCCTGGCTCGTTGCGAGACGTCGGATCGCGGCAGCGTCGCTGCGCTGCATGATGAGGCTTCGAACCTCGTCGTCGATGGGAAGAAGTTCGTGGATTCCGCTTCGGCCGCGGTACGACGTTCCCTTGCAGTCATCGCACCCGTCGCCCTCGCGGTAAATCCGGGTTCCGGCGGGGATTCCCAGTTCGCGCTCGGTGGCCGCGGTGGAGGTATCCGGCGCTCGACACGTTGGGCAAACGCGCCGCACGAGACGCTGCGCCATCACGCCATTGAGCGACGACGAAACCAGGAATGGCTCGATGCCCATGTCGATCAAGCGAGACAGCGCGCCGAAAGAATCGTTCGTGTGGAGTGTCGAGAAGACGAGGTGGCCGGTGAGCGCCGCCTGAATGGCAATCTCGGCCGTCTCTGGATCGCGGATCTCACCGACCATGATGACGTCTGGGTCCTGGCGCAGAATCGAGCGCAAACCGTTTGCGAACGTGAGATTGATCTTCGGATTCACCTGGATCTGGCCGACGCCGTGTAGCTGGTACTCGATTGGGTCCTCGATGGTGATGATGTTGCGGGAGCTGGAGTTGAGACGAGTCAGCGCCGCGTAGAGCGTCGTCGTCTTGCCGCTTCCGGTGGGGCCCGTGACGAGGAGGATGCCGTGGCTGCGGTCGATCAGTTGCCCGAGGTTGTCGAGGTTCGCACCCAGGAGTCCCAGGTCCTCGAGACGCAGGAGCGTGCCCGTTCGGTCGAGAAGTCGCAGTACGGCTCGCTCGCCGAACTGTGTAGGTACGGTCGAGACGCGCACGTCGATGTCCCGCCCGGCCACGCGGAACCGAAGGCGGCCGTCCTGAGGGAGACGCTTCTCTGCGATGTCGAGCCCGGCCATGATCTTGATGCGTGCGATGATCGTCGGGTGGTACCGGCGCGGAGGCTTGAGGACGTCGTAGAGAATGCCGTCGATTCGAAAGCGCACGATCACGTCGCGCTCGAACGGTTCGATGTGAATGTCCGACGCGCGATCCTTTGCCGCCTGGAACAACAAGGAGTTGACCAGGCGGATGATCGGCGCGTCGTCGTCGGCATCGAGGAGGTCGCGAGGCTCTTCGAGTTCGTGCGCGACCTCGTCTAGGCCACCTTCCTCGATGTCGCCCATGACGGACTCGGCGGATCCCTGGGCGTCGTCGTACGCGCGGTTGATGCTCTCGAGGATCGCAGATCCGGGGACCACGATGGGTACGATGCGTCGGCGGAAGAGGGCCCGGAGGTCGCCCACGACTTCTGCTGCGCGGGGGTCGGCAAGCGCGACCTCGACCGCCCCGTCTTCGCGCTCGCGCAGCGGAAGACAGGCCGCTCGTCGCGCGTACTGGATGGGCAGTTGGCCGACGAGCGCGGGGTCGAGTTGCGGAACCTCGATCGTGTCCCGGAACTCGAGGCCGAAACGATCCGCGAGCGCACTCGCGGTCGCAGAGTCCGGTAGGCCGACAGGGGCCTCCGGGGTGTCGTCGGCCATCAGTAGGCTCCCGGGCCGGCTCCGAGATCGACCGACGGTAGGAGGACGCCGCCTTCTTCGGCCGGCAGCGAGCGCAATCGGTTCGGTACGAGGCTGCCCATGGTGCCGCCGAATCGTCCACCGCGTCCCTGGACCGAATCCCGGAAGCGGTAGCGACTCTCGTCGGCGAGGACCCGCATGTCCTTTTGGTCCTGCACGATGCGCGGCGTCAAGAGAATGATCAGGTTCACCTTCTCCTTGGTCTTCGTCTCGAAGGTGAACAGCTGGCCGAGGACGGGGATGTCTGTCAGGTACGGCACGCCCTGCTCGGTATCCGTCCAGCGATCGTTGATCAGGCCGCCGATCGCGACGCTCTCGCCGTCCCCGACGACGACGGTCGTCGTCGCGGAGCGCAACGAGGTCGTCGGCCCGAGCTGCAGGACTTGAGCTTCACTCGTGGGGACGAGGGCGGACACCTCCTGGAACACGAAGAGGCGCACGCTGTCGCCCTGCGTGATCTGCGGCGTGATTCGCAGTGTGATGCCGACGTCTCTGCGGTCGATTTGGCTGAACGTGTTCGAGAGATTGGTCTGGTTCGTCGCCCGACTGCTGACGAAGGGCACGTTCTGGCCGACGACGATCTCAGCCTCTTCGTTGTCGGAGGTGAGGATGTTCGGTGCCGACAACACGTTGATGTCGGAACTGCCTTGGAGCGCCGAGATCACCGCCATGCCGGCGGGCACCTCGGTGCCGTCTGGGAGCTGGATCACCTGTTGGCTGACGAGCGCTCCGAGTAGGCCGGGGACTGCAGCCAGGGCCGAGGTGTCGCCGGTGGTGAGTGCGGAGCTCAGCGCGCCAATGTTCTTGAAGTTCGTCTGTCCGAGGAGCACTCCGTTTCCGTCGCCGACCGACGTGCCGCCCTGCAACTCGATGCCGAGTTCGCGCGCCTTGTTCACCGTGATCTCGAAAATGAGTGCCTCGACCATTACCTGGGGGCGCGGGACGTCGAGTTGTTGGATCACGTCGCGCAGCGTCTCGTAGTCCTGTGGAGCGGCCGCGATGACCAGCGAGTTCGTCGCTGGGTCGGCCGTGACGCGCACGTCTCCTTCCAGCTCGAATGCGCCGCCGCCGGTCCCCGCGCTAGACGCTCCCTGGCCGCCCGCCCGCGTTCCGGCCGACGGCGGGTTGCGCCCGCCCAATCCACCGAGACTGCCCGCGCCCTGGCCTCCGATCACGCTGCGTCCAAACGGCTGGTTCGAGGAACCGCCGTTTCCGAAGCGCCCGCCTCCCGTCGTGACCGAACGACCGGGCAGGGCTTGGCGAACAGGTGACGAGACGGAGATCCCGAGCAGGTCGGCGAGGACCTGCACGAGCTCGACCGCGTCGGCGTAGCGCAGCCCGTAGACCTGAATGCGTCCGCCGCCTCGGGGTAGGGGTACGTCGAGCTTGTTGATCAGGGCGCGGACCTGTCGGATTTGGAATGGGCTGCCGATCACGACGATCGAGTTCGACCGTTCTTCGGGCACGATCTTCAGCGCGGCCGATTTGCCCGCAGTCGTGGACTTCCGGGTTCCGGCGGCAACACTCGTCACCGAGGAGCTGCCGGACCGTCGTGGCTTGCTCGTGCTCCCCGATTCCTCGACGGCGTCGAGAAGGATCGCCGCAAGCTCCCCGGAGAACGCGTAGCGCAGTGGGATGACCTCGACGGTGCGCTCCTGGCCGGCGACGTCGAGCTGGGTGATGATGTCCATCAGGCGTGATATGTTCGCCGCGGTGTCGATGACGATGATGGAGTTCGTGGGCGCGTAGGCGCTGATCAGGCCATCGCGCGAGACCAGGGGCTGCAGGAGCGCGGTCGCCGCGTCGGCGGCGATGTGTAGCAACGGGACGATCTGCGTCACGAACGTGTCGTTGTTCTGGCCCTTCTTCGACAGCGGCAGGTGGGTCGCCTTCGCATCCTTCATCGGAATGATCTTGGTGATCGGGCCCGACTCGACGAGGGTGAAACCCTTCACCTGGAGGACGGACTGGAAGACCTGGTAGGCTTCCCGCACCGTGATCTCCTTGGGCGAGACGACCGACACGCGGCCCTGGACCTTGTCGTCGAGGAGAAAGTTCCGGCCGGTGATCTCGCTGATGAACTTCACGAGCGTGGGCAGCTCCACATCCTGGAAGTCCATGAGTACGAGGTCGTCGGGACCCAGCGCGTGCGGTGCGCTGTCGCCCGGTGAGGGGGGCAGATCGTCGGCCCGTGCGGCGACCGGCTGAATGATCCGCGCGCACAGCGCCACCATCACGAGGAGAGCGAGCGTTCGGGGTACTACCGAATTTCGTACGAAAGCGTCCGTGGCTCCCCCCCCCTCAACACATCGACGCTGAGTCGCGTCTCCCCCTTCAGATTCTCGAACAGGCCCATGGCTCGTGTGGGGTCCGTGAGCTCCGTGCCGTTGATCCGTTGTACCACATCGTTGTTCCGAAGCCCGAGCTGCTGGAACAGGCTGCCGCGGCGGATGGCGAAGACGCGGAAGCCCTGGGTGTTGCCGTCTTTCATGCTCGGAACCGCGCGCATCTGGGTGAAGAGCGTCGACAGGTTCTCGAGCTGGTGGTTCACCTCGTCCCGCCCGATCATGAACCGGTCGTCGCCGAGCTTGCGGACTTTCGATGCCGACGCGGTTCCGGTCCGAGCATTGGCGGTACGCTTTGGCCCCTTCTTGGACGTGGCACTGACCCCGAGATCCGGCGGCACTAGGAGGACCTCTTCCTTGGGGCCCCGGCGCAGGACGAGTCTCCGCCAGCCGATCTCGGCTACTTCGGCTCCGTCGAGCGAGTCCCCCAGTCGTACGAGCTTCTGCTCCTTGGCCTTTTGGTCCTCGACGATCCCGTAGCGGAAGTCGCCGCTGCCCCCGGTCCCCAGAAGCTTCAGGTCGGCCGGGCCGCTCGAGGCCGTGGTCGTCGCCCGGACTTCGCCCGGCTCGTCCTCGCGGGCGGCGGCAAACAGGTCCCGCCGGGCCATCGGGAGGTACGCAGACAGAGGGTCCGTCGTCGCCTCGTGCGTAGGAGCCGAGGCGGCAGAGCCGCGCTCCATTCCCGCGCGACTCAGGCGACCACGAACCACGCTGGAAATCGCGGTCGCGACGAAGAGGGCCGCCAGCCCGAGAAGGAGCAGACGGCCAACGATCCAGTAGGGCCGGGCGATCCGCGTGATCACGTTCGTTCCAGGGGTTATTCCGATTCGGCCGGCGCCGCAAGTATTCGGCCACGAAAGACCGGCCCGAGACCTCCTTACGTTGACGGGAGGCGGATTCGACGGTTACTTAGGCCGCTACTCGCGGGCTTCGGACGATTGGGAGCCCGCATGAGCCGAGTCCCCGTGAGCGAAGACGATCTGACTGCGACCCGGCGAGCCAAGCTTGCGACTCTGCGGGCGTCGGGCTTCGCGTATCCCAACGACTTCAGGCCCGAGGACCGCGCGGGTGAAATCCTCGAGACCCACGCCGGCGACGACACCCCGGCACTAGAAGAGTTGGGCCGAGAGGTCGTCATCGCCGGTCGGGTGATGGCCAAGCGCAGCTTCGGCAAGGCCGCCTTCGCGGTGATCGAGGATGCGTCGGGCCGCTTGCAGGCCTACCTCCGCAAGGATCAGCTCGACGAGGAGACCTTTCTCCTCGTGAAGGGCCTCGACCTGGGCGACCGGATCGGGGTCCGAGGCAGGGTCTTCCGTACCCGGACGGGCGAGCTCACGATCGCGGCCACGGAGATGCGGCTTCTGGCCAAGTGCCTGCATCCGCTCCCCGAGAAGTGGCACGGGCTGACCGACGTCGAGATCCGCTACCGGCAGCGATACCTCGATCTTCTGAGCAACGCCGAGGTGCGAGAATCGTTCCAGAGGCGCGCGAAGATTCTTGCTGGCCTCCGCGGATTTCTGACGAGCCGTGACTTCCTCGAGGTCGAGACTCCCATTCTTCAGACCGTAGCGGGCGGGGCGGCCGCGAAGCCCTTCCTCACCCACCACAACGCTCTCGACATGAAGCTCCAGCTTCGGATCGCGCCGGAGCTGTACCTGAAGAGGCTTCTCGTGGGTGGCTTCGAGCGGGTCTTCGAGATCGGTCGGAACTTCAGGAACGAAGGTCTGTCCACGCGCCACAACCCCGAGTTTACGATGCTCGAGTTCTATCAGTCGTACGCGACGGTGGACGACCTTCTGCCGCTGGTGGAGGAGATGGTCGTTGGGCTCGCGCAGACTCTGCACGGCGGGACCAAGATCACCTATGGGGATCACGAGATCGATCTCGGGAAGCCCTGGGCGCGCCTGTCTCTCGTGAATTCGACGGCGGAGCGGGTGGGCTGCTCGCCGGACGACCTGCGTTCGGACGCAAAGGCTGCCGAGATCGCGAAGAAAAACGGCGTCCAGCCGCCGGCGGGCGCGGGTGCAGGCAAGATCACGACGGAGCTGTTCGAGCATCTCTTCGAGAACGAAATGGTTCAGCCGACGTTCGTCCTGGATTTTCCGCGCGAGGTCTCTCCGCTGGCTCGCCCGCGCGACGGTGATCCGTTCCTCGTGGATCGTTTCGAGCTCTACGTCGTGGGTCGGGAGATCGCGAACGGCTTCTCGGAGCTGAACGACCCCGAGGATCAGCGCGAGCGCTTCACCGCGCAGGTCGCACGCCGTGCGCAGGGCGACGAAGAAGCGCACCCAATGGACGAGGACTACGTCACGGCACTCGAGTACGGCATGGCGCCCGCAGCCGGCTGCGGTGTGGGGATCGATCGCCTGGTCATGTTGCTCTGCAACCTGCCGTCGATTCGCGATGCGATCCTCTTCCCGCTGCTTCGGGCCGAGCGGCCGTAATGAACTCGTGGTGGGGCTCGTGGGAGCTGTCGGTCGGAATGCGTTACCTCCGTGCCCGGCGTCGCGAGGCTTTCGTTTCGCTGATCGCACTGATCGCCGGTGGGGGCGTGGCGATCGGCGTGATGACTCTGTGCATCGTGCTCGCGGTCATGACGGGCTTCGAAGAAGATCTGCGTGATCGGATTCTCGGCTTCAATCCGCAGATCGTCGTTCTGAGCCACGGGGGTGCGCTGCGCAATGCCGGCGCGACCGAAGAGATCGTTGCGTCGACCGACGGCGTCGCGAAGGCCGCACCCTTCGTTTACGGGCAGGCGATGGTCAGCAGTGCGGACGCGGTATCTGGAGCCGTCGTGCGTGGTGTCGAGCCGGATCGGATCGACGACGTGGTCGAGGTGCGGCGTCACGTCATTCGGGGTTCACCCGATCACCTCGGCGAGAAGATGCCGGTCGAGCGCTTCGTGGACGGAGAGCTCGAGCGGATCGACGTCCCTCAGGTGCTGCTCGGCTTCGAGCTTGCCAAGTCGCTCGGCGTCGGCGTCGGCGATTGGATCAACCTGATGTCCCCTCTGGGCTCGGCCACCGCGGTGGGAATGGTGCCCCGCATCAAGCGGTACGCGGTCGGCGGTGTGTTCGATTCGGGGATGTACGACTACGACTCGACGATTCTGTACATGGCGATCGCGGACGCGCAGCGGTTCTTCAAAATGGAAGATACCGTCAGCGGGGTCGAGGTGCGGCTGGGCGACATCAATGCTGCTCGCGAAGTATCCGACGACATCGAGGAGAGGCTGGGGTATCCCTACTACGCGCGGGACTGGATGGAGGTGAACCGAAACCTCTTCGTGGCGTTCAAGCTCGAGAAGTTCATCCAGTTCATCGTGCTCCTCCTAATCGTGCTGGTCGCCGCCTTCAACATTGCAGCGACCCTCATCATGGTGGTGATGGAGCGCCGGAAGGACATCGCCATCCTCAAGTCCATGGGTGCGACGAATCGCGCAGTTGGCCGGATCTTCATCATGAAAGGGGCGCTGATCGGTATCCTTGGGACCGCCCTCGGGATCGCCGGGGGGCTCGTCGGCTCGCTACTGCTGCGGCGCTACCAGTTCATCGAGTTGCCCAAGGACGTCTTCTACGTGAACACCGTCCCCGTGCGGCTGGAGCCGGAGAATTTCCTGTTGGTAGCGGGCGCTTCCATCCTCATCTGCGTCCTCGCCACGATCTACCCTGCTCGCCAGGCGGCACGCCTCGCGCCCGTCGAAGTGATCCGCTACGAGTGAGCCGGCAGTGGGGTGGGGCAAGAAGCGCACATTGAGGCCTGCGAAGTGGTCAAGGAGTTCGTCGACGGCCCCAGGTCGGTGCGCGTGCTCTCCGATATCAGCCTGTCGGTCGAGCGCGGCGAGACCGTTTCGATCGTCGGCGAGTCGGGGGTCGGGAAGAGCACCCTGCTGCACATCCTCGGTGGCCTCGAACGTCCAACGAGCGGTTTGGTGCGGGTCGGCGACGTCGACATCGGGGCCCAGGGGGACAAAGAGCTCGCCAAGTTTCGGAACGACTCGATCGGCTTCGTGTTTCAGTTCCATCACCTCATGCCTGATTTCACCGCTCTCGAGAACGTGATGATGCCGATCTTGATCTCCGGAGCGCATCCCAACGACGCTCGAGAGCCGGCCGAGGCCATCCTCGACCGCGTAGGGCTCGCCGACCGCCTGGAGCACCGGCCCGGCGAGCTGAGCGGCGGCGAGCAGCAGCGGGTCGCCGTGGCACGCGCCCTCGTGCGCCGGCCAGACCTGGTCTTGGCCGATGAGCCGACCGGAAATCTAGATCCGAGCACTGCGAGCGACGTCGAGCGCCTTCTGGTCGAGCTGAATCGCGAGGCAGGGACGACGTGTGTCATCGTGACGCACAACGACCGGCTGGCCAGGGCGATGGATCGCCGGCTTCGCCTCACGCACGGACGCATCGAGGCGGCATGAGAATTCGGTGCAACATTCCCTTGCTGCTCACGGCAATGGTGGTGTGCTGCAGCCTTCTCCTCACCGCGGTCGAGGCCGTCGGGCAGCAGTTCCCGCGCGTGCGCTCGATCGAGATCGTGGACAACACGCGTGTGGACGAACACGCGATCCTGGTGCACATTGCCTCGGAGGCCGGTGAGCGGATCAGTCTTCCGCAGCTGGATGCGGACCTCCGCTCGGTCTACGGGATGGGCTTCTTTGACGACGTCCAGATCGAGGTCGAGCAGATCCCCGGTTCGAATGAAGTGGACGTCTTGTTCCGCGTGGTCGAGCGGCCCCTCATTCGAGACGTGACCCTCGAAGGGGACACTGAGGTCAAGGAAGAGGAGCTCGAAGAGGCGCTGGGCGTGCGTGGGCGCACGATCTACGACCCGGAGAAGGTGCGGCGCGGCGTAGAGGCGGCCCGCGGCCTCTTCGAGAAAGAGGGCTACCTCGACGTCGTGATCACGCCTGAGATGGTGCCGACCGGTACGGGCGACGTCGACCTCGTCTACAAGATCGAGCAGGGCGAGCCGATTCGCGTCGGTGAGATCCTCTTCGAAGGCAACGAGAACTTCTCTGATCGCGAGCTCAAGTCGATCATGGCCACGCAGGAGGCGTGGTTCCTGTCGTGGATCTTCAGCTCGGGCACGTTGAATCGCGAGGATCTGAAGACCGACATCGAGCGCGTCACCGCCTTCTACTTCGATCACGGATACGTGAACGTGAAGGTCGAGAAGCCCGAGGTCACGCGCGATGGCGACGAACTCCTCATCACGACCAAGATCGAGGAGGGAGAGCCGTACGACTTTGGCGAAATCCGCTTCGCCGGCGACTACCAGGAAGAGATCCTCACAGTAGAGAATCTGCAGAAGTCGATCGAGGCGCAGGAAGGGGCCGTCTTCCGTTCGAGCCTGCTGCGCACCGACGTCGAGCGACTCACCGATGTCTACGGCGATCTGGGCTTCGCTTTTGCGAACGTGGAGCCTGAGACGCTGATTCGCCCGGATGAGAAGAAGGTCGACGTGACCTTCCGGGTGAGCAAGGGCACGCCGGTCAAGATCGGCAAGATCGAGGTCACTGGGAACACCAAGACGCGCGACAAGGTCATTCGTCGCGAGATGAAGATCAATGAGCAGGAGAAGTTCTCGGCGACCAACTTGCGCCGCAGTCGAGACGCTCTGCAACGCCTCGGCTTCTTCTCCGAGGTCAACGTCACGACGCGAAAGGCCGACGAGGCCGATCAGATCAACGTTCTGGTCGATCTGAAGGAAGGCTCGACCGGGTCGTTCAGCGCGGGCGCTGGCTTCAGCTCTGCAGACAGCTTCCTGTTCAACGTTCGCGTTTCGGAGAACAACTTCCTCGGGCGAGGGCTGCGCGTCGTGGCGAATGCCGATATCGGCTCGGTCCGGCGCAACATCTTCTTGTCTGGCACCGATCCTTACTTTCTCGACACGAATCTCCTCATGACCGGGACCATCTTCACCGCGCAGTTGCAGTTCCCGGACTTCACGCGCGAGGCCACCGGTCTGTCGATCCGGGCCCTGTATCCGTTCGAGGCCCTCGACATCGACCGAGTGAAGTTCTTGCCGTTCCTTCCGCCCGTTTCGCTCCAGGACACGCGGTTCGGCCTCGAGTATCGGCTCGAGCGCGCCAAGATCTCTGACATTGCGCCGGATGCCCCGCCCAGTATCTTTGCCTCGGAGGGGAGCACCTTCATCTCCTCGATCGCGCCAGGGATTCTGCGCAACACGTTGAATCACGCGTTTGATCCCACGGACGGCTCATTTCAGGACTTCTCCTTCGAGGTCGCCGGCTTGGGCGGCGAGACGCGGTTTCTGAAGTTCTCCGGTCGTGGGCGCTGGTTCGTCCCGATCTACCGGATTCCTGGAATCGGTCCGCTCGTGTTCTCCTCAGGTGGGCGCGTGGCGTGGGGGCTTGGCGAGGAGGGGATTTCGGGTAAGGAACTGCCTCTCATCGATCGCTACTTCCCCGGCGGAATCAATACGGTTCGCGGGTACGAGATCCGTTCGCTGGGGCCGCGGGAGAGCACGTTCAACCCCCAGGGCGAGGAGATCAACAACCAACCGATCGGTGGTACGAACCAGCTGATCGTACAGACGGAGATCATCTTCCCGCTGTTCCAAGAGGTTGGGCTGCGGGGCGTCGCGTTCTTCGATCTGGGCAATGCCTGGCTCCAGGAGGATGGCATCGACGTCGGCAACTTGCGGTACTCCACGGGACTAGGCATCCGTTGGCTGTCGCCCTTTGGACCGTTACGAATTGAGTTCGGCGTTCCGCTGAACCCGGAAGAGAACGAAGAGAAGCAGCCGATCCAATTCTCGTTCGGCGCTCCCCTTTGATTTGGCCGCGCGCTGTCAGGCGCACGGAGGAGTTATGAGCATGCGAGCATCGAAATGGATCGTCCCGGTCATCGCCCTCGTCGTGGCCTGTGTGGTTCCCGCCTTCTCCCAGGACGAGAAGCCGGTCAAGATCGGCTACGTCGATCTCCAGAGGGCGTTGATGAACTCCAAGGCTGGCAAGAAGGCCAAGGCCGACTTCAAGGTTCGGGTCGATAAGCTGGAGAAGCGCCTGCAGGGCAAGAAGGAAGAGCTCGAGAAAATGAAGGAAGATCTCGAGCGTCGCGCCGTCGTGATGCGTGAGGAGGAGAGGCGCAAGCTCGCCGACGAGTTCGAGCGCAAGCGCCTTGACTTGAAGCTCGACTTCGAGGACTCCCAGGCGGAGCTCCAGACGAAGGATCAGGAGCTGACCGGCACCATCGTCGCGAGCCTGCAGGCGATCATCAAGGACATTGGTGACAAGCAAGGCTACACGCTGGTCCTCGAGCTCGGCTCGAGCCCCGTACTCTACTTCAAGTCTTCGGATGACATCACGGACGAGGTTCTGAAATCCTTCGACAAGCAGTCGTAGGGAGGACGGAGGCGACGCCCCCATGTTGTCCGGCCGAGACATCTCGCGGCTCCTGCCGCACCGGTATCCGTTCCTTTTGGTCGACCGGGTCGTCGAGTTCGAGGCGGATCACCGCATCGTTGCCGTGAAGAACGTCACGTTGAACGAGCCGCACTTCGCGGGGCACTTTCCCGGCCACCCCATCATGCCAGGGGTGCTGTTGTGCGAGGCGATGGCGCAGGCGGGTGGCCTACTCGTGCAGGGGACGCACCGCGGCGGGCTCTCGGTAGACATGGAGGACGACGAGTCGAGGCTGTTCCTGGTGCTGACTGGGCTCGACCACGTGAAGTTCCGTCGACAGGTAGTGCCGGGTGACCGGGTGCAGCTCGAAGTCACTCTTCAACGTAAGCATCGCCCGCTTTGGAAGATGCGCGGCGTTGCCTCAGTTGACGGACAGATCGTTGCTCAGGCCGACCTCTCCGCCGTCGAGGTCGAGCCCGAGACTGCCGTTGCGCAAGCGGCTCCGGTGCCAGAGCGTCCGACGATCCACCCGACCGCGATCGTGTCGCCAGAGGCCGAGATCGCTCCGGGGGTCGAGATTGGTCCTGGCGCCTACGTCGGGCCGCGAGTCCGGATCGGTCGCGGTACGCGCGTCGAGCATCATGCGCACATCGATGGGCATACGACTCTGGGCGAGGACAATCAGGTATTCCCCTATGCGGTACTGGGGTCGATTCCTCAGGATCTGAAGTACGCGGGTGAGCAAAGCCGTCTCACGGTCGGTGCTCGCAATCGCATTCGCGAGTTCGCCACCCTCTCGCTCGGAACCGAAGGCGGCGGGATGGAAACGACGGTCGGCGA
The DNA here is from genome assembly GCA_029262355.1 of Deltaproteobacteria bacterium. GTDB lineage: Bacteria > Desulfobacterota > Binatia > UBA12015 > UBA12015 > VGTG01. The sequence continues at coordinate 24,987 of JAJCZO010000202.1, forward strand.
CGACAACCTGTTCATGAACTACAGCCACGTGGGCCACGATTGTAACATCGGAAGCCATGTAGTGATGGTGAACTCGACGGCGCTCGCTGGGCACATCGACATCGGGGACTATGCGATCGTCTCGGGTCTCGCTGCTGTCGCGCAGTTCGTGCGGATCGGTGAGTCGGCCTTCATCGGCGGCGGGTCGATGGTGGTGATGGATGTCCCGCCGTTCTGTATGGCGAACGGGAATCGCGCCGAGCTGAAGGGTCTGAATCAGGTTGGGCTCGAGCGGCGGGGCATGACGGCGGACCAAGTGCGCGAGATGAAGCGCGCGTACAAGTTGCTGTTCTCCTCCAAGCTCCGGGTCGCGGAGGCCGTCGAGGCAGTGAAGAACGAGCTGCCGGATTCTGCCGCAGCTGCGGCCATGGCCGACTTCGTGGCGGCGAGTGAGCGTGGCGTGACCCGGCCGTGAGCCGGGATGCGCTCGAGGGATTTCTCGTGGACCGCCGGGGGGGAGCCGTGGAGCCGCTGGGGCTGATCGCCGGAAACGGGATCTTCCCACGACTCGTCGCGTCTGGGGCACGCGCAGCGGGGGTCCCCGTCGTTGCCGTCGCGCATCGCGGCGAGACCGAGCCGGAACTCGAGGCGGAGGTGCAGCAGTGCACGTGGGTGCGTGTTGGCGAACTGGGCAAGATCATCAAGGCGCTGAAGAGCGGCGGCTGTCGTCAGGCGGTGATGGCAGGCGGCATCGCGAAGGTGAAGCTCTTTGGTGGATTCAAACCGGACCTGCGGGGAGCCACCTTTCTCGCCAAGACGCGCAGCGTTCAGGACGACAAGCTGCTCCGAGGAATCGCATCCGAGCTCGAGGCCGATGGGATCGAGGTGATTCCGTCGACGGAGTATCTGCCGGAGCTTTTGCCGGAGCCCGGCGTTCTGAGCCGCAAGAAGCCGAAGGCCCGTGATCGGGAGGACGTTCTGTTTGGGCGGAGGGTCGCGCGCATGACCGGCACGTTCGAGATCGGCCAGACCGTCGTCGTTCAAGCGGGGCTCGTGCTTGCGATCGAGGCGGTGGAAGGGACGGACGCGGCGATTCGTCGAGGTGGGGAGCTCGGACGAGGTGGCGCGGTCGTCGTTAAGGCGAGTAAGCCTGGACAAGACTTGCGCTTCGACGTGCCGGCGGTCGGTCCGAAGACGATCGACCTCATGGCGGAGGTCGGCGCGAAGGTCTTGGCTGTCGAGGCGCGGCGCACTCTGCTCCTCGAACGTGACCGATTGCTCGCTGCGGCAGACGAGGCTGGCATCGTGGTGTTGGCATTCGACCCCGAGGAGGAATCGTGAGCACGCCGAAGAAGCTTCGAGCGGCCGTCGTCGGGGCGGGCTATCTCGGCACGTTTCACGCGGAGAAGTATGCGGCGCTCGAGGACTGCGACTTGGTCGGGGTCGCCGATGTCGACCTGGAGCGAGCGAGTTCTCTGGCCGAACGCCTGGGCTGTCAGGCGGTTCAGGATGTCGGCGAACTCATCGGCCACATTGATTGTGCGAGCGTCGTCGTTCCGACGACCCATCACGAGCGTATCGGGTCGCGGCTGCTTTCGGCGGGAGTCGATTGCCTCATCGAGAAGCCGCTCGCGACGAACACGACACAAGCCGCCGCTCTCGTCGCGCTCGCACAGGCGGAGGACCGAATCCTTCAAGTGGGCCACCTGGAGCGCTTCAACCCGGCGCTGACGCGGCTTGCAAGAGAGATCACCGCACCTCGGTTCCTCGAATGTCATCGCTTGGCGCCGTTCACCGAGCGGGGAGCCGACGTCGACGTCGTGCGCGACCTGATGATCCACGACCTGGACCTGGTGCGCCTCCTGGTTCCCCATGAGATCGTTTCCCTGGAAGCGGTTGGGGTGCCCGTGGTCACCTCCGAGCCGGACATTGCGAACGTGCGGCTTCGCTTCGCCGGTGGTGGAATCGCCAACATCACGGCGAGTCGCGTGTCGCTCAAGCGCGAACGCAAGCTCCGGCTCTTCCAAACCGACACGTACCTGACGATCGATCTCGGCGAACGGTCCATAAAGATCGCGCGACGCTCGCCCGGGACGACGGGGCTCGCCGGGGTGACCTGGGAGCAGATCGATCTCGGCGAGGCGGATGCCCTCGAGGCCGAGATTCGGGCGTTCGTGGCGTCGGTTCGGACGCGCGCTCGGCCGGCGGTCACCGGCGAGGACGGTCATGCCGCGCTCGAGCTGTGTGAGCGCATTCTGTCCGTCATGGAGTCGGAATGAGTCCACGCGTATTGCTGGTTGCCGGAGAGGCGTCTGGCGACCTGCGCGGCGCGGAGCTCGTTCGAGAGTTGCGAACCCTCGTTCCCGACGTCGAGGTCTGCGGTGTCGGTGGAGAGCGCCTGCGGGCCGCAGGGATGAGCGTCACGGTGCCGGCCGCAGACCTCTCGATCATGGGGTTTACCGAAGTGGCGTCGCGGCTCTCGACGGTCGTACGCGCCTATCGCCGGCTGCGTGGCGAGATCCTCGGTCGCGGGCCCAATGGCCGGAAGCCCGACTTGGTGCTGTTGATCGACTTTCCCGATTTTAATCTGCGGCTCGCGGGTGTGGCGAAGCGGGCAGGGGTTCCCGTTCTCTACTATGTCAGTCCGCAGGTCTGGGCGTGGCGCCGGTACCGCATCAAGACTCTGGCACGGCGCGTAGATCGGTTGGCCGTCGTGTTTCCTTTCGAAGAGGAGCTGTACCGGGGCCTGACGGAGGTGACGTTCGTTGGCCACCCTGGTCTGGAGACGGTCCGCGCCGAGCGTTCGCGCGCTGACGTACGGCGCGCGCTGGGGATCGAAGACGACAGGCCGCTCGTGGCGTTGCTGCCTGGGAGCCGCGGGGCCGAAGTACGGGAACTCCTCCCTCCGATGTCCGCCGCGCTCGGGAAGCTATCGGCCCCGGTGCACGCTGCGGTCGCTCTGGCCGACGAGAGTCTGCGGGATGTCGTCGACGAGAGCTTGCGCGCCGGGGGCGACGATCGCGCGACGCACCTGCCGGTGCTCGCAGACCAAACGTACGATCTCGTAGCCGCAGCCGATCTGGTCCTGGTCGCGTCGGGCAGTGCGTCGCTCGAGACCGCGCTGCTCGGACGGCCCATGGTGATCTGCTACCGCGTTTCGCCCCTGAGCTACGCCATCGCGCGGGCGCTGGTGCGCGTGCCCTTCTTCGGAATGCCGAATCTGGTTCTCGACAAGCGAGTAGTGCCTGAACTTCTCCAAGACGAGGTCACGCCAGAACGCATCGCGGCCGAGGCGCGGGGGATTCTCGACGATCCGGCTCGGGCCGTCGAGATTCAAGCCGACCTCCAACGAGTACGCGAGCTTCTCGGCGAACCCGGTGCGGCAGGGCGCGCGGCGCAGATCGCGGCCGACATGATGTTTGTCGAGCCCGGCGGACTCCGGTAGGCACGGCACGAGATGGAACGCGGCACGAGCTACAGACGCTTGCTGTCCTATCTGCGTCCGTACGTCTGGCCGCGGTTCGTGGGCGGCGCGGCATGCATGATGGTCTTCAGTGCCACCACCTTCTACCTCCCATTCCTCATTCGCGACATCTTTGACGACATCTTCGCGGCGCGGGACTGGGCGATGCTCGCCTGGCTGCCAGCCCTCTCCTTGGCGGTCTTCTCGGTACGCAGTCTCGCCAACTACGGGTCGAGCTACCTGATCGAATGGGTCGCGCAGCGGATCGTCGTCGACTTCCGAAAGGCGTTGAACGAGCGAGTTCAGCACTTGCCGCTGTCCTTCTTCAATCGTACGCCTACCGGTTCGATCGTTTCGCGCGCGACGAGCGATGTGACGCAGGTCAACACGGCCCTCACGCAGAGTACGATCGCACTCCTGCAGGACACGACCTCGCTGATCGCGCTTTTGCTGGCGGCCTTCGTCCTCGACTGGTCCCTCGCCCTCATCGCGTTCGTTGGTTTTCCGATCGCGGTACTGCCCGTGTTGAACCTGTCGAAGCGGCTTCGCCGCCACGCGCGCGCAGGCCAGGAGACGCTCGGCACGCTCGCCGCCTTGCTGCAGGAAACCGCGCAGGGCAATCGCGTGGTGAAGGCCTTCGGGATGGAGGAGTACGAGCAGGGCCGGTTTGCCGGGGAAAGCGGGCGGGTCTTTCACCACCAGATGAAGGCGACGCGGGCCAAGGCGCTCATCCAGCCTCTCATGGAGATGCTGGCGGCGTTCGGGGCGGCGGGGGTTATCTGGTACGGCGGCTACAGCGTCCTGTCCGGGACCCGAACGCAGGGCGCCTTTCTCGGATTCATGGCGGCGCTGTTGCTGGTGTACGAGCCGTTCAAGCGGCTGGCAAAGGTGAACTCGGAGATCCAGCGTGGGTTGGCTTCGGCCAGTCGGGTGTTCGAGGTGCTCGACGAGCCCGACGAGATCGACGAAGGCGAGGGCGCAGTCGACCTCGTGCCGATCATGGACGCAATTCGTCTGGAGGGAGTGTCCTTCCGTTATCCGAAGCGCGCGGGCGACCGTGCGTCGGCCGCGGCTGGCCTGAGGTCGAGCGAGCTAGAAGACAGGGCTGCGCTCGACGGGATCGACCTGGTCCTGCGCCGCGGAGAAGCGGTGGCGGTCGTCGGACCGAGCGGCGCGGGGAAGTCGACGTTGGCCGACCTCATTCCTCGCTTCTACGACCCGACGGCGGGGCGGGTGACCCTGGACGGTACGGACCTCCGTGACGCAACCTTGGCCTCCCTTCGAGGGCAGATCGGAATCGTCACGCAGTTCACGTTTCTCTTCAACGACACGATCCGGGCCAACATCGCGTACGGCAGCAGTGCGGCCCCCGACGCGGAGGTCGAAGCCGCCGCGCGGGTGGCCCATGCCCACGAGTTCATCGAGACGCTGCCCGATCGCTACGACACCGTGGTCGGCGAGCTCGGCGTAACGCTGTCGGGTGGGCAGCGACAACGCTTGGCGATCGCGCGCGCCCTGATGAAGAACGCGCCCATCCTCATCCTCGACGAGGCCACCTCCGCGCTCGACTCGGAGTCGGAGCGCTTGGTGCAGGATGCGATCGATCATTTGATGGAGGGCCGTACGACTCTTGTGATTGCGCACCGCTTCTCGACGATCCGGCGCTGCAACCGGATCATCGTGATCGACCGCGGTCGGCTGGTGGAAGAGGGGAGTCACGAGGAGCTCTATGCGCTTGGTGCGGTGTATCGGCGGCTCCACGATCAGCAAGCGTTGAGCATGACGAGCGTCGCCGACACGGGTCCTACGTGCGCTTGATCCCGCGCGGCTCTCGTCGCGAACGCTTCGTCGTCGAGGCTGGGGGGTATCTGATTCACCTCCTGCTGCGCTTCATCGCAGCGACGAGTCGGCACCGCTACCTCGGCGCCGAGGAGATTCTCGCGCGGTTCGACAACCATGAGCAGCTCATCATGGCCTTCTGGCACGGGCGCATGGTGATGACTCCGTTCGGGTACAAAGGGCCGGGTGCGTGCATCATGAACAGTCGCCACCGCGACGGGGCGTTGATCTCGCGGGCCATCGAGCGTCTCGGCGTCGAGGTCGTCCATGGCTCGTCGTCTCGAGGGTGGGTTGGTGGTCTGAAGGGGATGCTGGCGGCGGCGCAGCGCGGCTGCGATCTCGTCGTGGTGCCCGATGGTCCGCGGGGGCCGCGATGCACGGCGAAGGGCGGCGTCGTCCAGCTGGCACGAGCCACGGGCCTTCCGATTTATCCCTGTTCGACGGCGTCGAGCCCCCAGCGCGTCGTCAGCAAGAGTTGGGATTGGCTCTGTATTCCGCTTCCCGGTGCAGAGATCGTCTACGTGGTCGAAGAGCCCATTCGAGTCGCTCCCGACGCTTCGTCCGACGCGATGGAGGAGGCGCGGCTGGAGCTGGAGCGCCGCCTCAATCACGCGACGGAGCGAGCCGATGAGGCACTGGGCGTCGCATCCGAGCTCACCGCGGAGTATACACGCGGCGGGCCTCATCCTCGGAGGCGGCGGGAGGAGTCGGTATGACACGGATCGGGAGCTTGGTAGGCATCATGATCGCGCTTGGGCTGGTTGCGTCCGAGCCGGCGTGGAACCTCCTGATGGGCATGGGTCCGGTGAGCGGGGCGGCCGCTGCCGCCGGCGACCCGGAGACGATCCGCAAGAGATTCGAGACCTTCGCTTCCGGGTGGATGGAGAAGTTGCGCGAACGCCAGCGCTTCAACCTGAGCAAAGCGAAGTGGCGCCCGTCGGGGGCGGGCGTGGAGGCCGTCTACATCGGGTACGATACGGCCAATTTCCGGATCTTGCCGCTGTCGAATGTCGAGACCAACCCTATTGGCAAGCTCGTCTACCTGGAGCTGACGATGCGCCTCGTCGGAGCCACCGAAGAGGCGGCGCGAGCGCTCCAGCCAGAGATCGTCGACCGCGTCGAGGTGACCGAGCTGTTTCGCTACGACGGCGAGAAGTGGGTCTACTGAGCGCGGTCACAGTGCCCGGCGTCCTCTCGACCCCGCCGACGCGCCTGCGTCTGTACAACCTCGTTGCGATGTTCGCGGTGCTGGTGGTCGGCCCCCTCGCCGGGGTGGTTTCGCTGTTCAAGCCGTCGTGGCGCCGCGGACTGACCAACCGACTCGGGTTCGGGTGGCCGGTTTCGGAGCCGGTGCCGACTCTGTGGGCCCATGCGGCATCGGTAGGGGAGATCGAGGGAATCGGTCCTCTCGTCGAGCGCTGGCACGAGCAACACCCCGGAGGGCGCGTCGTCGTCAGTGCCCTCACCGCTACCGGTTGTGACGTCGCCCGGACCATCCTTCCGTTCGCGGAGGTGCGTGCATTTCCGTTCGATCTTCCCGGCATCGTATCCAAGGTCGCGCGCCGCATGGGACCGGATCTGTTTCTGTTCAGCGAGAACGAGATCTGGCCGAACCTCCTGACGACCCTGGCTGAGATGTGCGTTCCGACCATTCAGGTCAGCGGCCGGTTGTCGAAGAGCGCAGCGGCGACGCTCGGGCGATTTCCGGCTCTGAGCGCGGGTGTTCTTTGTCGTGTGACTCGCTTTTGCGTCCAGGCAGACGACGATCGGCGTCGGCTGATGGACCTGGGTGTCGATCCGGCTCGCGTCGTCGTGACGGGGTCCCTGAAGGGGGACGGCCGCCTCGCACCGAGTCCCGAATTTCTCGAGGACATCCGTGCCATGGCGCGCCCTCTCATCGTCGCCGGCTCCACCCACGACGGAGAGGAGCGGATCGTGCTGTCGGCGATGCGCCTTCTCGGGGGGCAGGCGGTGGCGCCCTTCTGGATCATCGCGCCTCGCCACCCCGAGCGGTTCGATTCGATCGATGCTTTACTGGAGGCGGAAAGCACGCGACACGTTCGACGCACGGAGCTTCCGGACGGCGCGGCGCGTCGAGTGGCCCTCGAGGACGCGGACGTCATGCTTCTCGACACGATCGGGGAGCTCGCCGGATGCTATGCGGCCTCGGCGTTGTGCTTCATCGGAGGTTCGCTCGTCCCCGTGGGTGGGCACAACCTGCTCGAGCCGGCGCGGTGTGGAGTGCCGATCGTGGTCGGGCCGCACCTCGAGTCCGTGGCCGAGCTCGCGGAGCGGCTCGAGGCGGTTGGTGCCGCGACAGTGGTTCACGATGCGGCCGAACTTGCGCGGGCGATCTCCCACACCATCGAGGCGGGGCCCGACGCGGGTGCCGGCGAGGCCGCACGAGGGGTGGCCGAGGAGCGCGCGGGAAGTCTCGTGCACACATGGAACTGCGTCGCCGAGTCGGTCGGAGTGGACCGCCGATGAGCGCGGACGTGCCGCCGACGATTCGCGAGCAACTCATTCGCAGCTGGTCGAACCGGGGCCCGCTGCGGACGCTCCTCGCGCCGCTCTCCTGGGGCTACCGATTGGGGGTGGCCGGAAGACGGGGCGCCTATCGGGTGGGGGTTTTCCGCAGCCAGGCTGCAGGCGTGCCGGTGGTCAGCGTTGGGAATCTCACGGTCGGCGGGACCGGGAAGACCCCCGCGACGTTGTGGCTGGCCAGCCGCTTGTTCGAAGATGGGCTCAATCCGGCGATCGTCACCCGCGGGTACGGTGGTAGGCTCGCGGGTCGCACCGTGGTGGTCGGCCGCGGCGGGCGGCCGCTGTTGGGCGTCGACGAGATTGGCGACGAGGCCTGCCTCCTCGCCGCGCGTTTTTCGGGTTCCGTGGTGTGCGGTGCCGATCGGGCTGCTGCGGTCGCGCTCGCAGTGGAGGAGGAGGGCGCCGAAATGGTGGTGCTCGACGACGGCTTCCAGCACTGGAGGCTCGAGCGCGATGTCGACATCGTCCTCGTCGACGGCCGATCCGGCTTCGGGAACGGTTCGTTGCTCCCGGCCGGGCCCGTGCGCGAGCCGATTGGGGCGCTGTCGCGAGCCGATGCGATCGTCGTGACGAAGACGGCTCCCGTGGGGCCGCTCGCCGAGACGCTGCGCCGCCGCGCCGGTGACGTACCCCTCTTCGCCGCCGAACTGCTGCCCACGAGTCTGAGTCATTGGGAGGACGGAGAGCTCAAGACGCGGTCACTCGGCGATCTCGTGGGGCGGCGGGTCGTCACGGTATCGGCCATCGCCGAACCGCGCTCCTTCTACGAGCTTCTCGGCCAGCTCGAGGCACAGGCGGTCGAGGTGCTCGAGTACCCCGACCACCACCGGTTCAGCCAGTCGGATTGGCAGCGGATCAACAAGGCCGCGCACGGCGCGGATCTCGTGGTGTGTACGGAGAAGGATCTCGTGAAGCTCTGCCGGTTCCCGTTCGCGCGCGGCCGCCTCGCCGCGCTACGGGTTGATTTCTCCCTGGGCGACGCCGACGAGGCCCGCCTGTACGCGCTGGTCCGTGACCGGCTGCGCCTGCGGGAAAGTCGTGCTAACGGACCCGCTGACGAGGTCGGATGATGAAGGTTCTGGTGACGGGGGTGGCGGGATTTATAGGCTCGCACGTTGCCGAGGCGCTGCTCGCACGCGGCGATTCGGTCGTGGGGGTCGACTGCTTTCTCGACTACTACCCGCGCGCCGTAAAGGAACGGAACCTGGTCGGCCCGCGGACGCACAGCGGGTTCACCTTTGTCGAGGCGGACTTGGCTGCGGCAGATCTCGAGCCGCTGGTCGCCGGTTGCGACGCGGTCATCCATCTCGCCGCTCAGGCGGGTGTGCGTGCGAGCTGGGGGCAGGATTTTCGGATCTACGTGGATTCCAACATCCACGCGACGCAGAGACTCCTCGAAGCGTGTGCGACGCAGTCGACGCCGCCTCGAGTGGTGTACTCGTCGTCCTCATCGGTCTACGGCGACGCTCCGGATCTCCCAACGGTGGAGACCACGCTCCCAAGGCCGATTTCTCCGTACGGGGTGAGCAAGCTCGCGGCCGAGCATCTGTGTCGGCTGTACACGCAGGCCTACGGTGTTCCGACCATCTCGCTGCGGTACTTCACTGTGTATGGGCCGAGGCAGCGCCCGGATATGGCGTTCAATCGGTTCCTTCGCGCGCAGATTCAGGGCGAAGAGCTACAGCTCTATGACGATGGCGAACAGACGCGGGACTTCACGTTCGTCGGAGACGCTGTGGCTGCCAACGTGCTGGCGATCGAGAACGGCACGCCGGGAGCGGCGTACAACATCGGCGGCGGCTCGCGCGTCAGCGTGAACGACGTACTCAGGATGATCGGAGAGTTGACGGGGCGCGAGCCAGCCGTTCGGCGGCTCGAAAAGCAGCGGGGCGATGTGCGCGATACGCATGCGGCGGCCGATGCGGCCCGCGAAGAGCTGAAGTGGACGCCGAAGACTGGGCTGCGCGACGGGTTGGCGGCCGAGCTGGAGTGGTTGCGCGGCGAGATCCACGCCGCCTGAGGAGGGCGACGAAAATGGCCATTAGTCCAGAGCTTCTCGAGATTCTCGTCTGTCCCAAGTGCAAGGGCGAGATCGTCATGACCACCGGAGGCGACGCGCTCGACTGCGCGGCGTGCAAGTTGCGCTACCGCGTCGAAGACGACATTCCGGTCATGCTGATCGACGAGGCGAGCCCGCTCTGAGGCGGTCCGCCTTGGTGGGCGCTCGGGCAAGGGTCGAGCCACTCGTGGACCACCGTCGACACAGGGGCAACGCCTTGCTGCGCGTCGCCGTCCGTAGCGGCGCCGCGTCTCCTCGGAAGATCGCCGATGTTCCTGCGTCGCCGTTCCTTGCGACGAACGCCGATTGACGGCAATCCGTTAGCCCTATGTCGACGGCGGTACACTAGTGGCCCGGCGAGTTTTGCTGGCGCAGACCAGCTTTCTGGGCGACGTGGTGTTGAGTACCGCGTTGGCTCGCACGATTGCCGGCGCGTGGCCCGAGTCTGAACTTTGGTGGCTCGTTCGTCCCGAGGCGGTGTCGCTGCTCACGCCGACGTTCGGACACGACCGGGTCATCGCGTTCGACAAGCGGGGAGTACACAGAGGATTAGGCGGTCTGCTGGCAACGTCTCATGCGCTCGCGAAGCACGGCTTCGATGTGGCGATCGGCGTGCAGCGCTCCCTGCGTACGTCGGTGCTGCTCGCCCGGGCCCGCATACCGATGCGGATCGGTTATGCCGGAAGCCCCGGGGCGTGGTTGTATCATCGCCGGGTGGCGAAGGACGGAGCGCATGCTCGAGACCGGCTGATTGGGCTCGTCGCGGGCCTCGGCATTCAGGTGCCGACGGAGCTGCCGATGCCGCACCTCGGCGTGGCGCCGGAATCAGCCCGTCGGATCGAGGAGCGACTCGAGTCGGAAGGGGTTCCGCCGGACCAAGGCCTGTTGCTCGTAGCGCCGGGGTCGGCCTGGGCGACGAAGCAATGGCCGGCGGCCGCATTCGGCCAAGCCGCCGCGCGTCTGCGGACGCTCGGGAACGATCGAGTCGTCGTCGTAGGAACCCGGTCCGACCGACCGTTGGCACGAGAGATCGCTCGCCTGGTGGCGGAGGGCGGTGGGGACACGATCGACGCAACCGGTGGCACCACGATCGCCGATGCGGTCGCGTGGATCGCGCGCGCGCGTCTCGTGCTGGCAAACGATAGCGCGCCCGCGCACATTGCAGCTGCTCTCGGGAGACCGGTGGTGACGATGTTCGGTCCGACGGTGCCGGCACAGGGCTTCGCCCCGCTCGGCGACCGCGTTCAGATCGTCGAACGGGAGCTCGCCTGTCGGCCGTGCTCGCGCCACGGTGGGAACGATTGCCCCATCGGGACGCACGAGTGTCTGGCCGATCTCTCTCCCGACGAAGTCGTGAGCGCCGGCGAGGCTTTGCTTGAACGCGCGGTCTCGGGACGGGGGACGGCGTGAGCGCGGCGGCTTTCGTGTGTGACTGGACGGTCGTGTTGCCGGGGACGCCCGCGTCGGACTGCGGCGTCTCCGATTGGAGCCCCTCCGTCCTCGTGCTCGGCACGGCCGCGGAGTTGGCGCGGCTGCCCGACCCCTCCGTCGAGGGCTTTGTCTGGCTCCACCCGCGCGCGGTTCTCGATGCTCCGCTGCGAGAGGCCGTGCGGTCCTTCGGTCGTGAAGGTCGACCGCGCGTCGGCGTGGCGCGTCACGAGGCCGATGTGGAAGGTGGTGCCGTGCCGCTCGGGAATCGTGTGCTGGTGGCCGAGGCAGGCGGCGCGCGCTTCTCCGCGGGGGGGCCGGTGGCAGAGGAGGGTGCCGAACTGGTGGCGCTCGGCTGTACCGTGCGTGTTGCGACGCCCGCCCGGATCGGATTGCATCTACGGGCGGTGAACGCCGAGAGCTCCATTGCCGCGGCGATCGGTTTGCACGTCGGCGAGGTGGCTGGTTGGAAGGCTCTTGCGTTGGCTCCCTTGTTCGGCACGTTCCGGGGCTGGCTCGGTGCCCGCGGGGATCGTGGTCGGGCCTTCTCGGTTGCGTTTCTCGAGAGCTTTGCGCGAGCCGCTGCCGAGGCGAAGCTCTGGGAGCTTCGACGCCCGGAGGAGGAGTCTCCCTCGTGAGAGTTCCGGAGGGCTTTCGGCTGGCCGAGACCGGTAGTCTCGTACGGCGCGGCTACGAGGGGCATCTCGCAGAGTGGTTACGGTGCCTGCGCGGATCGGCAGGTGCCGCCTCGGAAGTCGATGGCGGGCGCGGCGGATTGGCACGCGCGCCGCTCGACGGTGGGGCTGAGGCGTTCGTTCGCCGGTACCGACGGGGCGGTATTGTCGGGGCGTTCCTGGGCGAGGCCTACTTCGGCCGGCCCCCGCGGCCGTGGCGTGAGTTGGTCGCGACCGAGGCCGCTCGGCGGGCCGGTGTCGTCGCGCCGGAGGTCTTGGCCGCGGTCGTCGAGCCGTTCGAGCGCTCGGTGTTCGGCGTTCCCTACCGGGGCGTTCTCGTCACAAGGGCTTTGGAGCGTCGTCGGCCGCTGCGTGACGTGTTGCGCTCCGCGACGTCGGCGCGGGAGCGTGACGCGTGGATGGATGCCGCCGTGCGCGCCGTCCAACAGCTTCACGCGTGCGGGGTTCGTCACCCCGATTTGAATGTGACGAATCTTCTGGTGGGCGACTCGCCTCGTGTGCCGATTGCGGTGATCGATTTCGATCGGGCCGTCGCTGGCCCGCGCAGCGTCGGGTGGTGCGGCCGCCGGATGGCACGACGCCGCCTGTCGCGCTCGATCGCAAAGCTCGATCTGCCCGATCTCTCCCGCGCGGCTTGTCGCCGACGGCTCGCCGGAATTCTGGTGG
>JAJCZO010000203.1 GCA_029262355.1 Deltaproteobacteria bacterium
TGGAAGCTGAACGACGGGCGGCTCTATAACCTGCGCGCCGACCCGCGCGAAGGGACCGACGTCGCGGTCCACTATCCTCATGTCGTGAAGAGGCTCGCGACCGCGCTAGAAGCGTCTCTTACGGACGAGAAGACCCCGACCGCTGCAACGGACCGATTGGAGGTCTCGCCGGAGACGCGCAAGCGCCTCCGGGAGCTCGGCTACGTGGATTGAGGACCGTTCGCTGCGACCGAACTCCATGCATCGAAAGACAACGCAGCCGAACTCTCCCAGCCTCACCCTCTGACGCATCAGCGCCGGTATGGCGCCCCTTCGGCTCGGGAGTCCGGGCGGGGGCCGGGTTTCCGGACACCTCCGCGTAGCCGTCGAAGCCAGATCGCCTCGCTCCTGGGGAGCCGGGCCCTGCCCCGTGCTAAGGCCCGACCGCGTGGAATCGGGTCGCGTCGTTGGTCACGACAGCCGGGAACGACACCTGCCAGCAGCTCCTCTCGATCCCGTCATCGATGATCAACTGCGCGGTCGCCGGGGACGTCAACGGGAGTGTCGGCAAAACGAGGAAGTCCCCCTTCCCTTTGGCCTGGATACGCGCCTTGCCTTGCTCGCCAGCCTTCAGCGAAAGCCCACCGATGCCGCGGGACGTGGCCCCGCTCTTGTTCTTGAAGTTGAAGCCCTTGCCGCCACGATCAGCCCAACAGTCCTTCTTGCCGCACTTCCCGCCGCTCGCGAAGTCCATCGCCACGATCGGCTGGCTGGCCGCGGAAGCATCGTACAGACAGAGACTCACTCGGCGGCCGAACATCGTGGGATCCAGGAAGTCGGCCACGTCCGTCGCGTTACCTCGACGGGTCGTCCACTTGAGGCTGGTCTTTTTGCCAGCCTTGAGCACGAGGGTCGATCCGAGCGCTTCGCCAGAGCCACACCCAACCTCTGGTGTTGGGCCGCAAAGAGCCCAGGCCGGGTCGGGATCGGCGATCTTGTAGAGCGACTTACCGGCGCCAACGTACAACGTGCCAGGCGCTCCAATGATGGGACCCGAATCGAAACCCCCAGGAAGGAGGAACTGCCATTTGATCGAGCTGCCCCCCAGTCCATCACCCTCGCCGTCGAAGGCGTAGAGCGTGTCGGCGAATCCGACGTAAACCGTGCCGTCCGCACCGATAGCGGCCTGATTGTTGACGTACTGCCCGTCGTCCTCATGCTCATGCGACCACCCGACGCTGCCGTCGATCGGACTCAGGGCATAGAAGTGGCTCGAGTTCGACCTGGCCGCCCCGATGTAGAGCGTCCCATCAGCGCCGAGCGCTGGCGCCGACTTCATCTCCTCTTTGCTCCCGTCCCCGACCGGGAACGGAGGGACGAAGGGCGCGGGCCATACGGGCGTCCCGTCGTCGGTGTCGAGAGCCCACAGCCCGTCCTTCGAAACGAAGTAGACAGTCGCCCCGTCGGCCGACACGACGGGACTGAAATTTGGAGTTCGGCTCCCGAAGCCGGAGGTTGCGATCGTGCGCCGCCAGCGCTCGCTGCCGTCCGCAGTGTTGAAAGCGATCGCCTCCGTCTTGATGGACACGAACACGATCGACTCATCCGGGGTCAGGGCCGGCGAGACGTTCTTGAAACTACCGCCGAGAACGACCTTGCCACCCTCGACGTTCCCGCCGTCCGGCCAGGCCGGCTCGCAGTCCGGAGTCATCGCGTAGAACCAGCCAGACCCGAGAGCCTCCGAGCCCATGTAGACCGTTCCGTCCGACGCAATCGTCGGCGACGTGGTGACGTCGCCGTCGTGGGGCACATGGAAGAAGCAATGGATGTCGCCCCCGACCTCACCCGGCGCAGCACCCGTCTCGGTCGCCCAGAGGTTGTTGTCGCGAGCTCCTTGATACACTCGCCCATCGTCAGACACCGCCGGCTGCGACCGGTCCGCCAGCCCGACCTTCGGCTTGCCGGCGACGGCGGCCACGTCGGACGACCAAAGCTCGAGCCCGGTGGCTGGATCGATGGCCGTCAGGGGACGCTTGCCATTGGGCGCATACACGACACCGTCCACGTCGACCACGGGGCTCGCGAGAAACCGGGCGTCGCCACGGAACTCCCATAGGATGTGGGGGTCCGGGCCCTGCGGGCCGTCCACGGTGGACCGACCCGAATGCTGGGGATCGTGCTGGAACATCGGCCAGACACCGCCGTCCAGTCCGGCGGTCGCGGTGACCGGCAAGAACGCCGAGAGAAGCGCAATTCGGAAGAGGTATTTTTTCATGATGGCGGGTGTGTTCGTGTCGCACGGGCACAAGCGTCGGGGCCGGCCGGATGGGGTACTGGTCTACGTTGCGCCGGGTTGCCGCATTCGCGCAACCCCGTATTTGTTGGCGATCGAGAGCGCGCGGTTCCGGACGATCGCCAACATCCGAAGCACAGGGCGTCTCGGTAGCTACCAGGTGAAGCCGCTCCGTCTCGCTCGCCCTGTCGGGGTACGGGGACCCAGGCCCCCCGCCGGCTACAACGTGGGCTACCGCGAACCTCCAGCGTCTTTCTGTCGCTGAAAGTGTCGGTACTGTCGGCGGCCCACGGGCGGTCATGCGGATTCGAAGCCCTTCAGGGCACTCCTGGATTGGAAACCATCGTTGGGGATAACGTCGTTCAGTTCCGGCAGGTGGCTCTTTGGAAGTTTAGTTTTTCTGGTGTCTTACGAAGCTCGATCCTGAGGCTGGGCGCACGCAGGCCCTGGCTAGGGTTCACCTGCAGGATGTCCTCCGCGACGGCGAACGCGAAGATCTTCCGGACCCGATCCAGCGTGGAGGATCTTCTCCAGTCTCGCTGCCTTGTCCCGCGGCGCACTTTCGAAATTCGCACAGCCGATCGTGAGCGGGCTTGGCAGGGAAGGGTCGTTGATCACATGCCTGCGCTGTCCTTCGGTAGAGACCGCTCGCTCAGAATCTGTAGCTCAGTTCGCCACCGTAGGTGCGCGGAGCCGCGAAGGCGCGAGTCGTGATCCCGAACGTCGAAACGACGGCGGTCGCATTGCTGAAGTACGCGACATCGAGAAGGTTCTTCGCCCACAGCGCGACTTGCGCCCGGTCGTCCCAGAAGTCGTACGAAAACCGAGCGTTGAGGAGGTTGTATCCGGGTTGAGTCGCTTGCGGGACCTCGGGGCCCAGCCATTGCACACTGCTCTGATACGCCCACTCGACCCTCGGCGTGAGCCAACCCTCCATCGAGGACTCCTCGAGGCCCGGAACCGCCATGGAATACTGCAACGCCACGAACGTCTGAAGCCTCGGGACGAACAGGAACCGGTCGCCGGAGCGATCGATCGTCTCGCCGGTGTAGTCGCTGAGAGCATCGGGGAAGTCGTCGTAGACGGCGTCCGTGTATCCGAGGTTGCCTGTAAAGAGCAGCCCGTCGATCGGTCGCGCCTGCAGCTCGATCTCGGCCCCCTTGGTCGTCGCTTCGGCCGCGTTGTCCGTGACGCGGGCGATCGCGGGAACGCCGTTTGCGTCGAGACCTGCATCCCGGATCTGCGTCACCTGGATGTCGTCGTAGTTCCCCCAGAAAAACGACGTGTTCAGCGTCGCGCGCTGCTCGAAGGCGATCATCTTGAACCCGATCTCGAAGTTGTCCAGCGTCTCGGGGGCGAAGCTGAACGCCGGCCCTTGACCGCCACCCCCTTGCCCGGTCGCAACGCCGTTGAACCCGCCGCCTTTGAAGCCACGAGAGTACGTGAAGTAGCCCATCAGATGGTCGAGCGGCGTCTCGTCGATCATGTCCTCCGGGGCCGTCAGGGCCAGGCTGCCCATGGGCGTCCAGGCGTCGAAGATCTTGCTTCCGGCCTCGTCCGCGAACTCCTCGCCGGTTCGCGGGTCGAATTGCATGAACGTCAGGCCCTTCTTGTCCTGGGTGTACCGCAAGCCGCCGGTCAGACTCATCCACTCCAGAAGGTCGTAGGTCGCCTGTCCATAAAGAGCCCAGGTCCAGTTCGAGATGTTGATCGGGGCGTTGGTGAGTCGGTCCAGTGGCACGCCGCCTTGTCCGGGAGGCAGAACGTACGAAGCGCGATCATCGAATCCCTTTTCCCAGAAGCCGAATACGCCGGCGACGTAGTTGAGGTCTCCGTCCAGGACGGCGCCGTTCAGCTGGCCCTCCTGCATGATCTGCCTCTGAAAACCCGGCGTGCCGTCGAGGATCGACCCCCCCGCGCTCGAGAGTTGCACGATATTGAATCGCGTCTGGTCGACGTCGAAGCGAACCCGCGGCTTCTGCTCGCGCCACGACGTCAACGCCTTGACGGAGATGTCACCGAGGATCGCGACCTCACCAACGTCCCAGGCCGCCGTCATCCACGTGCCGTAGCTCTCGAGATCCGTGAGCATCGAGACATTCGCTCGGGTCTCGAACGGTTCCGTTTCGGCACAGTTTTCGAGGAAGTCCGGCGGAGACAGTGCGACGAGGGGGGCATCGTCCCGCACCGGAATGCACTGCTGCGCGATTCCGTTGTTCGAGGCCCGCGACCAGGTGCCGGTGAAGTCGATCGTCACGTCGTCGTGCGGGAGAAACCGGAACGACCCGAGCAGGGCAATCGAGTTGTTTCCGTTCAGCGACTCGTTCCGCGTGGCGTTGGAGGAGTACCCCGGCGTGTTGGTCGTTGCGAAGGAGAACCGGGCAAACAGCCGCTCCCCGAGCCGGCCGCTTCCGATGGGCGTGTTGATCGTAAACCGGGTATCCACGCGCTCGAAGTTGCTGGGCCGAACCATGACGAAGGCCTCGAGCTCGTCATGCGGCTTGACGGTGGTGATGTTGATCGCGCCCCCCACGGTGTTCTTCCCGAACAGGGTTCCCTGTGGGCCTCGAAGCACCTCGATCTGCTGTACGTCGACGATGTCGACCAACGTTCCGAACGCCCGAGGCAGAAAAACCCCGTCGACGTATACGCCGACTCCAGGGTCGAATCCGATGTCCGGTGTGGATGTGCCCACGCCACGGATTCGGATATTGCTCGCGGCTCCGGTGTTGTCGGCCTGGAAGGCGAGATTGGGAACGAGGGACTGGATCTCATCGAGACGCTGTACCCCGGATTCACGCAGTGTCGTCTGGCTGAGCGCGGTCACGGACACCGGGGTGTCCTCCAGGAACTCATCGCGCTTGCGCGCCTGCACGACGATCTCCTCCACGGTCTTCACCTGCCGACGCGAGACTCCGCGGACCTCACCGTCCGCTTTGGCGGCGTCAGCCTGCGCGGCGCCGGCGTCGACTTCGTCCTCCATCCCGCCGAGATCTCCCGGAGTCTCGATCGACTCGACGTACCCGCTCGGAGCCTGCGGAGGCGCAGCCCACGCGGTGGGGGCAAGAGCCCCGAGAAGACAAACGGCAAGGACGGTACGAATCGTGGGAACGAGGGCGCTACCTCCCGCGAACTCGAGCATCGAATCCAGCCGATGGCGAAGCTGGTGCATCACCCACGGGAGCATTTCGCCGAGCACAGCGCGGTCGAAATCGACGATCGTCCGTCGCTCCCCGGAGGGGTCGATGTAGTGGTAGTGCGGTCCGTTCTCGAAGCAGTCGAAGCGGAGGTACTCACGACCATCCTCCGCACTCTCCACGTGGAGCGACACGCCGCTGTCGTCGACATCGCCCTCGATGTGGGCCTGGATCTCGTCCACCTGCGCGCCTTCATCGTTGGCGGCGAGCTCCCCCTCGTCGAGCAGTCGAAACTCGACGCCAATCCGTAGCCCCCCGCCTTCGACGTACATCGTATTGTTGGGGCCTGGCGGAATGGGGGGCACGGAATAGACGGTTCCCGGCATGGTCGCTCTCCTTTGCGGCTCCGACGCGACCACGGTCGAGTCAGCTCGCCCCGATGGCCCTGCCGAAGGGCGCGCACGAAGGACTCGTTCTCGATCCGCGGGTCACGGGGATCGACGCCCGCGGCATCCCAGCGCGCACGAAAGAACGGATCCCGGTAGGCCCTCTCGGCGCGAGCCCGAAGGCGCTCGATCTGCCGAGCCTCGATCTCCTCTGGCCCGAGCAGCCAGTCCGTTTCGAAGTACGCAGGCGGCGGCACGTGCGTTCGCATGAGCACGTCGTAGTCCAACACCTCGAACGGTCTGCGGAAATCGGCCGCCATCTCAACCGGTAGCCTCTAGGAACTCCGATGGCAGGTCGGCGTCCGGGAACCGGTAGAAATCGAGGGCGTTGTCCCAGAGGATCCTCTTCTTGCTCTCGGCCGATACCCGTTGTTGTGAAAGAAACGTTTCGACCGCCTTGGGATACTTCGAATCGGGATGAGGGTAATCCGTCTCGAACAGAACCCGCTGGTCCCCGAGCTCCTCGATCACGTGGTAGAGGACGTGCTCGTCGCACTCCGTCGTGACCCAGCAATTCTGCATGAAGTACTCCTTTGGAGACTTCGTGCACTCCGGCGCCTCGAGCCACCCCGCGAGCTCGAGGTGCTCGTGGATCCGGTGCAACCACGAGGGCAACCAGCCCGACCCCGCTTCCATGTACGCGACGCGAAGCCGCGGAAAACGCTCGAAGACACCGCGGACGATCATCGTCAGCATCGCCATCTGCGCCTCCATCTGGTGCACGCAGGAGTGCCACTCGACGAAGCTCGAGAAGCGGTCTTCGCCCGCAGACGTGCCCACGAGCCCCATGAACTCATGCGTCGCGAACGGGGCGTCCAGGTCCTGCAGAATCTCCCAGAGCGGATCGAAGAAGGGATCGCCGAGCGTGCGATGATTGAACGGGTTCGGCCGGGCCCAGAAACAGCGAATGCCCAGGTGCTCGTACGCGTAACGGACCTCTGCCACGGCACGCTTCATGTCAGAGAGCGGAACGGGTGCGGCGGCGAGCACTCGGCCACCTGAAGTCTCTCGCATCTCCTCGGCCCAGCGATTGTAGGCGCGCGCCATCGCCGCTTGTAGATCGGGGTCGATGCCGTCGATCCACATGTCGTAACCGGGGCCATAGAGGACCATGAGGTCGACCCCCTCTCGGCGCATGCTCTGGGCCACTCCGGGACCGTCGAAGCCGCGATTCACGACGTCCCCATATTTGGCGACCATCGCCTCGGTGGTCCATCGCACCGCCTCCTGCTGGCGGCCGTAGAGCGTCTTGTGGCTCTGGGTGTATCGCCCGTCCACCGTCGCCGGGCGGAAACGATCCATACCGGGGAAGGGCTGCTGCCAGGACACCCGGTGCCGATAGGGCTTGTCGAGAAAGCGTTCCCACAGGTCCCGCGGCTCGACCACGTGAGCGTCTGCGTCGAAGATCCTAATGCCGTTCTTCATGGTTGCCTCCCGCTGGCGCGCCATCCCCGCCAGCGTCGTGACCGTTCTTGTCGCCGGCATGCAATCTCACTCGGACATCCCCCGCTTCTTTGCTTGCAGAGAGGATCAATAGGGCCGGTCGCCCTTGAGCGTCACCCGATGCATCACTCGCCGTTCTCGATAGTCGGCCACCGCATAGTGCTGCACCGCTCGATTGTCCCAGAACGCGATCGAGCCGAGATCCCAAGTGAAGCGGCATTGGAACGCCGGGTCGCGGACGTGGTCGATCAAGAAACGAAGGAGCAGCTCGTTCTCTCGGGCCGAGAGGCCGACGATTTCCGACGTCGAGTTGCCATTGACGTAGAGGCCCTTCTTCCCCGTCACCGGGTGGGTTCGCACCACCGGATGGACGACCGGAGGATTCTTCTTCTGGACTTCGGCGAGGTCCGCCGACAGGAGACCCGCCGCGATGGCCCTTTGCATTGGTTTGGTGATGTCATGGATCGCAGACAGGCCATCCACGAGCTGGCGAATCGGCTCCGAGAGCGCCTCGTACGCCGCGTACATGCTCGCGAAGCACGTGTCGCCGCCGCAAGAGGGGAGCTGAACCGCTTTCAGAATGGAACCGAGTGGTGGTTCTTGCATGAAGCTGTTGTCACTGTGCCACTCGTCGGCCCCTTCTCCGACGGGAGACACCTGATCGAGTACGAGCATCTCCGGGTACGCGTCATGGTGTGGCTGGATCGGAGGAATGCTGATCTCGCCCATCTGCCGTGCGAAGGCGAGTTGCTGGGCGGGAGTGATGTCCTGGCCGCGAAGGAAGAGGACGCCGTAGGTCAGCAGCGCGCTCTGCAGCTGGTCTGCCTCACGCTCGTCGAGGGGACAGCGGAGGTCCAGTCCGCTGACCTCCGCGCCGACGACCGGAGTGAGCGGCCGGAGCGTGAGTTCACTCATCGTATCCTCGTCGCGGGGGTTGCGTCGCCCAATCCGTCGGCTTCGCCTCCAACGCGTCGGTCGACTGCCGCGGGCGACACGGGGACGCGTACGACCCGCCGTTTTCTCCGCGCAGCTTCCTCGCGCAGGCCGGCGGACGATGAAGCCGAGAATCGCCGAGATGAAATCGCCCCTTTCACCTGGCTCCCTCCTCCCGGCCGGCCCACCAGAGCTCGAACGCCTCTAGAACCTGAGCGAGACCGTGGCCGGCTTGACGAAGCCCCCGCGATCCAAGCGGAGCCAGCAAGGTATCGCTCGCGTCGAGGAACGCGCGAAAGACTTTGTCCTGCGACGCGAGGCCCGTGCGGGTGAGGCCCACCAGAGTGCCGCGCCGGTCCGCAGAGTCCGGGAGGCGTCCGACATAGCCGCGCTCTTCGAGGCGATCGACGATTTTGGTCATGCCGCCGGACGATCGGTGGAGCTGGTTGGTCAGTTCACCCGGCGAGAGGCGATACGGCTTGCCAACGCGGCGCAGCGCGGCAAGGACGCCGTAGTCTGCCGCGATGAGATCAAATGGTTCGAGCACCTCGTCCTGGAAGGCCTCGAGCAGGATGGCCAGCCGTGCCAACCGCACCATCGGGGGGAGGGTCGAGATGTCTCGGTCCGGGTACTCCCGTTCCCAGGCGGCCGTGATGTCATCGATCCAGGACACGCGGCTTCGGCGTATCTCGCATTTCTCTCGCTCGCAAGATACTTCCCACGAAGAGGAGTCTGTCGAGGCATCCGACCCTCGCCGGGCGGCGAAACCCGCGGCATCAGGGAAGGACAACCAAGGGGAACGAAATGCCGAAGAAGAGCTATCAGATCCAAGGAAGAACCGTTGAGATCCCGTGCGTCGTTCGAGACGCGGCCGCCGGGACCGCCATGTTCCTGGTGTCCGCAAGCGAGGCCGCTTCGCTCGTTCCCGACGCCTTTGAGCTCATCGAACCAGAGCCAGGTCTGACGCAGATGTCGCTCCTCGCGGTAGACTATCGCGACAACGATCTGGGCGACTACAACGAGGTCGGGATCGTCTTCTTCGTGAAGCCTTGCGGAGCCTCAGCCGACAAGACCGGGACCTTCATCTATCAGCTGCCGGTGAACCAGAGCTTCACCTCCGAAGCAGGCTGCACCATCTGGGGCTTCCCGAAGTCGGTGCAGGAGATCGACATCGACTATACCGCGCACACGGCCACCTGCCGGCTCGTCATGGACGGACAACACGTCCTCACGCTCTCGCTTCCCCGTGGCGGCACGGGCGAGAGCGCCGACTCCGAGAGTACCGGCTACACCCTCATCAACGGAGTCCCGCACAGCAACTCGTTCACCCGCGGAGGCACCGGTGAAGAGACGACCCTGGGAGGCGACGGCGTGACGGTCGAACTCGGCACCCATCCGATTGCCGAAACGCTCCGGAGACTGGGGCTTCCCACAGATGCGTTGCTGAGCAACTGGTGCGAGCACATGCGAGGGAGCTTTGGGCCCTCCATCCCGCTGTAGGTCACTCCGAGCCGCGAGGGCCAACGCGACCTCGGCCACATCGTCGAAGCGACGAACCGGCGATGACGCCGTCGATGCGTTCCAAGTACAGTCGCCGCGATTCCTCGACCGCGGCCAATTCAAGCTCTGCCAGCCTAGAACTCGTCGAATTGGCCTGCCAGTCTACGGCGCGGCCCCGGCTTACAGATCTCGCTCAGCCGCCCCCGGCCCCGCCCTCGATTGCGCGCGGCGTCACACCCAGCTGCGTGATCAGCAGTGCCGACCCGGTCATGGCCAGTCCCTTGAGGAAGAACGAAAGCTGAATGGCTCTCATCTGTGCGTCCGCGTTCGTCACCATCTCGAACCCGTGAACGGTGATGGTGACGGGCACGAGGAAGAGCACGATCAGCCACGCCCCGAGTCGCGGATAGCGGTTCGTCAGGATCAGGCCCGCGCCGACGAGTTCGACGCCTCCGGAGATCAGTACCCAGAAGGTCCGCCAGGGGATCGCCTCGGGCATCAGGCGAACATAGTCGTCGATTCCAGTGAAATGGGTGATGCCGGAGAGGAAGAAGATCAGCGTGAACAGGGCACGCCCCGTGATTCCGATCGCCGGGTGCTCGATTCTGAGGTCGCTCATGATCGGACCCGTATCACCCAAAAGCCCCGAGACGAGACCCCGATCGAACGGCCGAACGCCGTCGAAGCCCAGGCCTGCCCCACAGGCGATCACCCAGCCGCGTGCTTTGACGAAGAAGCGGCCTCCGCTCAGCGTCCGCACCCAAACCCGCTCGACCGTCGTGGCGTCGTCGTTGGGGAGAGCCTCGTCGGCGTTCGCGTTGAGCAGGACGCGAACCGACGTCGCGTGCTCCAAAGTATCCCGGAACCATCGACCAAACGGAGCCTCTTCACCTCCAGCGGCTTCACGCCGATGCCGACGTCAAGGTAGACTGACGAGCCAACCCAGGAACTTCTCTCTTTTTCGGAAGCGACACGGCTTCTTGCGAGCGCTTCGTCCCGGACGTAGCCTGACCTGCGAAGGTAGACCGAGTGACTCAGACCCACCGCAGACTAGCGGCCATCCTCGCCGCGGACGTCGTCGGATACTCCCGGCTCATGGGCACCGACGAGGAAGGCACCCTCGCGGAGCTCGTAGCGAGCCGCGCATGCTTCCACGAGGTCGCCGAGCGGCATCGAGGTCACATCGTCGACACGGCCGGCGACAGCGTCCTGGCCGTCTTCGCGAGTGTGGTCGAAGCGATTCAGTGCGCGACGGACGTTCAGCGGCTCATTTGCGAGAACGGAGCCGCCTTGTCCGAGGACCGGCGCATGCGCTTTCGGATCGGCATCAACGTCGGGGACGTGATCGAGACGGAAGACGGCTCCGTCTACGGCGACGGAGTCAACGTTGCTTCCCGTCTCGAGGCCCTCGCTCCCCCGGGAGGCATCGTCGTCTCGGAGTCGGCCTACGTTCAGGTCCGAGCCAAGCTCGATCTCGAGTACGAGAACATGGGCCCTCAGAGCGTGAAGAACATCGCTGAGCCGGTCGTGGCCTTTCGAGTGCTCTTCGGAGGCCAGCAGGCTGCCGCCGGGCGACGGCCTGCAGCCGCGACGCCGGCACCGGGCGCCCCGGACAAACCGTCGATCGCGGTACTTCCCCTCGCCAACATGACCGGGGATCCCGACCAGGAGATCTTCGCGGACGGGCTCACGGAAGACGTCTTGACCGGGCTGTCGCGATTCCGGGAGCTGTTCGTGATCTCCCGCAACTCGATCATGGTCTACAAGGGCAAGGCGAGAAAGATCGACGACGTCGCTCGCGATCTGGGTGTCCGCTACGTCGTGGAAGGAAGCGTACGAAAGGCGGGCGATCGGGTTCGCGTGACGGTCCAGCTGATCGATGCCGAGACCGATCGCCACGTGTGGGCCGAGCGCTACGACCGGGAGCTTCGCGACATTTTTGCCATTCAAGACGATCTCACCGCGGCCATCGTCGCCGTCCTGCCCGGTCGCATCCAGGCCGACAGCCACGAACGAGCATCGCGCAAGCTCCCCGAGAACCTCGAAGCGTGGGAGAACGTTCTGGCCGGGAAGGTGTTGCACCACCGGAGCCGGCGGGAGGACAACCGCCAGGCACTGGAGCACCTCGAGCGAGCTCTCGCGATCGACCCCGGCTACGCGCACGGGCACGCCTGGAAAGCCTGCGTGCTCGGCCAGGCGTGGGTTTACGAATGGTCTGACGATCGAGACCAGACGATGCGGGAGATCATATCGGAACTACAGACCGCTCTCGCTCTCGACGACAACGACAGCGACGTGCACCGCATCCTCGCCGCGGTGAGCCTCACCGCGGGTGATCACGAGAAGGCCGTTCACCACCAGGAGCGCGCGCTGAGTCTCAACCCCAACGACGACCTGATCGTCGTACAGCACGGCGAACTCCTGACCTGGCTAGGACGTCCGAGCGAAGGCATCGAGTGGATCGAAAAGGCCATGCGCCTCAACCCGCACCATCCCGAACGATTCTGGAACCACCTCGGCCGCGCGAACTTCGTCGGGCGAGGCTACGCCGAGGCGGTCGAAGCCTTCCGCCGGATCACCGCCCTCGACTACATGCACGTCGCCTTCCTGGCCGCGTCCTACGCTCAGATGGGCAATGCCGAGCAATCGGCCACTCACACCAGGGAGGTTCTGAAGCTCGAGCCGAACTTCACGGTGGAGAGCCATCTGGCGACGCTTCACTACAAGCGCGACTCGGATCTACAGCACCATCGCGATGCACTCGTGAAGGCGGGACTTCCCACCGGCGGGTGACGGGTCGGCACCCCTGTGGAGGCGTGCGCCGCTCGATCCGCCGATGAGTCGTGCTCGCCCATCGAGCATCCGGTGCGGGCACATGCAGGCGGGAGCCTACTCCGATCCCAGCGGTTCATGGGGCGTCTGCGCCGGGGACTGAGTTCAGAAACCCGACCGCAGCCAAGGCTAGGGAGGTCCGATCACCCCTCCTGAAGGAGCGTCCTCAGGTCGGTCTGCGGAAGTGGGAATACGACCTGGTCCTCGGGTGCCTCTTGCGGCGCGGTCCGGGAGAAGGAACCGTACCGGCGCAGGGCGAACCACCAACGCCCGCTCGCGTCGCGCTCGAAGCGGTCGTGATAGACCCCGTAGGCGTCGCTCCGACGCCCGGTGTCCTTCTGCTGACGAAGCTCGTGGATGTACATCCGCGCCGCCGCCCGCCCAGCGGCGTCGTCGACCTCGATCACCGTGTTCAAGATCACGAACTGAAAGAACGAGAACTTCTCGATGGACGAGCCGATGAACGCACCAACAGCGTCCGGCCCCACTTGAACCTCCGAGCGATCTCCCAACTCGAGTTCGAGTGGACAGTCAGGCCGGAAGATCTCGGAGAGCTCCGCCCACGCGCGGCGGGTGACGATGTCGGCGTACCGATTCTGAAGACGTCTCAGAGCGATGTAGGCATCGGTGTCCATGGCGACACACTACCATCTGGCGCGTCGGGTTCAGGTCTCGAGCTCCCGCTCGGCCCGGAGCCGACACACCCGTGTGCAGCCCTCGACTCGAAAGTCGCTGGCGCGCCATCCCCGCTTCTGCGAACAAATCGATCATGCCGAATACGAGATCGAAGTGGATCCCGCCTGTCCTCTTGGGGGCTCTGCTTGCGGTCGGATGCGGTGATGGCAGCTCGAGCAGCACCACTGCCTCGCCGGTAGCCATCGAAGATTTCGGGGCCTTCTACGAGCCCCCGTCTCCTCTGCCGGCGGGACGCCCCGGCGACCTCATCCGGCTGCAGGAGGTCGAGCCTCTCGCGCCGGCATCGCGCGCCTGGCGGGTCCTCTACCTCTCCGAGGACCCGAGCGGGGCGCCGATCGCCGTATCGGGACTGGTGGCCGCACCTCTGGGCGACACACCCACAGGGCGAAGAGACGTCGTATCGTGGGCCCACGGGACAAAAGGAGTGAACGACCCGTGCGCGCCCTCGCGCGGGTTCCGCGCCAGCCACAACTTCTTCGACATCGCGCCGGAAATCGTCGCCGAGGGCTGGGTCGCTGTAGGGACCGACTTCGAAGGGCTCGGCACGCCCGGGGTGCATCCCTATCTCGTGAGCGTCAGCGAGGCGCGCGGACAGCTCGACATCGTGCGCGCCGCGGCGCAGATCAAGGAAGCCAGGGCCTCGAACCGCTTCGCGGTGTGGGGGAGGTCCCAGGGAGGACACGCCTCGCTCGCCGCCGCCGAGGCCGCGCCCCTGTACGCTCCGGAGCTCGACCTGGTCGGCGCGATCGCAGCCGCACCCGCCGGGGACATGCCGACCATCTTCATCGGGAGCGCCGCGCTAGGCCTGAGCTTCAACTGGCTCGCCGCCGCAGGACTCGAGGCGGCGTGGGGCCTCTCGCTCGAGCCGTTCTACGAAGCCGACGCGCTCGCCGAGCTCCGCACCCTCGTCGACGGAAACGAGGCCTGCAATCGAGAGTTTCGAAACGCGATCAACGCACGCGGTGGCGCCGGCTTTCTGTCCGAGTCCACGAGCAGCGAAGCTTCGGACGAGCTGATCGGTCTACTGGAGCGAAGCTCCGTCGGCGAGATCGCCGTCGAGGTGCCCGTCCTCGTGAGTCAGGGAACCAACGACACCGTCGTTCCCAAGCCGCTCACCGACGCTCTCGTCCAACAAATGTGCGCGCTCGGTACGGACGTCGCGTACCTCGAAAATCCGGACGAGTCGCACAATGACTCCTCGTTGCTTCACATGCCGGAGTTCCGCCGGTGGACGCGCGCCCGATTCGACGGGGAATCAGCGAGCGGCTGCCACTCGTAGCATCCAGCGATGAGATGGATGTCGGTAGGGCCCGTTGCCACGACCGACAACGGGTTCACTGGAAATGGGGAGAGGACAAACCGCTCGGCGTACCCATTCAGAGTCAGACTCCTTGCCGGCCACTGGCCGCCCGAACAGGCGGCGACCCGCGTGGTGCGGCACACCAAAACGAACGCATTGTTCCAGTTCCCCCGCACGGGCCTTCTCCCAAGGACCCCAGCTGCCCACTCTGCGGCCGGCCTGTGTCGCGCCGAAACGCTGCCTGAAATTCCTATCGCTCCCGCTCCATCTCTCGAAAACGCGCTTGCGTATTTAGTAATCTAAGGATATTCTTATTACTAATAGATTTCTCTGACGGGTCGGTGAATGGGGCACAGAGCGGAAAATACGATGCGCAAGCGAGGCCGACAGCCGTCACTCGGGGCCGATCCAGTCGAAGCGCGGGAGCGAATCATCCACTCCTTCCTCGAGCGGGCTCGCCGCGGAGGCATCCGATCCGTGGTGATGGGCGAGCTAGCGCGCGACCTCCACATGAGCCCGAGCACCCTTTACCGACTCTTCCCGTCGAAGCAGGAGTTGGTGCTCGCGTGTGTCCGGCGCTGGGCCGAGGATCTCGCCGCCTTGGACGCAATCGACCCGGACCCGCCCCCCAACGGCCCGGGTGGCGACGCGCTCCTGGCCTGGGCCGATGTCTGGGCCGCGGCGGTCTCGAGGTACTCGACCGCTTGGTGGGACGACCTCCGTCGGGGCCATCCCGAAGCCTGGGCGATCTTCGAGCAAGAGATGCGTCGACACAAAGCCGGAGGTGCCGATCTGCTGCGCCCGCACCTCCGGGACGACGTTCACGCCGAGACCGCGCTGGCCGTTCTGGGCCTTCTCCTCGACAAGCTGACCGATCCCGACTTCAGTGAAGATCTGGGCATCACGCGAAGCGAGGCGATCCAGACCGCCATGTCCGTGTGGATGAATGGCGCG
This sequence comes from Deltaproteobacteria bacterium, assembly GCA_029262355.1. GTDB lineage: Bacteria > Desulfobacterota > Binatia > UBA12015 > UBA12015 > VGTG01. Next base: position 15,514 of record JAJCZO010000203.1, read on the forward strand.
CTTGAGCCCCACCCCAGACGCAAGCGGCAACGCAGCGCCCAGCGTCGCTTGGAGAGCATCGACGGCAGTCACCCCGACCCGTCGAGCGCCAGTCGATCCCAGACGAGTCGATCGAGCAAGCAGCGATCGTCCACAGAATCCGAGGAGCATTCCAAATGAAGCAGAGGAAGACCTACGCGGACGGAAAGAGGTGTTACGACGCCGACTCGCATCTGATGGAGAGCATCACATGGCTCTCCGATCACGCCGATCCATCACTTCGCGAGGATCTGCCGGGCTTCGCACCCCAGGGAGGTGAGACGAGCGCTGCCGGCAAGGCGATCTTCGAGATGATCGAGAAAGCCGAGCAGCGCCGAGCAGACGCCGAAGCCACTCGCCGACTCGAGGAGAACGTGGTCGGTGGGCCAAAGGGCTGGCTTGCTCACGGCGCCACCTACGGTGCCGAACGACGTCGCACCCTCGATCTGCTGGGCTTCGAGAAACAGCTCGTCTTCGCGACCTTCTCCCTCGGACAATTCGCATACTCGCGCGATTCCCGGATCGCGTACGGAGGTGCCCGGGCGCACAACCGCGGGATGGCGGAGTTCTGCGGCGACGACCCGCGCCTGCTTCCTGTCGGCTTTCTGCCCCTAAACGACCCGGAGCGTTCTCTCGCAGAGCTCGAGGATCTC
>JAJCZO010000204.1 GCA_029262355.1 Deltaproteobacteria bacterium
GGCCAGACGCGCCGCCGCTTCACTGGGCCTGCGTTGCAGTGGACGAGGAAGGCCCTGGTGCTGGCCGCCACGATCGAAGCAGTTGGTGCGCTCGGGCTGTTGATCATGAGTGTCGGAGCTTGGCAGCCGATCCCGGTTCGACTCGCGGGAGCGACGCTTCTGTTGGCTGTCCTCGCGTTCGCGATCTGGAAACGCGGGGAACGGTTTTTCGGGCGGTTCGCGACGCGGCTGGAGTTGCCGGCTGAAGTCGCCGTACCGCTGGCTCTGGCCGTGGTTCTGTTCGGCGGATACTTCGCCGTGCAGTATCCACTGTTGGATCGTTTCCGGACGGAGAAGCCATTCGCACTCGAACTGCGCGTGGCGTCGTACGGATTGTCGCCCGGACGCGTCGCCTTCGTGCGTCACGTGCCCCCGTTGTTCCCGTTCTACATGGATGCGACCGAGCCATTGCCGGTGCTGCGCGATGCTGCTGCGGTGCGCGCGTTTGCCCGCGGTGGGCGGGGAGTCGTGGTTGCTTCTCCTCGGTCGCTCAGACGTCTCGAGGGTGGGCCCATGGAACTGTTCGAGCGATCGCCGGACCTCCAGGAGATTCTCCACCCCTGGGGGCAGGCGGACGAACGGCTGGGTGCATGGTGGATCGACGGTAGGGGGATCGGGGCACCGGTGCTATCGAGGCAAGCAGGAGGCTGATCATGGCGATCGTGAAGCGAGCCCATCACGTGAGCGTCCAGTGTTCGGACGTGGACCGAGCGCGGGCGTTCTATGAAGGCGTTCTGGGGTTCGAACAGACCCAACGCCCCGACTTCGGTTTCCCGGGTGTCTGGTACCAGCTCGGGGACGTCCAGGTGCATCTCATCGGAGAGATCCCCGGCATGGATCGCAGTACACCGCCAAAGAACCTGTCCCCGGCGGCGACGCACCTCGCATTTCAGATCGATGACTACCGCGAAGCCCTCGAAGCCCTCGAGGCAAAGGGCGTCGAGGCCGTGGGTCTGGGCGAAGAGGTCGGACAGCTCTTCGTGCGCGACCCCGACGGGAACATCATCGAGTTGATCGTGCCCGGTGGGCAGCTCGGTCGCCGTTAGGAGTCGTTGACCTGGTCGATCAGCATTCGCAGTCGCCCGAAGTGACGACGGGCAGAATGGAACACCAGGCGCGGCAGGTGCGCGAGCTCGGGTTCTCCGGCTTCTTCTGGGAGTGCCTCCGTCTGGTGGATCGTCCCACGCGCGACGATGTCCCCATATTCGGCGTTCAGGTCTGCGATCGTGCTCCTCGCGAGCGGGCTGTTTAGCCGCAGAACGAGCCGGTCCCCTACGAACCGCGAGGAGTGGTAGCGAGCGTAGAAGTGCATGATCTCGTTGACCGCGACATCGAGGTCGTCCGTGACTTTGAAGAGTCGCATGTCCGCTTTCGAGATGAGTCCCTCCTTCAGGAGGTGTCGCTCCACGTAGCGCTTCCATGTCTTCCAGTACGTGCTGCCCGGCGCGTCGATGAAGACGACAGGAAGCGGCCGGGATTTTCCCGTCTGGATCAGGGTCAGCGATTCGAAGCCTTCATCGTGAGTCCCGAAGCCGCCTGGGAAGAGCGCGATTGCGTCGGCTTCTTTCACGAACATGAGTTTGCGCGTGAAGAAGTACTTGAACGTGACCAGCTTGGGGTCGTTGTCGATGATGTCGTTCGCCCCCTGCTCGAACGGAAGCCGGATGTTGATGCCGAAGCTTCGGTCGCGGCCGGAGCCCTCGTTGCACGCGCGCATGATGCCGGGGCCCGCGCCGGTGATGATCATGAACCCGGCGTCGGCCATGCGGCGGGAGAACTCGCGCGCCTGCTCGTACTGTGGTGAGCCGGGCGGAGTGCGTGCGGAACCGAACGTCGAGACCTTTCGTATTTCCCGGTACTGGGAGAAGACGCTGAAAGCGCGTCGCATCTCCTTCAATGAGGCGTGGATCAACTTCATGTCCGCGACGCTGGTCTTGTCGGTGACCAGCTTCTGGGCGACCGCGGCGATGTCACTCGCGATGTCTCGGACGATGTCATCTCGAGAGCGGGGCTCATCCGAGGGAGGCAGCCGGGCGGGGCCCTCAGCCTCCATCCCGACGGGGACCTCGCCGCGCCGAAGTGGGCTCGGCTCGTCCATGGCGGCCGAGGGCTCCGCGGAGGGGGGCTCCTTACTGCGGGGCCGCTTTGGTGCCTGGCGCTGGGTGTCCTTGGTCACGGCTCAGTATCTCGGCCGGCCCGCGCGGAATCAAAAGGAACGAAATCCGGGCGGCGCTGTTCCGTTTTGGAACAGCCTGGGACGGAGGTGGGTCTCGACCGATCGTTCAGGCCGAGCGCAGCCCGCTGCTGCGGGGCGACCGCGCCTGCTCGGCCCGTTCAATTTGGCGCCGGGCCTCGTTCTCGGGCAGGCCCAGGTGCTCCGCCAAGTCTCGAGCGGTACGCGCCGGGTCTTCCTCCAGGCACGCGATTCGATGATCGGCCAGCGCCGAGATCATCCGGAGAGGGATCGTCAGGCGGCCCTCGTCGAATCCGACGCGGTACGCCACGACCCAGACGGCGGCCATCAAGCTGGCGGCGCCGCAAACTCCAAGGCAGATGAATGCGATCGTACTCACGGTGTCGAAAACCGACGCTTCCCTTCGTCAATACTTACGGAGGCGCCCTGCAAGTTGTTCACCACCGGCCAGAGAAAAGTCCCTGTACCCAACCGCCCCATCGGTTTTTTAGCTAGGAATGAGGCGATTTTCCATCCCGACGGGAACATTCCTTCGAGCAGGTGGCCGACCCGAGCCCATCGCGAAGGCGCGCTAATCCAAAACGAGGATGAACCGACCTTGCCCTTTTACGGCAGTCCCCCTACAACTTCTGCCACGGTCATGCGTGGCTCCGCCTCACGTGCCGACCGCGTGGTGGCTCTTTCTAAGAAGGCCAAGGCCGCTGATTCCACGGCTGAGCTTCTCGAAGGCTGCATCCGTGGAGACCGCGAGGCCCGCACCACGCTGGTCGAAAAGTACTCGGGCATCGTTTCCTACGGTGTGACCGTTATTTTTCAGCAGTTCGGCCGTCCATACAGGAAAGAAGAAATTGAAGACCTCAGCCAGGATGTCTTTCTGGCCCTGTTCGATAAGGATTCTCGCAAGCTGAGACAGTATCAGGGTCGGAACGGCTGCTCGCTCGCAAGCTGGCTCCGGGTCGTGGCAAATCGCTTCACCATCGACCGCCTCAGGCGGGAGGGGAGGACGATTTCGCTGGACGATCCGGAAAGCGGAGAGAGTTGGCGGGTCAGAGAGACCCGGCCGGATTCCCGGCCCGGGCCAGAACCACAAGTCGAAGCAGCAGAGAGGGCCGCGAGGGTGCGTGAACTCGTCACGCATCTACCGCCCAAGGACCAGATGTTCGTGCAGCTATTCTACTTCCAGGGACTTCCCATCGACGAAGTCGCCACGACGATCGGCATTACGACCAATGCCGCGTACGTGCGGAAGATGAGGCTGCATCAGAAGCTGCGCAAACTCGTCACCACGGAGTACGAGGGGGAGTTGTGATGGCTCGCGCAGGTGATCCCGGCCTGGAGGCCATCCGGAGCATGGTGCGCGACGCGTACCTCGATACCTCGGCCGAGTTCGGCGAGGACCCAGCCGTCTATGAGGCCCACCCGAACGAGCTTCAATTCGCGAGCTATATCGATGGCATCCTCCCCGATGCCGACGAGGCGGCCTTCGAGCGACATGTGGCGTCGTGCTCGGACTGCGCTGAGGAGCTGGTTCTGTCGACCCGCGTCGTGGACGGCCAGCGCCGCAGGGAAACCTCGTCGTACTGGAAGGTCGCTGCAGCGGTCGCCCTGGCGATGGGTGGTCTGATTGCCGCCCTGCTCGCGGGGCGTACCGCGGGCAACTATCTCGAAGGCAGCATGCTTGCTGGTTTGGAGGCTGGCCTTGGCGGCAAGGCCTCGGCGAAGGGCGTTTCCTTGTCGCTGTTGGGCGGACCCCAGGTAGAGCTCGATGGGCTGACGATCGATGACCCTGCCGGCGGGCCCCCCTTGGTCGTTGCATCGTCGGCGCGATTCGCGGTCGATCTAGCTTCGTTCCAGGATGGCGGGTTCGGCGGAGATCTCGAGCTCGATCGGCCGATGATCAACATCGTCCGAAGTGCCTCCGGGCGCGTGAACATCGATTCGTTACTGCCCTCGTCTGAGCGGCTAGAAGGGTTTCTTTCGAACGCGGCACGCAACTCCGTGCGGTCGGTCAGGGTGACCGACGGTACGATCCGTATCGTGGACGAGGCTGCCGCGGGGCCGCGCGAAGTTCGCATGGCGGACGTCGACGCTCATTTGACCGGACTCAGCGAGACCGTTCCCGCGAATCTGCGCGTGCGAGCAGGCCTCGAATCGACCGAGCAGAACCTGGCACTGGTGGGCACCGTGGGCCCCTGGGGCGGTGGTTCCCCGCCGCAGTATCGATTTAGCGAGGTTGATCTCGACGCCGTGCCATTACGGGCTCTTGCGTCGGTTCGCGGTGCAGTTCGTGGCGGGCTCTCCTTCGATGGAAGCCTACGCAGTGTAGGCAGTGGTTGGGACAAGATCAGCTCCAATGTTTCCGGTACCGGTGAGATGAAGGTTGTCTCCGGGGCGCTCGTCGGCAAGAACCTGATTGCCGAGACGATTCGTCCCTGGATCGGCAACGGAGATACCCCGCCCCACCTGACGGGGGTTCTCGCCGCTTCGGACACGCCGTTCGACGAGATCCGCAGTGCTGTGACCGTGCGGCGTTCCGGGATCGCCGTGCGCGATCTGACTGCTCACGGCCAGGGTTTCGCGGTGCGGGGCAACGGCGCGCTCGAGGGTTCGGGTGACGTGGAGTTCTCTGGAACCTTGGTGGTATCGACGGAGATCTCAGCGGAGTTGGTGGCGATAGCGCCACTGGCGGGCAAGCTTTTGAACGAGAAGCGCGAGCTGGCGATTCCTTTCAAGGTCGCGGGAACATGGCCGAAGCTCCAGCCTCGGGTCGATCTCGAGTTGGTCGCATCGACGGCATTTCCACCGCCTCGCCTCGCGGTTCTGTTCTTCTCGCCTCGCGCTGGCTGATCATCGGCGGTAGCCTCGTTCGCTATGGCGGTCGGCAGGGGGACGTGGTGTTGCGCGGCCTTGTCGTGGCTCCTGCTTTGCGGCGCGGCGCAGGCGTTTGAGGATGGTGGCGATCGATCCTCTCTGATCGCCGCGCTCGAAGGTGCTCGAATCGCTCTGCCCTCCTCCGCCAGCCAATCTCGTCGGCTTCTGGACGCGCTGACGACGGCTCTACGACGGGGTCGGTCGGTGGGCGACGCGATCGACGAGAACGCGCGGAGGCGCGCAGCGACGGAGATTCTGCTCACGGGCTACTACGAACCCCTCCTGACGGCCCGGCGCCGCCGAAGTCAGGAGTTCCGGTTTCCGCTGTACCGCGTCCCTGATGACGCGGGAAGTCGTACGCTGCCGCGCCAGGAGATCGACGCTGGCGCCCTTGCCGGGCGTGGCCTCGAGATCTTCTGGGTGGCGGACCCGATCGAGAGCTTCTTCCTGCACGTGCAGGGCTCGGGTCGGCTGGGTCTCGGCGATGGGAGGACCGCTCGCGTCGGGTACGCCGGCAACAACGGTCACACCTATCACTCGATCGGCTCTGAGTTGGTTTCGCGTGGGGCGATGACCGTCAAGGAGGCGACCGCGCCGGCCATAAAGGAGTGGTTGCGCGATCGTCCCGAGAAGACGTTCGAGATCCTCCATACCAACCCTCGGTACATCTTCTTCCGAGAGGTGGAGGGGCCGGACGACGTGGGTCCAGTGGGTGCGATGGGGGCTGCGCTCGTTGCGTTCCGCTCGGTGGCGACCGACCCGGCAGTGGTACCGATGGGGACCGTCGGCTTGCTGACGGCGCCTTTGCCCGATGGCGCGACTCTCCGCCGAGTGGTGGTCGCGATGGACAAGGGGGCGGCGATTCGCGGCGAGAGGCGGGTGGATCTCTTTACGGGAGCGGGCGCTGCGGCCGAGGCTCTCGCGGGAGTGTTGCGGGCGCGCAGTCAGATCATCTGGCTGGAATAGCGCCTACTCCACTTCCGGAGGCGCGCAGCCTTCGGCGGGAACGGCGCCCATGACCATGGGCTCGATCTCCTCGTCGCCGGGATCGAGGTAATCGAGCCGACCGCAGCACGTCGGCGGGTCAGACTCGCTTGCTCCGGTTCCATCCGGGCAGGTCGCGTCGTCCCATACAATATCGACCAGGATCGACTCGTTCAGATTTGCGTCCGTGAGATCGGCTTCGCGCAGATCCGAACCGCTCAAATCGACTTCTCGGCCGTCCGCCCCGACGAGAATCGCTCTGCGGAGCTCGACGTTCTGAAGCTTCGCCTCACGCAGCTCGGCCCGTGTGAGATCGGCGGCGATGAGTTGGCTGCCCGAGAGGTCGGATCGCCGAACGCGGATGCCGGCCAGCAGACCGCGGTTGAGGCGTAAGTTCGTGAGATCGTCGCGGTCGCGAAGGTTCTCGCGTTCGAGGTCGCAACCGTCGAGTCGTGGAGCGTGCGTCTCTTCCCAATTGTCGTCTTCGCAGCGGGTGCCCCGGCGTCCGCACTCACCATCCTCATCGTCGCTGTTGTCCGTACTTGGGCAGAGCGTGCCCGACCAGATCACGCCGGCCAGGCCGGTTCCTTGCAGGACGGCTCCGATCATATCGGCATTGGTGAGGTTCGCCCCGCTGAGGTCGGCATTGGTGAAGTCGGCGGCGTTTACCATCGCCCCGGTGAGGTCGGCTCCCTGGAGATCGGACTGCTCGAGCTGTGCGGCCGCTAGGTTTGCGCCGGTGAGATCCGCCCCGGCCAGGCTGAGGCCGCGGAGATCCTCGCCGTGCAAGTCGACCCCCGCGAGTCGGCACGCATCGAGAATCGGGCTGAACTCGGGCCATGTCGAGGCGTCGCACAGAACGAGGTGTCCCAGGCATGTATTGCGGTGCGAGTCGCTATTCTCCCCGTCCGGGCAGGTGGTGTTCCCCCAGCTAGCTTCGTCGACGGTCACGCCCGTCAACTTGGCGTCGCTGAGATCGGTGTTGCGAAGATCCACTCCCCGGAGGCTCGCTCCCCGGAGATCTCCCCCGGCGAGTACTGCGCCGGAGAGGTCGGCCCGGAAGAAGTCGGCGCGTATGGCGGAAACACGTCGTAGGGTTGCCCCGGCAAGGCGAGCGCCGAAGAAGTCGCTTTGCGTGGCGGTCGCGTCCGTCATATCGGCGCCGCTCAAGTCGGCGTTCCCGAACTCCGTACGCGGAAAGTCGGCGCCTACGAGGTTCGCATTCCTCATGTCGGCGCCGCTCATGTTGACTTCCTGAAGTGACGCGCCGGTGAGAAGTACGTCCGACAGGCGCGCATCGATGAGCCGAACGTCGTCGAGGGAGGCGCCCGTGAGATCGGCACCCTCCAGGTTGGCGCCGCTCGCATCGAGGTCTCGCAGGGTGATCCCGGCCAGGTTCGCGCCGCCGAGATCGCATCCCCGGAGGTCGGGCGTGAAGTCCTCCCAATTCGAAGCGTTACACGGAGACGGTGTCGAGACCGGTGTCGGGGCCGGCCCCTGGTTGCCGGTGTCTTGGCTGTCGTCCCCGCCGCCACCACCGCAGGCGGTGAGGAAGCCAGAGAGGATCAGCGTGGCACAGTCGCGTCGGGTCGTTTTCGTCATCATCGTGAGGGTTGAGCGGTGGGCGCACTCCGGAGCCCCGGGCAGGTTGCCAGCCGCGCCCAACGTTCCGAGCTTCAGATTACGGCCCCCCTACGAAATCGGTCAAGAGGGGAAAAGCTAGATAAATCAGCAATCTTCGCTAGGAGCCGATCGAGGGAGAGTCCTTTCCGTCGACCTCGTGTTGAGTAGAGGCACGGAGCCATCGAGGCTCGAGACCGGGGGGTGCCGCGTTGGTTTGGAAAAGCATCGGACTGTCGACCGCCATGACTTTGGCGATCCTCGCGCCTTCGCTCGCCTGGGCTGAGGACGACCCGCCGGGCGTGGCGCGCGTGAGTCTGGTCGAAGGGCCGGCGTCCTACCGACTGCGCGACGGAGACGATTGGACAGGAGTGGCCATCAACGCTCCGCTCGTTACCGGCGACAAGTTCTATTCCGGCAAGGGCGGTCGTGCCGAGATCCAACTCGCGCCGGGTGTCTATCTCCGGCTCGGCGCGGAGACTCAGATCGACCTGGTGGAGGTGGCGGGTGACGCCGCTCAGGTGAGTATTCCGACCGGTTACGCGATCCTGCGTTTGCGAGAGGATCCACGCAACCGGCACGTGGAGATCGACACGCCGAGCGTCGCACTCACGCTGAAACGGGCTGGCAGTTATCGGGTCGACGTAGATTCCGCGGGGGCCACTACCGTTCGCGTCGGCCGCGGTGAAGCCAACGCGTATGTTGGTGAAGATCAGGTCGAACTGTTCGCGCACTCGAGCGCGTTCTTCGACCCGGTGGGAGGAGCAACCTCATACCGCGCGATTGCTCACCTCGGCGACGACGATTTCGATCGTTGGGAGCATGACCGAAACGACCGAGTCGAGTCGTCGCAGAGCTACCAGCATGTGAGTTCCGACATCTATGGTGTTGAGGATCTCGATGATCATGGGGTCTGGGAGTACCAACGCGGCTACGGCCACGTATGGAGGCCGACGACGGTACAGGTCGGCTGGGCGCCGTACCGGGAGGGGCGCTGGACTTGGGTCGAGCCGTGGGGCTGGACGTGGTTGGACTACGCGGCCTGGGGTTGGGCGCCCTTCCACTATGGCCGTTGGGTTCAGCTGAACAGCTCTTGGTACTGGGCTCCCGGGACCGTCATCGCCCGACCGGCCTACGCCCCAGCGCTCGTTGGTTTCTATGGGTACGGCGGTGGGTATGGATACGGAGCATCGGTCTCGGTCGGGATCGGTCGGGGGTATGTGGGTTGGGTACCGCTCGGTTGGGGCGAGCCGTGTTACCCCTGGTGGGGTGGCTTCGGCGGGGTGCGGTCCGGGTACGCATGGTGGGGCGGTTGGGGTGGCCCTCGCGTGGTGAACAACGTCGTCATCAAGCAGAAAAATATCTACAACATCAACGTTAGAGATGTGCGGCACGTGAATCGTCGGCACCCAGGAGGCTTTACGAAGGTCGAGCGCGGCGAGTTCGGCCGGGGAGGTCGTATGGTGCCGGTCGGAGAGCGCGAGCGACGCGGATTTCGTGCGGTGAGTGGGCGTGTCGGCGTGACTCCGGATCGCTCGAGTCGCCGAGCGGTGCGGCCCGCGCGCCAGTCGGTAGGCCGGAATGCGCAGCCCCGGGATGCGACCGGTCGCTCGGGGATGCGCAGGGCCGGAATCACCGAACGCTCCTCGGGACGCGGTCGAACCGCAAGGGCGCGCGATGAGAGCGGTATTGGCCGCAGCAGTGAGCGATCGTCTCGAACGCAACTCGCCTCAGGAGGCGAGACTTCGAAACCCTCGGCGCGCGAACCTGCGGTTGCTCGCGGTCGAGGTGTTGCGCGGGATTCCTCTCCCGGTGCGGCCTCCCGCGTCGGGCGTCGAGACAGCGTGGTGCCGCGGCCGCCGTCTCGAACGGAGCAGGTGGGAAGTTCGTCGGCACCCCGTCGCTTCGCCCGTCGCAGTCAGCCGTATGTTGCTCGGCGGCCTTCGTTCTCGCCGAGCGGAGATCGCGGGACACCGGCAGGGAGTTCCCGGAGAGCGGTGGCTGACCGCGCCACGTCTGGGTCGTCTCGCCTTGGGTCGAGCCGGGCGGGTACGTCCTCCCCCAGCCGGCGAGGGGTGGGGTCTTCTACGACCGCCTCCTCAGGACGGCGAGATCTCGGGCGAGCGCCCCGCTCGTCGGTGGGTTCGGACGGCGTCCGTCGGGCGTCGAGTTCTTCGGCGAGGCGGAGTACCGCTCGGCGCGCTCCGGGGGAGAGGAACTCCTCGGCGATCGGAGGTCGAGTGTCCGCGCGGTCGTCTGGAACGTCCGGCACACGCGCGAGTGCTGGGCGGGGCGGTGGAGCCCGCGCCAGCGTCTCCTCGCGATCCCGCGCCGCCCGGGCACAACCGCGCATCTCGTCGTCCGCCGGCAAGACGGCGCGCCCGGTTGTGTCGTCCGCGCGGGCTTCCTCAGGGGGGCGTCGGGCATTCTCGAGCGGGTCGCGGTCGTCCGGCAGCCTTGCCCGGAAGCCTTCGAGCGGAGGTCGTTCCATGACGCGTGGCATCGGGCGCGCGTCAGGTGGCGGCCGTTCCTTCGGGGGTGGGCGAAGCTCTGGCCGTGGCTCGGCGGGGCGCTCCGGGCGAGGACGGGTCGGCGTCGGGCGTCGATGACGTATACTGACTGCGTGCGCGCACGCGGTTTCGTGATTCTAGTGGCTCTCGGGTGCGCCGGCTGCGCGTCGACTGGCTCCCCCACTCCGACCTCCATCGAGGCGGATACCCGCGCATCTCGGTCGACCATACGCGGTGGCCCCCGGTCAGCGCCTGCGCAACATGCGCCGGTCGTTGCGTTGAAGCCGCCCCCACGTGATCCGGCGGTTCGGGCCACGCGTGCGCGGAGAGCTCTGCCGCCTGGGTACGAGCCGATGCTGGTCGACCTGGGCGAGCCGTGGCCTTATGTCCTGGCGCTGGCGCCGATCGAAGACGGGGATGAACGACGCGGAGCGATGCTCGCTCTCGTCGACGTAACGCAGGAGTCGGGCGTACTGCTCGGACGGCATGACTTCGCATCCGGTCCGATGGAGGTCCGCCACGCGATGGTCGTCTCCACGGTCGAGGGTGAGCCGGCGGTATTGGCCGAGTTGGTCGGACCAGAGGAGTCCTCGACCTGTGGCTGGTGGTTGGCCGCCCGCCGCCCGCGTTTCCTGTGTGCACCGAAGGTCGGCGGGCCGTCTCGATACGAAGCGTACGGTGATCTTCTCGTCGAGTCCTGGCAGACGGATTTCCCGCCCCCGGCGCTCTCCGAACCAACCCGCACGGGCCGGATGGTACGGCTTTCTCCTCGGGGTCGGTGGGCTGAGGTCGACAGCTTTCGTTGCCTGGGCCGACCCCTTTCCGACGTGCGCTCGGAAGCGGGGCGCGGAGGTGTCCGACGGTGGCAGAGGGATTCGGTTCGTCGCCTGAGCCGAGTTGCGCTGCACCAGAGTCGTACGTTCGACGACGAGCGCGCAAGCGGGCTCTTGCGCGACGCCATCGCCATCGATGCATGCGACGCGGAGCCATGGCGCCTTCTCGGTCGCTTGGACTTCCAGGCGGGTCGAACTGCAACGGCCGCACCGGCGCTCGCTGCTGCCGTGGCACTCGATTCGCACGACGCCGCCCCGTTGGTCGACCTCGCCGATGCGCTCATTGGTCTCAATACGGCGACCGAGTCCGGCCAAGCAGCATGGAGAGCCACGCTCGATGTCCTTGCCCGGCCGCTGGCGACGCGTTCGTTGGTCGCCGCGCCCACCAGCCCCAAGGCGCTCGCACGTGGTCTGTACGAGTCCTACCTCGAGCGCACAGAAGAAACCGCCGGGCGCCATCACTCGAGGCGGCGTCGCGTTCACCAACAACTCGAGGTGTTGTACTGACCTACTGCGAGGCCGGGGGAATCTGCCAGATTCGGATGCGCGGGCCCGGCCGCTTCACGCTCGATGCGTGGCGCAACGGAACGTAGAACGCGTCACCCTGATCAAAGATGGGTTCCGGGGTATCGGGCTTCACGGGGTCGACATCGAAGACCAAGGTGGCTTCGTTCTCCAGGGCGCGCAGCTGGCCGTCGGTCGGTCCAGGGGAGTAGAAGGGTAGAACCGACGAGTCGGAGAGCACCCACCGAATCCCTTTGCGCTGCAGGGCGCTGGGGCTCTGGATCGGTTTAGCGCGGTACACACCGGAGAGCTGAGGCTTTCCGTAAGGAGTACGGTCGTGCGTCATCGCGATGGCAGATCCTTTGGGGATGTTCTCGAAGATCCACTCGCGTGCGATCGTCCGGGTGTCTCGGCGCGCGAGGAGCCGATCCAACTTGTAATCGCGGATTGCCGCCGGGGTGAGTAGCACCGCAAGGGCGACCGAGACGATTGCCGTGGCCCAGGGGCTCGAAACGAGGTGGCCGAGCCGGCGCCGGCCGTCCCCGATCGCGGCTCCTGCAAGTACCGCGAGTGCCGGGAGGGGAATCAGGATGTAGCGGTAGAAGGTATAGCGGCTCGAAGCGATCCCGATGATCGCTACGGTCAGGAACCCGAGGAGCGACCACGTTCCGAGGCGGGGCCGGGCGATGCCCCACGCAAGTGCAACGGCGAGGGCGATCGCGAGAACGGGTCCGAGACCATCTGGGAATGCCTTGAGCAGAAGCCAGGACCAACCCCACCCGGAGAAGCTGTTCCCGACGCCCTTCTCGATGAAGCCTCGCTGGTAGGCAAAGTCCTTGACGGTCTGCTCCCAGTCGAGCAGCAGGTAGGGTGTCACGCACACGAACACGGCCAAAGCGGTGATGAGGGTGATGTAGGGGCGGATGTCTCGGAAGACGCGCCAGATCGATCGTCCTTCTCGGTGGCGTGCGCCGATGTGGGCCAACGCCATGCCGGCGAGGATCGCGCCCGTCGGATACTTCGTTCCCATCGCGAGCCCGGTGAAGACGCCGGCGAGGAGTGAATCGACTCGACGGCCGCGGCCGATCACACGCAACATCATGCCGATGGACAGCGTGAGCCAGAAGACGGCCGCGGCGTCCGTTGTCGCGTACTTCGACTCGCGGACGTGCAGGGTTGCGAATGTCATCACGGCCGCACTCGCGAGCGCAGCGGGCCCTCCGTAGGCGGGCAGCGTGGCCCAGTACATTGCCGGGATCGTGGCCGTGCCGAAACCGGCGGAGAGCCGTCGGCCGACGAGGTGCGCGCGCGCGAAGCCGTCGTCTCGAAACGCGCCCCGAAAGTCCCCTTTGAACCCTTCGGCGAACGCGATGAGCCGAAGGGCGCCGTGGTGCACGTACATCTGGGCGGCGGGATAGACCGCGAACTTTGGGTTCGGGCTGTTGTGGAATCCGACCGCGCGCGAAACGAGGTACTCTTCGTCGGGGCGGAACTTGTCGGGCAGTCCGAAGTCGAGCGCCGCGAAGCGTAGCCATCCCCCGACTAGGGTGAGCAGAACGAGGGTCGCCAGCCTCATTCGGGGATCTGCTTCGATGGTGGCAATACGTATCGCCAGATCAGAAGCAGCAGCCCGAGGACGACGAGGACGGCGACCGCTTGGATCCCAAAGGCGCCGCCGGTGATCTGTTCCCCTGCGGTGCTGCCGTAGACGAACTTCTTATCGGGCTGTGGGCTCCCTGCCGCCATGACCGAGATGCCGGTGCACCAGCCCTTGCCCGTATTCAGAGAGCTATATCCGCCGAGCCGACACGCAACTTGGAGCTTGGTTTCGAGGCTGCCGGTCTTCACCCAAAACCCGAGCGGTTGCCATGTGACTGTGCCTCGGAGGTCCCGTGAGTTGTGGAACGTGCCCATCACCGAGAGGTACAGTCCCATGGCGTTCGAGCCGACGTTCTCACTGCGACCCCAGCCGCTGACACGGTACCACGTGTCGGGCGACACCGGCACGGTCTGAACGTATCGTGCGTCGTTCTCGATCTTGCTGTCGATCTGGATCACTCCGAGCTTGGAGTCGTCCACCGACCAGCCAAAGGTCGTGACGGCCTTCTCCATTCGGTAGCCCTCGGCCTTCCAGTTCAGGGGCTTGCCGTCCTTGCCTGAAGAGAGAACTGGGTTTCGGACCAGCTCGCTCACGGCTGCCGCGGTAGTCGCGAACATCGTGACGAGGGCGATCGTTGCGACGATGGAACGAGCGATTCGCATGCTCATCATATCCAGTTCATGATGCCGGACCCCGAGATCCACATGCGTGCTTGCCAGGCCTGCTTGGTTACGGGAATCCCGAGCCAGATCGGCAGGAAGTACCAGGAAATCGCGAGAATCGCGATGCAGTACGCGCCTACGGTTACGCGTCCGAGTCGAACGGGATCGACCCGGCCGGAGTACACGAGCCGATAGTAGGTGCCCAGTAGGCCGAGGAACACGATCGCGCCGTAGCTCGCGACCGTAGCCGTCACGACCGGGAAGAGGCTTGCCATGAGCACGGTCCCGCCGAGTCCTCTTTCGACCTTCGACCCTTCGCCGTTCCAGAGTCGGTCGAGCATCCAGGCCAGCGCGAGGAACGCGAACAAGAGCGACGGGAGGTAGTGATACAGGAACAGTGTCCGGCCGATTCCGACCCACGGAGCCAAATGGATCACCCAGCCGGCAACGACGAAGCCCAAGGCCATTCGACGCTCGCGGACGGCGTGCCACGAGGCGAACAGCAGGGCGGGCACGGCCGCCCACCAAACTGCGGGATTCCCCGATCCCCAGATGCCGACCACCATGCCGGGTGCGGGCCCCGGGTCCTTCCAGAAGTACCAGACCGGGCGGAGGAGAAGCGGCCACGTGTACCACTTCGATGAGTACGGATGCGCAGCCTCGTAGACGGCCGATTGGTAGTTCGGAACCTCCACGAAAATATAGTTGACCAAATCGATTGGCGAGTGCCACCAGCCCCAGACGAAGTGGGGCGTGTAGGTGAGGACGTACATGCCGAACGCCGTCCATCCCACGATGAGAATCGGCTTCATCAGGAAGCGGATGATCGGGACCTTGAGGCGGAGCGCTTCGGTCCGCCCGGTGGCGGCGATCGCCCCGAGGACGAGGAGGAAGCTGAAGAACGGAATGTACAGCTTGGCGCCCACGGAGATCCCGAGGACCGAGCCGATCAGAAGTAGCTTCGGCACGTCCTGGTACTGCCCTCTGCGGATCAGACGTATCGTGAGGATGTAGGCACCGACGGCCCAGGTGACGTAATGGATGTCGATCACGGCGATGCGCGAGTCGACGATGCAAAGGCCGTCGATCGCGACGAAGAGAGCCGCCAGGGCTGCAGCGACGCGACGTTGGAAGAGCTCTCGAGCGAGCAGGTACATCAGAACGACGAGCGCGGTGCCGACGATCACGTTCATGATGCGCCAGCCGAAAGGGGTGTCGCCGACGGCGCCGATTCCGAGGCCGATCATGAGCTTGGCGAATGGCGGATGCGGATCGAGGAAGTCGGTTCCGCTCAGGTAATTCCGGGCTTGTTCGACGAAGTAGACCTCGTCGAACACGAGGTCGATGGGTTGGTCGATCGCGTAACACCGCACGCCGAGCGCGGCGGCGGTGAGTCCGAGCAGGAAGAGGAGCTCGCTGCGAATCCAGGGGAGCGACGGGCCGGAGAATTCCAGCTCGCCGGGTCCTGCAGGCGCACGGATCTGGCCGGTCGGTGCGTCCATCGATAGCGACCGAAGCCATGCCGAGTCGTCTTGCTCCAAAGCGGTGAGGCCCGGCGCGGTCAGCTTCCCGCGCGCCATCT
Source organism: Deltaproteobacteria bacterium (assembly GCA_029262355.1). Taxonomy (GTDB): domain Bacteria; phylum Desulfobacterota; class Binatia; order UBA12015; family UBA12015; genus VGTG01. The sequence goes on from JAJCZO010000204.1 coordinate 15,400, forward strand.
GCCACGTCGCCCCGAGCCACCCGAACATCAGAGCGGTGTTCAGGGCGGCGACCGTTCGCCAGAGCCAGTCGGGCCCTGCCGTCGCCGTCTGCTGGTAGAGGTAGACCACGAGCTCGTTTACGAGGAAGAGCGCGGAGAGAGCCCAATAGAGCGCGCCGATCGGGCCCGTAACGCCGATCAGCGCGGCGAAGACGAAGAACGGATAGAGGTACCGTTCGTGCATTCGGGTCAGGCACAGGAATGAGACCAGCGTCGCCGATGCGAAGAGGTTGATGTGTTGTAGTCGGTCGCGTCGCCAAAGGTACGCGGCGAAGAACGCAAGCCCGATCGTGAGCCCGATGCCAAAGCTCCAGGTGTTCGCGGAGAGGCCGAGAGTGATTTCGGCATCGTTGTGTCGCATGCCGAAGAGCAACCCGGCCAGATTCATCGCGTTGACCGACGTCTCGGCGTAGTACCCGGTCGTTCCGAAGTAGAGATCGATGAGCCATCGCCACGGCCGATCGCCGCGGAACGGATCCGCAATCGCGAAGACCATCGCTACGATGGCGAGCAGGCTGGAGATGGGCCGCCCGCTCTTCCACCAGCCCCACGGCCAGAAGATCAGGAGTGGGACCAGAAGCAGGGCCTGTGGCTTTGTGAGAACGGCGAACGTCGCGAAGGTCCATGCGAGTTCGAAGCGTCGCTCGCTTTGCGTGAGGATGGCGAGCAGAACGAGCAACGACAAAACCGAGTCCGTCTGTCCCCATACCGCCGAGTTGAACAGCAGGGCCGGGTTCAGGGTGAAGGCGAGACAAGCGCCCCAGGCCAGGCGTTTCCCGAAGCCGCGCAGCCTTGCGAAGAGCAGCCAAGAAATGGCGACGTCCGCAAGCAGCGCGGGCAACTTCAGAAGGATGATGAACCCGGCTGAGCCGTACGCGATTCCCAGAGCTTTGGAGAGCACGCCGACGCCCCAGAGGACGTACATGTAACCGGGGGGGTAGTCGGCGAAGTAGTTGGGGGCGTAAAACCGGCCGGGTCCTTCTGTCGCGAGGCGCATGGCCCACGCGGAGTAGGTTCCGACGTCGACCTTGTATTGGAAGTGGGGGGCGGCGGCGATCTTGAGTGCGAGAACGATGAGGAGGACGCCGGCGATCAGGAGCTTCTCTGGGGTCGGAGCGTTTGCACCGATCCGACCGTGGTGAGCGATTCCGTAGAGCAGGAGCAGGAAGAGGGCGAGCGCCGATGGGAGCCCGACCGGTGTCGTCGACTCCTCGAGCGGGCCGTAGACATAGTTCGCGTTCAGCGGTGGCCTGGCTTGAGGCTCCAGTCGGATTCCCGTGCACCACGCTTCGCCTGACGAGATCTGGCCGAAGCTACCGAGTCGGCAGGCGACCTTGATCGAGCGCTCGCCCTTGGTCTTGAACCACATCGACACGGCGGTCCAATCGGTGTCTCCCTTGAGCGGCTCGCTGTTCTCGAAGCCGCGCATGATCGAGAGGTTTGCGCCTAGACCTTCCTGCGAGACGCCGACGGCGCGGACGAAGCCGGAGAGCCGGTACCACTGGTTTGGCTCGACCGGGGCCTCCTGGACCCACCTTGAATCGTTCGCCTCGGGATTGCGTACGACGAGAACCCCTGGGGATCCGGCGTCGTGCTTCCAGTCGAAGGCGGTGCCCTTCGACGGGCTCCAGAGGTCGACCTGCCACCCGTCGGGGCGGTCCTCGGTGCCTGCCGTCAGTCCGCCGTTGACGATCAGGTCGCGTGCGCCCGCGGGGCCCGCGACCGACAACAGGGCCAAGAGTGCAAGCAGAATCCTGAGCCCAGAGGCGGCAGAGGCACCGCGTTGAATCTCAGCGGGGGCGTGGCTACGATCGGCACAGGTCATGTCAGACGCCCGTCGCAGCTCCAGTTCTTCGTCCGCGACGTCGGCCATCGGATCCTTGCCCATTCTTGCCCTGGTCCTGTCCATCGTGGGCATGATTCTGGGATCGGTGGTGCTCTTTATCCACCAACAGCTGGCGGCAAGCCAGGGGGCGTACACCAGTTTTTGCGACATCTCCGAAGGGATGTCGTGCGATGCCGTTCTTGGGAGCACGTACTCGAAGTTCCTGGGGCTTCCGGTCGGAGCCTGGGGTCTGCTGGCTTACGTCGGCACGGTCGGCCTTACGGTTTACCTCATGAGGGCGGCCGCTAAGGATCGCCTCCCGGCGGCGACGGCCCTGCTGGCGCTTACCGGCGCGATGCTGGGTGTTTCGCTCTACTTTTTCGTCGTCTCCACGTTCGTCATCGGGGTGCTTTGCCCGATGTGCCTCTCGATGGACGCGGTCAATATCGCACTGTTCGGCGGCACCCTGGCGCTCTTCCGCATCGTGGCGGCCGAGGATCGCTCGGGGTTCTCGACGGGCCGCCCTCTCATCGCGGCGGCGGCCGCTACGGCGGTCGGCATCCTCGTGCTGACGGTTTCTCAGGGGTCGGGGGGCCCATCGGGGCCCGTGACCGTCGAAGGCATCAAGAGCGACGATCCCCGCTTCTACGCGTTCTATGTCTCCCAGCCGGTCGTAGACGCCCCCATCGACGACCGCCATCGTGGCCAGGTCGACGACGCAGCGATCACTATCGTGGAGTTCTCCGACTACCAGTGCCCGTACTGCCGACGCGCCTTTTTGGATCTGAGTGCGGCGATTGCGCAGGAGCCGGGTGACGTACAGGTGATTCATCGGAACTTCCCGTTGAATGCGGATTGCAACCCGGCCATCGACTCGCGGAACCATGCGGTCGCCTGTGAAGTCGCCGTCGCGTCGGAGTGCGCGAGTCGACAGGGGAAAGGCGGGGCGTACAGCTACTTGCTGTTCACGAACCAGGACGATCTGCCCACGGCGGATCTCGAGGCCTTTGCGAAGCAGGCCGGCCTCGACGTCGAGGCGTATCGCACGTGCATCGAGTCGCCCGATGCCCTCGCTGCCGTGAAAAAGGACGTGCAGGACGGTCTCGATGCCGGGGTTGAGTCGACTCCGACGCTCTTCATCAACGGACGGCGGATCAAGGGCGGTTTCTCTCGACCGGAACAGTACCGGTACGCCTTTGCGATCGAACGGGATCGCGGTGCGGGCCAGGCCGGCACCGAGGCCGCGACGCCCTGACCCCGAGCCGGCCAGGTACGCTGTCGCGTTGGGTTCCGGTCGTCGCGTGGGCGTCCGTGATCTGGGTCTTCTCCACCGATTCGTTCAGCGGCACCGGAACCAGTCGGTTCTTGACGCCGTTGTTGGAGTTTCTCCTTCCGTGGGCCGACGCCGAGCAGCTTCGACTCGGACACGCGTTGATCCGGAAGCTCGGGCACGTAACGGAGTACGCTATTCTAGCGCTGCTCACGTTCCGCGCGCTTACCGGGTCGGAGTGGACGGTCCGCAAGGTGACCCTCTGGACCGTCGTCCTATGCGGATCCTATGCGGCGACGGACGAGTTTCATCAGGCCTTCGTGGAGAGCCGGACCGGTGCGGTGTCCGATGTACTCCTCGATACCGCGGGCGCCGGGCTCGGGGCGTGGGTCGCCACGTGGCTGGGGTGGCCCCTCAGTTCGGATCGACGATCGCGAGCTTGATCGCGCGCAGCTGCTCGAGCTGCTCTGCGACCGACGTCAGTGTCTCGATGAGTCGGTCGACTTCGCCTTTGGCCCAGTCGAGCTCCCTCTGGCTCAGGCGATCCAACGCTTGGCGGAGTTGGACGTAGCGTTCGATCACGCCGGTCACGCCCCCGAGGCCGCTTTCTGCCATTCGGTTCTCGACTTCACCGGAGAAGCGAAGCAGCGCTTCCGCTTGGCGCAACACATCGTCCATTTCGGAACCTTTCGAGATTGGAACGCCCTGTGTAAGGGGCGCTTCGAAATCGGACACGTGCCCGTTCGGCGACTCTACGGCCGTTCCATCCTTATCTGTGCTTGATGAGAGGTAATACCACATCCAAGAAGTGGACAAGATGGTGTCTCATGGAGCCGTCGGGTGCAACTCTGAATTGCGGGTGGGGCGTGTCGAAATCAGTCTCGTGTCACGTGGCGAGAGCCGAAGAGCTCGAGGCGTTCGATCTCCGCGTGCACGGCGCTCGCGGTGCGCCCGGCGCGCAGCGCGACACGATCAACCTTGCCGCCCTCTTCCCGCAGCAGGGCCACATAGTAGGCGCGCAGGAGTGCGTCATGGTCGAGGTGTGTCGGCACGGAACGCGACGTCGAATGAGGTGATTGCGGGTCGTGTGCCTCGACCGATCGGTCTAGCCTCCCCGGGGCGTCTCGTCGTGGCGCTTTCCGGCTTTGGCTTGCACGTCGTTCGAGCGCCGACGCGACGAGAGCGCCGACGCCACGGTGATTCTCTGCCGTTGACGTTCCGTCGAGCTCGCGGTCGAGGTCTGGCCCGAGCAGCTCGGCTGCGTACCGTCGACGGGCGTCCCAGAGGACATACGAGAGGGCTTCTGCGACGAAGTCGTACCCTGCCGGCACCGGGATGTTCTTGCCACGGCGCCAGTCCGCGGCCAGGGCTTCTGCCTGCTCACGCAGAATCGCCAGCTCTTCCGGGGAGATGCGAACGAGGTCGTACACGACGTCGGCGACGAACTCCGGGAGCGTTTCCATCTCGTGCTCGAGCGACGGCAGGCGGACTTCGGTTTGGCTCACCCGAACGAACAGGTCGCGGCGCAGGCCATGGTGCGCTACCAGCTCGCGGGGCTCGGCGCGGGTTGCCGCGAAGAAGAGGAGGTCGCGTCGACGCGCCTCGCCGTTCAGGAAGGCAAGGAGCTCGTCTTGCGCCGGTGGGGCGAGGCTCTCGAGATCGTGGATCAGCACTGAGCCCCGCTCCGGCATGAGCTGGCGGGTCGGAGTGCCTCCCTCCCTCCCGAGTTCGGCTGCCGCCACTCGGACCAGTGCGCCGGGTCTGCCCGAAAGCACGTGAAGCAGAATGGCCAGCTGCTCCTTGCCCACGCCGGCCTCGCCGGCGATCAGCATCGACCTCGCCCTTCGGCACTGGTGCATCGCGCCGGGAAGCTGGGCCAACACCGAGGGGGGCGCCGGCGTAAACTCCGGGACGACGTTGCGGACGATGCGGTGGAGGTCCTGCAAAAGCAGCCATCGGAGCTCGCGTCCGAGGCGCCGGCAGTGGGCGCGGGGCACGCCGTCGACCTCGAATCGGGTGCCCGAGACCACGAGCTCGCCGTGCCAGAGGTCATAGAACCCACGCGGATTCTTGCGCTCGAACAGCTGGCGAAGATAGGTTCTTCGCTTGCTGATGCAATATTGGAGGAACCGCTCTTCGCTCGGAAACTTCATCGGGCTCGAGGGTCCGGGGTGGATTGTCGGGGCGGACCGAGCTCCGCTCTACCGAACAGCGCGACCAGCGGTCAAACGCAATTGAACGGGATCGTAACCCTGCTGGTGGGGACGTCGGAAAAACCTTCGCACGTTGGGCGCTTTTGCATTATTCAGATGGGATGCTCGAACGAACCTCGTTGTGTGTCGGAGTGGTGCTTGGCCTGATTCTCGCCGGTTGTGAAAGCCCGAACCCGCCTGCGCCAAGCGCGCCGCAGGCCGCTGTGACTTCTGTGCCGCCGGTGGCGACGAGCGCGGCCGTCGGCGAGGCTGCCGCGCGTTACGGCGACACGGTCATGACCGTCGATGACCTCGTCGCGGAACTCCAGCGGCTCCCGAGCCGGTCACGCCAGCTCATGGATACGGCCGGGCGCGAACGGTTCGTCGAGAATTACATTCTCCACCAACTTCTGTTCGAAGAGGGGATTCGGCGGGGCCTCGACCAGGATCCAGACATTCTGCGTCAGATCGAGGACATGAACCGCCGGCTGGTCGTCCAGAAGCTCGTCAAGGAACTCCAAGCGGTTCCGCCGATCACCGAAGAGCAGATTGCCGCATACTACGAAGGCAACCAGGCTCGTTACTCGACGACGACGCTCCGCGCGCGCCACATCCTCGTGCGCGAGGAAGACACGGCCGACGAGCTCCGCGACAAGCTCGAGACGGAGCCGGAGAGCTTCGCCGATCTCGCCAAGGAGCATTCGGTCGATACGGCATCGGCCCGGAAAGGGGGCGACCTCGGCTTCTTCGGACACGGGCGCATGGTCCCCGAGTTCGAGGCGGCCGTCTTCGCGCTGCGCGATCCTGGCGACCTGAGCGCGGTGGTCAAGACGCAGTACGGTTACCACATCATCAAGCTCGAAGAGCGACGCGATGGCGCGGGGAAGCCGCTCGACCAGGTGCGGGAACAGATTCGCGCCAGCCTGCGCCATGAAGCGGTCCAGAACCGGACGCAGGAGTACTACGAGGAACTCAAGGAGAAGGCCGGGATCCGGATCGACACCGAGGTCGTCGAGCGTGTTGCCGCCGACCTTCCGGCACCGAGTCCGGCTCAGGGCGTGACTCCTTTCCACGGCGGCGGACACTAAGGGCACCGCCGTCGACATCCAAGGAAGGGATTGCCGACGATCGGCGCTCGTCGCCGGGAACGTTGATGTAGGAATGTCCGCAATCTCCCGAGGAGGCGAGACGCCGTGACCCCGGTCGGGCGGGTGGTGAGGCCTTTGCCCGAGATTTCTCAGGTCGTTCGGAGGCGGCGGATGTCGCCCACGCGGATGGTGACGCCCGATTGGTCGAAGTGTTCGAGGAGCGCAAGAGCGTACTTGCGACTTGCTGCCAAGGCGGTGCGGTAGTCCGCGACCGTGATCTCGGCCGAGCTCTCGATCCCGCTGCGCAATAGGCGCTTTGCCTCGGCGTAGGAGGCTTTCGCATAGAAGATGTCCGGCGTGACCCGGACGACTTTCTCTTGCTTTTCCAGCATGTGAAGCAGTTCGAGGATTTTCGGTTGGGTCAGGCCTGCGGTGGATGCAATCTGCTTGGCATCGGGAGGAGTGAGTCCGCCGGCTTCGAGGGCCGCCAGGATCTCGCTTGCCTGGGTCGACTGGGTTTCGTCGAGCTTGATCTCGTGCTGCGGAAGCCGGACCGAGGCTTCTTGTCGCACGACGACTCCCGCGGTCTCGAGTCGGGTGATCACCGGGCGGAAGAGCTTGGCGGGCAAAGGAACCCGCAAGCGAGACCGCAAGGACTCCATGTCCATCCCCTCGGCGATTGGATGCACGCGGTGGAAGGACTCCAGCGCACTCACGACTTCTTTCTCGAGTTTCCTCCACTTGCCGGCCGTGGTCCATGCTTCCGGTTCGGAGGCATCGGGCAATGGAAGCACGTCTTGCGACGACGCCGCCGTCCGGCGGACGCCCTCTTCGGATTGGGCAAGGCATTGCGCGACGAGCTCGGTCGGTGCTGCGAACTCGTTCAATAGATCGAGGAAGGCGTGCATCCGTGACGGTGCGCTGCCCGTGCGCAGGACCTCGAGTCGCTCGGTGAGGCTCGTGTCCGAGGCGCGATGTCGCGGCGCGAATGGATGCACGATCTCCCCTCCGCCGGTCGTTCGGGTCGCGGTCTCGGTTCTCGCGATGAACCGGTCGCCGGCCGCCACTAAGACGGGCTCGTCGAGGGAAATCTGGCACCAGCCCGAAGACTTTGGAGGCAGTTCCTTCTGGTCGCCAAGGAGGATGATCCTTCCCATGACCTCGGCGGTGGTGACGTACACGCGGAGTCGGTCGAAGCTCTTCAGTGGTCGAGACGCGCCGGGACGCACCTCGAACCAACAATCGAGCCGGTCGGTCGTGACCTCGATTCGCGGATCGGTGAGCCAGCGCCCGCGCTTCGCGTCGGCCTTTTCGATCCCGGGGATGTTCACAGCGACACGCTGTCCTGCGAGCCCGCGTTCGACGTTCTCGCCGTGAACTTGTACGGAGCGAGCGCGGCACGTGATGTCGCCGGGGCGAATGGCCAGAGCGTCGCCCTCTTGTACGGCGCCCGCGATTGCGGTTCCCGTGACGACCAACCCGTGCCCACGCAAGATGAAGGAACGGTCGATGGGGAGGCGGAAAAAGCCTGAGGCGTCGCGGCCAGGCAGACCGGCGAGCTGGCGCGAGAGCTCGGCGCGGAGGCCGTCGAGACCTGTGCCAGTCGTGCTCGAGACGGCAAGGACGGGCCATGCTTCGCACGCGGTGCCGACAGCCAGGACTTCGATGTCGGACCGCACTTCGGCGATGCGGTCGGCGTCGACAAGGTCGGTCTTCGTGATCACGAAGATCCCGTGTCTCGCGCCGAGTAGGTGCAGGATATCGAAGTGTTCTTCCGTCTGCGGCATGATGCCGTCGTCGGCGGCGATCGTGAATAGGACCAGGTCGATGCCGTGCGCGCCTGCGAGCATCTGGCGGATGAACCGCTCATGGCCGGGGACGTCGACTACGCCGAATCGGTGCTCGTCGATTTCATAGTGAGCGAAACCGAGCTCAATGGAGATCCCGCGTTCTTTTTCGGCGGCGAGCCGGTCGGTCTCCTGCCCGGTCAAGGCTCGGATCAACGCGGTCTTGCCATGGTCGATGTGGCCGGCCGTGCCGAGGATGACGCGTTCTGTCTGGCTCATGATGGGATTGTCTCGATTCGGTGCGGGACCAGATCGGCCGCACGGGGCACGGCGCGAAGGTCGAGGAGAAAGTCGCCTTGGGAGATGCGGCCCAGGACTGCCGGCGACGCGGCGCGAAAGAACGAGGCTACCTGATCGGCCTCCCATCCGTCATGGCGGACCCGAACGGCGCGGCTCGGGAGGGTGGCGGTAGGCTGCGCGCCGCTCCCGATCTCACTCTCGGATGGGATGGTGTCGATCTCGAACTCGCCGGGGAGCGCCTCGCGCAGAAGACCCGCCGCTTGCTGCGCGAGCTCCTCCAGGCTCTGCTCGGTGCGGGCCAGGAAACCGAGCGTCGGAAGCTCGGTGGGAAGGTCCTTTGACGTACGATACAGGGTGAGCGTTGCGCGCAGTGCGGCCAGGATGAGCTTGTCGACCCGCAAGGCTCGCTTCAGCGGGTTCTTCTGGAGGGTGGCGATCAGGTCGCCACGACCGACGAGTAGGCCCGCCTGCGGCCCGCCGAGCAGCTTGTCTCCACTGAAGGTCACGACGTCGACTCCAGCCCGGATTGCTTCGGCGGGCGTTGGCTCTCGAGGAGCGCCGTACGTGGAAAGGTCGACGAGCGCGCCGCTGCCGAGGTCTTCGACGAACGGAATCCCGTGCTCGTGCGCCAGTGCTGCGAGCTCTGTGCGGGATGGCTGCTCGGTGAAACCCTCGACACGGTAGTTCGATGGGTGCGCCCTCAGGATGAGGCCGGTGCGTCGCGAGAGCACGGCCGAGTAGTCTTCGACGCGAGTGCGATTCGTCGTTCCGACCTCGCGCAAGACCGCGCCTGCGCGTCGTAAGACGTCGGGCAGTCGAAACGCTCCGCCGATTTCGATCAACTCTCCTCTGGAGACGATGACCTCTCGCCTCGAGGCTAGGGAGTCGACGACAAGAAGAAGGGCTGCCGCGTTGTTGTTCACGGCCATGCCGGCTTCGGCGCCAGTCAGATCGGCGAGAAGGCGGGCTACGTGGGCGTCGCGCTGCCCCCGGGCCCCCGTCGTGAGATCGAGCTCGACCGCGCTCGGCTCGCGGGCAGCTCGCGCCAGACTGTCGATGGCCTTCGGTGCGATCGGCGCGCGCCCGAGGTTCGTGTGAAGAACCACCCCGGTTGCGTTCACGACCGCCGGCAGGTCTCGAGTGAGCTCCGTTGCGATCCATGCGGCTGCCTTCGTTGCGACGGTCGCGGCGCTGGGTGCCTCGCCGCTCCCAGAGGAGAGGATCTGGTTCCGATGTCGATCCAGGACCGTGCGTATGGCGTCGGTCAGTACGGCGCGCGAGACACTTTCGAGAAGAGTGGCGGCCTCGCGGGTGGCGAGTACGGCGTCGACGCTGGGAAGGGACCGGAGGTTCATTGCTGAGATTCGGCCTTGCCCTGGGCAGCCAAGCGGCTGCGCACGAAGCCGAGCTCGCCGCACTCGATGGGAACGCCATCGGCGAATGCAATCCACTGGCCGCTTTGTGGTGGAACGCGCGGCCCCGGAGTGAGGATGCCGACGAGATTCAGCGGGTCGGCGGACGAGATCAGCACGACCTCTCCCGGCTCTTCGCGCCGCATGGCGCGAAGAGCTTCGACCGCTTCCGTGCTGGCGAACTGTTCTCCCACGAGGCCTTCAACGAATCTCCCGCCGCGGATCTCGCCCCGCGCTTCTAGTTTGCGCAGTGCCGCAAGGATCACCCGCCAGGGCGGCATGAGTGATTCTCGTGCGGTGACTTCGCGGAACACGACACCGTAGCGCTGCAGAAGGAGTCGCGCCGCCCACTCCGCGTGGGTCTCTTCAACGACAGGCTGACCGTCGCCCCGCGGGAGCTTCGCCCACCGGCCCACGGGGAGCGTTCGGCTCCTCGATCGTCTGCCGCGGACCGACCGCAAGCGGCGGTTGCTGCGGCGCTTGTCTTCGGGCATCAGCAGGGTCCTCAGCCCCGCGAAGCCGTCACCGGTGACGACCCCACGAGCGACGAGCTCCCAAAGTGCGTCCTCCGCTGCGGTGGGCAGTAGGCCGGCTGCTCGGGCAATGTCGCCGAGGAACGAAGCGCCGTCGCGATCAAGGACTTCGAGCGCCGCGCGCGCGTTGCCCGAGAGGTCGTCGGCCTGGGGTGTCGTCTGGTTGCTGAGCAATGCCGCGAGATCGTCACGCAAGGCGATTCCGAGCGGAGCATTGCGCGTCGGTGCACTGCTCCGTCTGCCGCGTCGGGCCGGGTTGAGGTTCGGGGGGGAGAAGCGGCCCCACGCGACCTCGCCCGAAAAGCAGAGCTGGTCGAGTAGATCCGGCGCGTAGCTTTGGATGCGCGCGGGAAGGATCGACTGCTCCCATGCCGGAGCCGGAGCTTCCGTGCCGTGAAGTTGATCGATGACCATGGACAACCCCTCACGGCCATGAAGCTGGGTGTGCGGCGATACGTGCTGCCATCGCAGCTGAAACCGGATGAGGTTGGCCACCGAGACCGGCTCGATCTCCCGCCGTAGGATGCCGAGCGTCAGGCGATGGATTCGCGCGAGGAGTCGGCGCTCGCACCACTCCTCGCCGGCGGCTCCCGGGGTGAAGGCGCCTCGCATCGCGAAGCCTTCGTTCTCGAGGCGCGCGAGTCCAGCTTCGACCGACGTGGCGCGAAGGCCGAGCATGGCAGCGAGCACGGCGCTCGTCGTGGGGCTCGTCGCCGCCAACCAGCCGCGCAAGGCGGCGTCGACGGCCGTCTCTGCGTCCAGCGCCTGTGGCGAGCCGGCAGGGGCTTCGAGCGGCGGATCGAGCTCGGCATCTGGAAGCGCGAGGTGGATGAAATCGACGCGTTCGGCCGCCACGAAGGCCTCGAGCGAAGCGGTGCCTTCGTCAGACGGCCAGTGGGCGAGCGCGACACGGTGCGCCGCCTGCAGTTCGCGGATCCAGGTCTGCCAGTCGGCGTTCTCGGAGACGACGGATGTTGGAAGCCACACCAGGCTGTGTAGGGCGTCGTGGAGCTCGTCGGCATCTCGTACGTCGGGCCAGGCCTGATCGCGCACCTCGGCGATGGCCGCCGGATCGAGCGCTCCGATGCCGGACCCCAAGCTCGAATCGATGCGCCTCAGGCTCACGGCACGAGCACGGCGCTCCTCCAGGGGGGCATCGTCGAGGAACGCGTACGGGTAGGCGTTGAGAAGCTCGTGCGCCATCGGGGAAGGGCTCGACGTTTCGACGGCCACGGTCTGGATCGAGCCAGAGCGGATTCCCTCGAGAATCGTCCGAAGGCCTGCGGTGTCCATCGCTTCGTGCAGGCAGTTGTTGAGAGTTTCGTCGACCAGAGGATGCGACGGCGGCTCGATAGGTCCGCTGCGATTGTCGCCACAGCCGAGTTGGGCGGGGAAGACCGCGGCCAGCAGGTCCTCGGCGCGCATTCTCTGAATGTTCATCGGCACGCGCTTGCCGCCCATGTGTCGCGCGAGAACCAGCGCTCGGGTCACATTCCAACGCCAGCGGTTGCCGAACATCGGCGCGGCGAGAGCCGCCTGAGTGAGGTCCGCCTCGAGCTTCTCGGGGCGAACCATTCCGAAGACGCTGGGCAGAGGGAAGCTATGTTGTTCGCCGAGGGAAATGACGACGCCGTCGTCGGTGGCTGCTGCCTGAAGTTCGAAATCGAAGTTGACGCAGAAATTCTTGCGCAGGGCGAGGCCGAAGGCTCGATTGACCGCGCCGCCGAATGGGCAATGGATGACGAGTTGCATGCCGCCGCTTTCGTCGAAGAAGCGCTCGGCGATGATTCGCTCGCACGTGGGCACTGTCCCGAGCATGGCGAGGGTGGCCGCGACGTATTGCGCGATCTGCTCCGCGCCGCCGCGATCGATGCCGCACTCTTCGATCAGCCATGCAATCGTCGCTTCGCGATCGGAAAGCCGAGTCGCGGTCTCTTCGCGCAAGCTCGCGACTGCCTCCGAGAGTTCGCGTGTGCGCGCGGGCGCTTCGCCGAGCCAGAAGGGGATCGTCGGCGGAGCCTGCCCCGCGTCCTCCACGCGCACCGCGCTCTTCTCCACGCGGCGAATCCGCCATGAGTGATTTCCGAGTAGGAAGATGTCACCGCGCATGCTCTCGATCGCGAAGTCTTCGTTCACCGTACCGACCCGGGCGCCGGTCGGGTCTTCGATGACGGCGTAGTCCGCGGTGTCCGGGATGGCTCCACCGCCAGTAATCGAGGCGAGGCGCGCGCCGCGCCTGGGTTTCAGCCGTTGATGAACGCGATCGTGATGAAGGTGAGCTGCCCGCCGGCCGTGGCTGGTCGAAACGCCTTCGACCAGCATCTCGAGCACGGTGTCGAACGTCTCGCGCGGAAGGCATGCGTAGTGATGGGCGCGACGAGTGAGTGCATAGAGACTCTCGACATCCATCTCTTCCGCGGCGACGGTTGCGACCATTTGCTGCGCAAGGATGTCGAGCGGCGCTTCTGGGATGAGGATGCGGTCGAGCTCGCCGGCTCGGATGGCGCGTACTGCCGCTGCGGTCTGGAGCATCTCGTCGCGGGTCAGGGGGAAGAAGACGCCACGCGGAACGCTCCCAAGCCAGTGTCCCGATCGTCCCACGCGTTGTAGTAGCGTTGCCAGCGCGCGCGGCGCGCCGAGATGGCAGACGAGGTCGACATGGCCGACGTCGATGCCGAGCTCGAGCGATGCCGTTGCGACGACGACGGGCACCTCGCCCGACTTGAGCTTCTCTTCTGCGGCCAAGCGGGTCCGACGAGAGAGGCTGCCGTGGTGGGCAACGATGCGGTCGGCTCCGATTCGCTCTCCGAGGTCGTGCGCGACCCGTTCGACCAGGCGTCGGGTGTTCACGAACACGATGGTGGTCTCATGGGTCGCGACGAGCTCGGCGATTCGGTCGTAGATCGCAGCTCTGAGCTCGTGGGTCGCGATCGCGCCGAGCTCCATGTCGGGAGTCTCGATCCGAAGCTCCATCGCGCGGCGATGGCCGGTGTCGACGATCGCGCAATCCGGAGATCCGTCCTCGTCGTTGCGACCCGAGCCGACGAGCAACCGTGCGACCTGATCGATCGGCCTCTGGGTCGCCGAGAGGCCGATGCGCTGCAGTCGGTGGCCGACGAGCAGGTCCAGGCGCTCGAGAGTGAGCGCGAGGTGGGCTCCGCGCTTGTCGCCGGCGACGGCGTGAATCTCGTCGACGATCACGGTTCTCACCGTTCGGAGCATCTCGCGGCTCTTGGCCGCGGTCAGGAGGATGTAGAGTGACTCCGGCGTCGTGATGAGGATGTGCGGAGGCCGCCGGAGCATTCCCTGTCGCTCCGAGGCGGGAGTGTCCCCGCTGCGGACCGCCACCCGGATGTCTTGGAGAGGGACGCCGGCCGTCTCGGCGCGCTCGCGTACGGCGCGAAGGGGCACCGCCAGGTTCTTCTCGATGTCGTTGCCCAGCGCCTTGAGGGGCGAAACGTAGAGGATCGTCGTCGATTCGAGAGAATCGGTTCGTGCACTTTCGACCAGACCGTTGATCGCCCACATGAACGCGGCGAGGGTCTTGCCCGAACCGGTGGGTGCGGAGATCAACGTGTCGCGGCCTGCGGCGATGGCCTTCCAGCCGAGCGCTTGCGGGGGCGTCGCGTCGCCGAAGCGATCGACGAACCACCCTTCGAGAAGTGGGTCGAATCCGAGGCCGCGCATGTTTTCGCTCCGAGGGGCCACGAACGTAGCCTCTGGTAGCGTTGTACCGCCGCCGCCGGGGGAATCCAACGGTCGACGATACGGTTCAAATTGCGCCACTCCGGGGCTCGTGCGAGCATCGGCTGTGCCGCTGAGTCGCAGACAGGAAGCCGAGCGGGTGGTGGAACGCCTGCGGGCGAAGGGCTTCGAGGCTCTCTTTGCGGGCGGTTGCGTTCGCGACCTCCTTCTGGGCCGCGAGCCCGAGGACTACGACGTCGCCACTTCGGCTCGGGCGAGCCAGGTCGAGGCGCTCTTCGCCCGCACGGTCGGAGTGGGCGCCCAGTTCGGCGTCATCAAGGTCCTGGGCGACGCTCAGGATACTGAGGTGGCTACGTTTCGAACCGACGGGGAGTACGTCGATCACCGCCATCCGTCGGAGGTGAGCTTTTCCGATGCCAAGGGCGACGCGGCTCGCCGCGACTTCACGATCAACGGGATGTTCCTCGATCCGGCGACGGATGAGGTCACAGATTACGTCGGTGGACGCGCCGACCTCGAGGCGGGGCGGATTCGCGCGATTGGTGACCCGGCGGCGCGCTTCGACGAAGACCGACTCCGCCTACTGCGAGGTGTGCGGTTCGCCGCCCGTTTCGGTTTCGAGATCGAACGGGGGACGTGGAACAGCATCGTCGATCATGCCGAGACGATTCGGGATATCGCGTGGGAGCGCATTGGGGACGAGCTCGTGAAGATCTTGCGCGAAGGGTCGGCGCGGCGCGGATTCGGACTCCTCGCGGAGAGCGGCCTCCTCGAAGCGGTGTTGCCGGAAGTGGCGGCGATGCGGGGCGTCGAGCAATCGCCGGATCACCATCCCGAAGGAGATGTGTTCGTCCATACTCTGCTCTGCCTGGAGAAACTCGATCCTGCGGCGCACGATGTCTCGCTGGCGCTGGCGGTGCTGCTCCACGACGTGGCGAAGCCGCTCACGGCCGAGACGGGCGCGGATGGGCGCATCACTTTCTACGGCCACTGCGAGCGCGGGGCGGACCTGTCGCGAGGTATTTGCCGCCGCCTGCGGCAGAGCGGTGACACGACCGAGCGCGTTTCATGGCTCATCCGAAATCACCTGCGACACGTGCAGGCGCCAGAGATGAGGGTGGCTACGTTGAAGCGCTTTCTCGGTGAGCCGTGGATCGAGGCGCTTCTCGAGTTGGTGCGGATCGACATCTCGTCGGGCTCGGGCGATCTGAGCACCTGGCAATTCTGCGTGGAGCGTCTTGCGGCTTTTCCGCGGGAAGAGGTTCGTCCGGCACCGCTGATTCGTGGCCGAGATCTCATCGATCTGGGGTACGCGCCGGGGCCGCGCTTCAGAGCCTTTCTCGACGAAGCGTTCGACGCACAGCTCGAGGGTGCATTCGACGACCCAGCGACTGCTCGTCAGTGGTTGGCAGCACGTCATTCCCACACCAAGGGACCGGCTTCGTGAGCCATCCGGTTCTCGAGGCGCTCGGCGTCCGAAAGCATTTTGGCCAGGTCGCCGCGCTCGACGGAGTCGACCTTGCGTGTGACGGTGGCGAGATCCACGCCGTTCTCGGAGAGAACGGTGCAGGCAAATCGACGTTGATGCACGTCATGAGCGGCCTCCTCGAGTCCGACGGTGGCGAGATCCGGCTCAGGGGATCCGTCGTTCGTTGGCGTTCCGCGGATGAGGCGCGTGCGGCGGGCATCGCTACGGTGCATCAGCACTTCATGCTCGTTCCGACGATGACGATCTCGGAGAACCTCGCTCTGGCCCAGAGAGCGTTCGGAGTTCTCGATCGCTCGGCGCTCGACCGAGAGGTTCTCGTGCTCACCCGTGAGCGCGGTCTGGACATCGGGGATCCGAGTCGCAAAATCGACGATCTCTCGGTCGGCGAGCAGCAGCGGGTGGAGATTCTGAAGGCGTTGGCCGACGTCCCCTCCCTGCTGATTCTCGACGAGCCTACCGCTGTTCTGACGCCGGCCGAAGTCGACGACCTATTCTCCCTCCTCCGCGGTCTCGCTCAGAACGGCACGGCAATCGTCATCGTGACGCACAAACTGGCAGAAGTGTTCGCGATCGCAGATCGAGTGAGCGTGTTGCGCCGGGGGCGGCTGGTCGGCGCAGGCCAGACGAGCGGGTTCGACGGCGAATCCCTCGCTCGACTCATGGTTGGGGATCGTGCGGTCACCGCGCCAGCGTCAGGTGCGGAGCGGACCGTCGGTGAACCTCGACTCGAAGCGCGCGGTCTGGGCTGGTACGGAGCCGATGGGCGAAGGGCCCTCGACGACGTGGATCTGCTCGTGAGCGCGGGAGAGGTCGTCGTCATCGCGGGAGTCGAGGGAAACGGGCAGCAAGAGCTGCAGGACGCTCTCGTTGGGATTCGGGCTTCGGAGCTCGTCGGAGAGGTTCGCATCGAGGGGCGCCCCGTCTCGACCGTCGCTGAGGCTCGTGATGCTGGTCTCGGAGTCGTTCCCGCCGATCGGCACCGTGATGGCCTCGTTGGAGAGATGACGCTGTGGGAGAATCTTCTCCTCGGGCGGAATCCATTGCGCCGTGCGGCACCACGAGGATGGATGTCGCCGGCCGACCAGATCGAGCGCGCTCGCGAGCGACTCGCGTCGTTCTCAGTGCATCCGAGCGACCCGGAGCTTCCCAGCGCCGCCCTCTCCGGCGGAAATCAACAACGCCTCGTGTTGGCACGGGAACTATCGCGACCCGACTTGAGGGTGGTCGTTGCGGTCAACCCGACGCGGGGCTTGGACCTCATCGCCACAGGGGCGATTCACGCCCGTCTCCGGGCACTTGCGGACCAGGGAGCGGCAGTCTTGGTGCTCTCGACGGATCTCGACGAGGTCGAGGCCCTCGCCGACCGGGCATTGGTTCTCTATCGCGGCCGCCTTCGCGCGGCACCGTCCGGGCCCGTCGATCGGGTCGTCATCGGTCGGTTGATGACAGGGCTCGAGGAGGCTGCTTGAGTTCGTGGGCAAAGCGCGACTGGCGTCGCGCGGCGGCCCCCGCTGGGGCGGCCGTCGCGCTCGCGGTCTTCTTTACGGGGCTGATGGCCGCCGTCGTTGGCGCAAGCCCGCTCGACGCGGTCGGCGCGCTCGTTTCTGGCAGCGTTGGGTCAGGCGGGAGTCTCGCAGCGACGCTGCTGCGTACGAGTCCGTTGTTGCTGACCGGCTTGGCCGTGATGCTGGCCTTCCGAAGTGGGGTCTTCAACATCGGGGCGGAGGGCCAGCTTCTCGTGGGCGCACTTGCCGCGACTGCCGTGGCCACACGGACTGGTTCATGGACGGGACAGGCGGTCCTCGTTCTGCTCGCCGGCGCCGTTGCGGGCGCACTCTGGGCGGGCATCGCCGCATTGCTGCGCGACCGACGAGGGGTCAACGAAGTCATCACGACGATACTCCTGAACTTCGTCGCATTGTATCTCGTGTCCTACGCGGTCGACGGCCCGCTCAAGGAGCAGTCGGGCGCCTACCCTCAGTCGGATCCGTTTCCGATGACGGCAGAGCTATGGCGCTTGGTACCGGGCACTCGACTGCACGTAGGTCTGCTCATCGGCGTGACTGCGGTGTTCGTGGTGGGCGCCCTCCTCTCGCGTACCTCCCTCGGGCTGAGGCTGCGCAGCGCTGGGCTCAATCCACGGGCGGCACAAGTCGCTGGGTTTCCGGTGGGACGGGACCTCTTTCTCGCATTTGCGATCTCCGGCGCTCTGGCCGGCCTTGCGGGAGCGATCGAAGTCGCGGGCGTCACGGGGCGTCTCTACGAACGTGTTTCGCCGGGGTATGGGTACACGGCGATCGCGATCGCACTTTTGGGCGGACTTCGATCGGGTGGGGTTCTCCTTGCCGCGCTTTTTTTCGCGGCACTGAGTACCGGCGCTGCGGCGATGGAGAGGACAGCCGGGATCTCGGCCGTGTTGGCTGTCGCGATTCAGGGCGCCACGCTTCTTGCCGTCGCCATGATCAACCGCACGTCGTGGACGGGCCTTGCGGCCGCGTCGAAGGCGAGCGATTCGGAGTCGATCGGTGTTGCTTGAGAGCTTCCTGGCGGCAGGGCTTCTGCTCGCGACCCCGATCCTACTCGCGGCACTCGGGGAGCTTCTCGTGGAGCGCACGGGGGTGCTCAACATCGGGGTCGAGGGGATGATGCTCACCGGCGCGTTCGTTGCGGCGGTGGCCGCAGAGGCCTCCGGGAGCTCCGGGGTCGGGGCGCTGGCCGGAGCGACCGCGGGAGTTCTGGTTGGGCTCGTCTTCGCGTGGTCGGCGCTCGTCCTCGGAACGGATCAGATCATCGTGGGCGCGGCGATCAATCTGCTCGCGCTGGGCGGGACCGGTGCGGCGTATCGGGCGATGTACGGCACGACGGGTGCGGCCCTGGTGCTGCCGACGATGCCTGGCGTTCCCGTTCCCGGACTCTCGCTGCTGCCCGGGCTTGGGCCGGTGTTCGCCTCGCAGAACGGCCTCGTCTATCTCGCCCTCCTCCTGGTCCCCACCCTCGCGTTTCTCTTCCGGCGGACGGGACTCGGACTTCGTTTGCGCGCGATGGGCGACCATCCGCAAGCCGCTGCAAGCTTGGGATACCGCGTGCGGAGCTACAAGATTGGTGCGCTGCTGTGCGCCGGGGCTCTCAGTGGGCTCGCCGGGGCGACGCTCACTCTGGCGGCGACCAATACGTTCGTCGAAGGCGTGACCGCGGGGCGCGGCTTCGTGGCCTTGGCGGTCGTCGTATTCGGTCGGTGGTCCCCGTGGGGTGTCCTCGCTGGCGCCCTCCTCTTTGGGCTCGTGAACGCATTGCAGTTCCAGCTACAGGCCGCGGACTTCGCGGTTCCCCACCAGCTCGCGCTGATGCTCCCGTACCTCGTCACGCTCGCCGTTCTGGTGAGCTTTCCGGGTCGCGGGGTTGCACCGCGCGCCCTGGGCGCCGCCGAAGAGGCGCGCTGAGTCGATCGGGAAACTCCGTCCTCAATTGCGGCGAATACCGTTCGATGGCCGGTCGCGCATCATGAGGGCGGGTCCTGATCTTCGGGCTCTGGATTGTTCGCGAACGTTCCCTTCGCGAGGTACCAGACGAATGCGCCTCCGGCGGCATACATGAGGATGCCCTCGAGAGCGCCAAGGCCGCCACCGATCACCAGCACGGTAATGACGAGAACCGTCGAGACGATCGCGACGACCTTCTCGATGCGTTCTTCGCGGTCGCGCTCCTCGACCACGAAGTCGGCGACCTCGGCTCCGCAGTTGGGGCAGCGGCCCGCTGGCTTGCGGATCAACTTCTCTCCGCAGCCCGGGCAGGGGGGGTACTGGTGGACGGGCATCGCTCACCGAACCCTATGGGTCCGATGAGCGATGCGCCAAATCACCCGACCGCGGCCAACCGCTCCACCTGCCGCCTGGGATCGGCAAGGAAGCGGGCCCCGATCGAGATTGGGCGTTTCTTGTTCTGCTCGAACCACGCGATGAGTCCGTCACGTAGGCAGTCTGAGTCGAGATCCAGGATGTCGCAGGTAGTGTTGAACGCGAACAGTGTCTGGTTCTCCTCGTCGGTCACCCAGCGGTAGACCTCGGAGAACTGTTCACGCTTCTCGTTGCTCTCGGCGAACGCGGTTTTCTGGAACGTCTCGATGGCGTCCTGGAGGACTGCTGCCACCAGGCGATGCTCGCCGTCGCGCCAGGAATGGCTGCGGAGCATCCCCGAGAACTGTCCAGGGGTCATGTGGTCCGGGTCGAGGCTGTCTATGCCGCGGTCGAATCCACGGTCGTCACGGGCCAGTGCGGATGATTCCATGACCCAATAGACGCTGGGGTGGATGGAGTATTCGACGTCTGGGGTGTGGCAATTCGACGCATGTGGTGAGATTTTTCCACCAGCATACCGCAGCTTTCGGGCTGCGGACGCGCATCAGCTCAGTGAGTCGCCGGGGGCGGTGTCCGCGGTGGTGGTGACGAAGGGTAGGCCCGGCGCGCCCAGCAGCGTGGAGAGCTTGGTGGCGGCGAAGTAGTCGATCAGGCGGCGTTGGCCTTCGGCCCAGATGTGCTGCATGCCGCACGTCGTGCTGACGGAGCACATGTGGGGGTCCCCCACGCATACGTTGAGGGCGATGGGCCCCTCGACGGCCTCCATGACCTCCTTGAAGGAGATGTCGGCGGGGCTGCGTGCGAGGCGGTAGCCGCCGTGGGCGCCCCGGCGGGAGTTCACGAGCCCCGCGCGGATGAGGTCTTGGATGATTTTCTCCAAGAACTTCTTGGGGATCGCCTCGGTGGAGGAGACCTCGCCGATGGACGTGGCTCGCTCAGTGTCTTGGCGCGCCAGGTAGATCGTCGCACGTAGGGCGTAGTCCACCCGGCGGCTCACTTGCATCAGAGCCATGGCGAACGGCCTCTCTTTGGCACTCTGTGGTCGGACTGCTGCATTGCGCCAATCCATCGTAGCAGATGGGCGAAGTCCTGGGCTGTCCCAAAGAAACTCACGGAATTCCTCTAGAACTCTGGGATCTCGACTGTGACGTCTCCGCGGACGACGCACTGGCATCCCAGTCGGGAGTAGGGTGTCAGCCCCGGAGCCTGATCGAGCTTGTCCTCCTCGTCCTCCTCCATTTCCGAGAGGTTGTTCTCGCCCTGACGGACGATCACGTGGCAGGTCGTGCAGGCGCAGTTTCCGCCGCAGTTGTGCTCGAGCGTGATGCCGTTTTCGATGGCGATGTCGAGGAGCGAACCCGGCTTGCCGTGGTCGCCGTACGGGAAGTCCGTGTCGTCGACTTCGACCGTCACGTCGTTGGGAAGGAAAGTCACTTTGTGTTTCATGGTTCGTCAATCCGTCAGTTCGTCTACGGAGCGGGTCGCGAGCGCCGCTCGAATCGAGTCGTCCATGATGCGCTCCGCGAGGGGACGACCGGCCTCGTTCACGACGTCGATCTGATCACGAATCGCGTTGTGGTCGTCACCGGCACACGCGGCGCGGAGCACGTCGGCCGTTTCGACGAGCTTCGTGCGCTCTTCGTCCGTCACGCGGTCGGGATGGCCCTCGAGCGCGCGCTCGGTCGTGTGGAGGAGCGTCTCGGCTTCGACACGGGCTTCGATCAGGAGTCGCGCCGTGAAGTCTTCCTCAGCGAGGTCGAATGACTCCTCGAGCATGTCCTCGATCGTGCCGTCCGTGAGTCCGTAGCTCGGTTTCACTTCGATCGAGTGTTCCGTGTTCGTACGCTCGTCGCGAGCCGAGACCGAGAGAATCCCGTTCGCGTCGATGAGGAAGGTGAGTTCGACGCGGGGCAGGCCGGCGATCTGCGGAGGAATCGGGATTCGGAAGCGCGCGAGGCTCCGGCAGTCCTTCGCAAGCTCGCGTTCGCCTTGCAGCACGTGGACGTCGACGTGGGTTTGATTGTCCACCGCGGTGGTGAACTGTTCGCGCGCGGCCGCCGGAATCGTCGTATTGCGGTCGATGAGGCGGGTGAAGACCTCGCCCATCGTTTCGATGCCGAGCGAGAGCGGTACGACGTCGAGGAGGAGCATGTCGCGCGTTCCACCGGAGAGGATGCCGGCTTGGACTGCGGCTCCGAGTGCCACGACGTTGTCGGGATCAATGCCGGCCAGAGGTGTTCGGCGGAAGAATCGTTCGACCGCGGCGCGGACGATCGGTGTGCGCGTCGCGCCACCGACGAGAATCACGTGGTCGATGTCGGAAACCGACCGGTCGGCGTCCGACAGTGCCTGCTTGCATCGGTCGAGGGTTCGCTCCACGAGGCCGATCGTGGCTTCCTCGAATTGGGCACGTGAGATCGAGGCGATCTTGGTTCCGCCTTCGAGGGGGAGTTCGACGCGGGCGTCGTCTTGCGCGCTGAGCGTCCGCTTCGCTTCTTCAGCCGCGGCAAGCATCAACGCGAACGTTGCTGCGCTGGCCGCGTCGCCCAGGCGGAGCTGGCGCTGAAAGTGTGCGACGATGGCGCGGTCGAAGTCGTCCCCTCCGAGGCGCGTGTCACCGCCGGTCGAGAGCACTTCGGAGAGGCCCTCGCGGAGTTGTAGGATGGACACGTCGAACGTGCCGCCACCCAGATCGAACACGGCGACGACGGCCTCTTCTTGCTTGTCCAGTCCATAGGCGAGAGCCGCCGCAGTCGGCTCGTTCACGAGACGCAATACTTCGAGTCCGGCGAGCCGCCCGGCATCGCGGGTGGCCTGGCGCTGACTGTCGTTGAAGTATGCGGGGACGGTGATCACCGCGCGCGGGACTTCTTCCCCGAGGACCTGCTCGGCCCGACGCCGAAGCTCCCGCAGGATGAGCGAGGAGATCTCTGGTGGTGTGAGCGCCGTTTCGCTGTCGTCGTCCAAGACGATTCGCAGAGGGCCCTCCCCCTCAGCGAACCTGTATTGGGCTCGATCGTCCGCATCGATGTGCTCTTTGCCGAGGCCCATGAAGCGCTTCACCGACAGAACGGAACTCTTCGGGTGCAGCCGCGCACGTTGGCGCGCGACGTCGCCCACGATGAACGAACCTTCTTCGAGGCGGGAGATCGCCGATGGAAGCAGCGGAGCGCCGCTGCCGGGATCCGTGATGATCTCGGGCTTTTCCCCGTTCATGAACGCGACGAGACTGTTCGTCGTGCCGAGATCGATTCCAACGATGCGCGGAGGCATTGGCTCAGTCCTCGAGGGCTCCCCGGACGTCTCGCGCCAGGGTGCGTAGGTAAGAGAGCTCGGAGAGCAGGCTCTTGAGCTCGGCCCGCGCGGCCGCTGCGGCCTGTTCGTCGCCAGGCCAGTTTCTCAGAAGATTCTCCATGGTGGTTCTTTCTTCGTTCTGTCGCTCAGAAAGCTCTGTTCCGACCTGACGGAGCTCGGCTGCGAGAGCGTCGCGCGCGTCGCCGGACGATTCGGCGAGTTCTGCAATCTTCTCTTGGATCTCGAATACGTGCGCGGCCAGTCCAGCCGGCACCTGGTTGTTGTTACGCCCCAACGATTCCCCGCTGCGTTCCAACCACCAACGGCCCCGGCTTTCGACGTCCTTCAACGTCTTGAAGGCGGCGTTTAGGAGTGCGGTGGCTTGGAGGCTCGCCCGCTGTTCCTGGGGAGATCCGGTTTGGAACCGATCGGGATGGAGTCGCCGGCTCAGCTCGTAGTACCGTGTCTGGAGCTGTTTCTCGTCGATCTCGGGTCGTCCCTCGAATCCGAAGAGATCTGAGTAGTTACTGTCGCTGGGGAGGGATTGAACCGCCTCACAGCTGGCGCAGAAGAACGCAACTGGACCTGGTTCTTTGCATCGCCAGCATCGGATCTGCGGTTCAGACCCCGAAGGAGGCGCCGCAGCCACAGCTTCGTTTGACGTTCGGGTTCTGAAGGTTGAAGCCCGATTGCATGAGGTCGTCCGCATAGTCGAGCTCCGTACCGTTGAGGTACAGGTAGCTCTTTCGGTCGATGATGATGCGGGCGCCGTCACGTTCGAAGACGCGGTCGCCCTGGCGTTTCTCATCGAGGTCCATCTTGTAGGACAACCCCGAACAGCCCCCGCCGACGACTTTCACGCGAAGCCCACGTTCTTCGGGCGCGCCATCGGGGACCAAGGAGCGGATCCTGGCGACGGCAGTGTCGCTTAGTGTGATGCCTCTTGCTGCCACAGTAGTTCCTTAGGAAGGGACGTGATGTCGCCGTCAGGCGATCGCGCTGCCCTTGTCCCCCTTCTCGCCGTTGTGTTCGCGCCAATCCTTCACCGCGGCCTTGATCGCGTCCTCCGCGAGCACGGAGCAGTGGATCTTAACGGGCGGGAGAGACAGCTCTTCGACGATGATCGAGTTCTTGATTTGCTCGACCTCGTCGACGGTCTTGCCTTTCACGAGTTCGGTGACGTAGCTCGAGCTCGCGATCGCGCTGCCGCAGCCGAAGGTCTTGAACTTGGCGTCTTCGACGACCCCTTGCTCGCTGATCTTGAGCTGGAGCTTCATGACGTCGCCACACTCGGGCGCGCCGACGATGCCGGTGCCCACATTCTCCGCGTTCTTCTCGAACGAGCCGACGTTGCGTGGGTTGCTGTAGTGGTCGAGCACCTTGTCGCTGTAGCTGGCCATTGTATTGCCCTTCCGTCTCTCTCTGTAGTTCGTCGCGTGAGCCTGAAGTCGTCTCTCAGTGCGAGGCGCCGGCGAAGTAGTCTTTCAGATCAATGCCTTCTTTGGCCATCTCGTAGAGCGGCGACAACTCGCGCAGTCGTTTTACTTCCGAGATGACTCGGTCGGCTACGTAGTCGACCTCTTCTTCCGTGTTGAATCGGCCGAGCCCGAAACGGATCGAGGTGTGGGCAAGCTCGTCCCCGACCCCGAGTGCCTTGAGTACGTACGAGGGCTCGAGCGTTGCCGACGTGCACGCCGACCCGGACGAGACCGCGATTGCCGCAAGGTCGGGCGAAGCGGAGCCGTTCAGCCCCATCAGCATCGATTCGCCTTCGATGTAGGCGAAGCTGAGGTTCAAGTTGCCCGCGAGGCGCTCGGTTGGATGACCGTTCAAGTAAACCTCGTCGAGGTCGCTGAGGATCTTGTCGTTCAGCCGCTCGCGCAGCGCCAGAATCCTGGCGTTCTCTTCGACCATCTCTGTCTTCGCGATCTCGATTGCCTTCGCGAAACCGACGATTCCGGTGACGTTGAGCGTTCCCGAACGCATCCCGCGCTCATGACCGCCGCCGTCCATCTGCGCCGTGAGGCGCACCCGGGGACCGCGGGATCGAACCCACAGGAGCCCAACGCCCTTCGGGCCATAGATCTTGTGAGCGGACGCAGACAGCAGGTCGATGCCCATCTCGTTCACGTCGATCGGAATCTTGCCGAAGCCCTGGGTGGCGTCGGTATGGAAGAAGACGCCCTTCTCTTTTGCGATCTTGCCGATCTCGGCGAGCGGCTGGATCGTGCCGATCTCGTTGTTTGCGAGCATCACCGAGATGAGGATCGTGTCGTCCGTGATGGCTTCGCGAACCTGTGATGGGTCGACGCGGCCCTGCGTGTCGACGGGCAGGTAGGTGACGCGAGCGAGCTTCTTGCGCTCGAGCGACTTGCACGTGTCCAGGATCGCCTTGTGTTCCGTGGACGTCGTGATGATGTGATTGCCCTTGTCCTTGTAGAACTCCACGATGCCCTTGATCGCGACGTTGTCGGACTCGGTGGCGCCGGAGAGCCAGATGATCTCCTTGGCCTTGCCCCCGATCAGATCGGCGGCGATCTCGCGGGAGCGGTCGACGGCTTGCTCGGCCTCCCAGCCGTACTCATGGTTGCGGCTGGCCGCGTTTCCGAATTCTTCTTGGAAATACGGTAACATTGCCTCGAGCACCCGCGGATCGAGGGGAGTCGTGGCGTGATTGTCCATGTAGATTCGACGCTTCATTTTTAGAGTCCTAGGGCGAGGGAGAGACTATTCCGACCTGGATAGTATGAATTAGTAGGGTACGGGTGGCGAGCAGTCAAGCAGGGCCGGTGAAATCCCTCGAAATCCTTGACAATTCGGCCGGCGAGCCTCTTTAACCCGCCTCATGGTCCTGGCGCACATTTCCGAGGTGGCGGCCCACGCCGAGCAGGTCGTGTCGGTCCGGGGTTGGCTCGCGGGCAGGCGGTCCAGCGGCAAGCTCCTGTTTCTCCAGGTCCGAGACGGAACGGGCACCATGCAGTGCACGGCGTTCAGGCCGAGCCTGCCTCCCGAGGTTTTTGAGCAGGCGAAGCACCTTCCCCAGGAGTCTTCGCTGGTCGTGACTGGCAAGGTGAACCCCGACGACCGCGCTCCTGGTGGGTACGAGCTGCAGATCGAGGAGATCGCCTTCGTATCCTCAGCCGAGGAGTACCCGATCACCCCCAAGGAGCACGGCACCGCGTTCTTGCTGGACCGCCGACATCTCTGGCTCCGCTCGAGTCGGCAGCATGCGATCATGCGAACCCGCGCGAGCGTCGTACGCGCCTGTCGAAGTTATTTCGACGATCGGAACTTCACCCTCATTGATGCGCCGATCTTCACTCCGGCGGCGTGCGAGGGGACGACCACACTGTTCGGGGTCGACTACTTCGGAGATCGTGTTTTCTTGACGCAGAGCGGTCAGCTCTACATGGAAGCCGGCGCGATGGCGTTCGGGAAGGTGTATTGCCTTGGTCCTACCTTTCGTGCGGAGAAGTCGAAGACGCGTCGACACTTGACCGAGTTCTGGATGATCGAGCCGGAGGTCGCTTACCTCGACCTTGCCGGCGACATGGACTTGGCCGAGGACTTCGTCGTCTCCGTCGTCGCTCGTGTCTTGGAAGAGCGCCGCGAAGAGCTCGAGCTCCTGGGGCGCGACATCGGGGCACTGGAATCTGTTCAGAAGCCGTTTCCGCGGATCACCTACGGGGAGGCGGTCGAAACCCTCCGGTCGATGGGCCACGAGCACGAGTGGGGCGATGACTTCGGCGCAGAGGACGAGACGGTGCTCGCGAGCAGGTACGATCGGCCTGTGATGGTTCATCGGTATCCCGGGGCGGCGAAAGCTTTCTACATGAAGAACGACCCCGAGGACCCGAAGCTAGCTCTGTGCGTCGATGTCCTGGCGCCCGAAGGATACGGGGAGATCATTGGTGGAGGTCAGCGCGAGGATGACCTGGACGTTCTTCGCGCCAAGATCGAGGAGCATGGGCTGCCGACAGATCCGTTCGAGTGGTATCTCGACCTGCGTCGGTATGGGTCGGTGCCCCACGCTGGCTTCGGAATGGGGATCGAGCGGATGGTCGCGTGGCTCTGCGGGATCCACCATGTGCGCGAAACAATCCCGTTCCCGCGGATGCTCGAGCGGACGACGCCCTGACCCTTCTAGGTCTCCGCCTGGCCCCGACCCGAGCACGGTTGCGAGCGGATCCGCGGGTTGCCAGAAGCGAGGAATGCTCGCGGTAGGGTTGATCGGCGGAATCGGGTCCGGGAAGAGTGAGGCGTCTGCGGTCCTGTCGGCGATGGGGGCGGAGGTCATCGATGCCGACAAGGTCGGTCACGCCGCCTATGATCCCGGGACGGAGGGCTTCCGGCGGGTCGTCGCGGCGTTCGGCAGTGGGATCGTCGGGGCCGATGGAACGATCGACCGCAAGAAGCTCGGTGCTCGCGTCTTCTCGGAGCCGGGCCAGATCGAGCGCTTGAACGCGATCGTGCACCCGCCGATTCGTGCAGAGATCGAGCGCAGACTCGCCGTAGCCCGCAAACGTGGCGAGGTGCAGCTCGCGGTGGTGGAAGCGGCAATCCTCCTCGAGGCCGGTTGGCGACCGCTCGTGGACGAGGTCTGGTTGGTGACCGCAAGTAGAGAAACCGTCCGCGAGCGTCTCGCTGAGAGCCGGGGGATGACTGCCGCTGAGGTCGACGCGAGAGTCATCAAGCAGATGCCAGACGCCGAGCGACGGGCGGCCGCTGACATCGTGATCGAGAATGACGGGGGCCGGGACGATCTCCGCCGTCGCCTCGATGAGCTCTGGGCGTCGAGAATCCCGCGTTGACACAGGCCGCCGCGCCCTTAAGTTGGGAAGCGTGCACGTAGCTCAGCGCTCAGACGTTCCGTCCGCGAGGCGAGCGTGGACGTCGGTGGGCGGGAGAAACCCTTGAAGAACATCCGTTTTTCTATCTGGTACCTGCCGGCGGCACTGCTGCTGCTGCTGATGGCCCAGAGTCTCTTCGTCGCGCCGCGCCCCGTGCAGGTGAGCTACAGCGAGCTCCAGAACCTCACCGATCAAAACGCGATCGACCGAGCCCTCATTCTATCCAACGAGATCCGCTTCGAGCTCAGGCCCGAGTACAACGTTACCGGGGAGCTTGGGAAAAAGGTCGCAGAGGCCAAGGGTGTCGTCGGATCTCTGGCAGCCGATCGCAGCGTGAAGTTCGTGGCGACCCGGCCACCCGGGCTGGATCTCGCACCGTTGGTGGCTGACCTGACCAAGCACCACGTGGAGTTCTCAGGGGAGATCGCGGACGACTTCTGGCGCACTCTCCTCCTGGGCTGGCTCCTGCCGTTCGCGCTCATTTTGGTCATGTGGAACTTCATCGGCCGCAAGATGGGTGGCGGCGGAGCCGCCGGGGCCCTGTCGTTCGGTCGCAACAAGGCCAAGATCTACGGGGAAGACGACATCGAAGCGCGCTTTACGGACGTGGCCGGGATCGATGAGCCAAAGGCGGAACTCGAAGCCGTGGTGGCGTTCCTTCGTGATCCCGCGCATTTCCAGCGCCTCGGGGGTCGGATTCCGAAGGGCGTTCTACTCGTGGGCCCACCCGGTACGGGCAAGACTCTGCTCGCGCGAGCGATCGCTGGAGAAGCCCGGGTGCCCTTCTTCTCCATCAGCGGATCCGAGTTCATCGAGATGTTCGTCGGCCTCGGCGCAGCGCGGGTTCGTGATTTGTTCGAGCAGGCGAAGGGCAAGGCACCTTGCATCGTGTTCATCGACGAGCTCGACGCGGTCGGGAAGTCGCGCGCCGGTGCCGGTCTGCAGATGGGGCGTCACGACGAACAAGAGCAGACGCTCAATCAGCTTCTGGTCGAGATGGATGGATTCGACGCTTCGAAGGGTGTCGTGCTGCTTGCCGCGACCAATCGTCCCGAGGTCCTCGACCCGGCGTTGCTCCGGGCCGGGCGATTCGACCGTCGCATCGCCATCGAGCTCCCAGACCGTGTCGGCCGCGACAAGATTCTTCAGGTACATCTCAAGAAGGTGAAGGCCGCGCCGGACGTCGATGTGAACGGCATCGCGGCGCGCACCCCCGGGTTCTCCGGCGCGGATCTCGCGAACCTGGTCAACGAAGGCGCATTGCTGGCTGCGCAGACGGGCGCGGACGCCGTCGAGACCCAACACTTCGTCGATGCCGCGGATCGCCTGATGACCGGCCTCGAGCGGCGTAGTCGTGTTCTGCGGCCCGAAGACAGGACCTTGGTGGCCCATCACGAATCGGGCCACGCGCTCGTGGCCTCCTTGCTGGAGGGCTCGGACCCGGTGACGAAGATCACGATCATTCCCCGCTCCATAGGCGCCCTGGGCTTTACGATGCAGCTTCCGACGGAAGACCGCGTTCTCATGCGTCGCGCGGAGCTCCTCAATCAGCTAGCGATCCTTCTCGGCGGCCGGGTGGCCGAAGAGTTGGTTTTCGGTGATGTGAGCACGGGCGCGCAGGATGATCTCGAGCGCGCTTCGCAGCTCGCTCGGCAGATGGTCTGCCTGTACGGAATGAGCGAGAAGCTTGGGCCACTTAGCTACGGTCGCCGCGAGTCGCCCTTCCTGGGTGACATGTTGGGTCGGCCGCAGTCGGCCAGCGAAGCAACCGCGGAGGCGATCGACGATGAGGTCGCGGGATTGGTACGCCAATCCCATGCCCGCGCCCGGCAGCTTCTTTCTGAGCGTAAGCGAGGACTCGAGCGCCTCGCGGCTACCCTCGAGACAGCGGAGACCCTGGAGGGGGATGCGCTGGATCAGGCGCTGAAGGACGCGACGCAGCGCGACGCCGAGCGCGGGCGAGGCCCAGACCGCACGATGGTCGCCTAGGGCAGCGGAGAGTCGCCTAGAGCGCGGGGAGTAGGGCGTCGATCGCCAATGCCCGAAAGGCGCCCCAATTTCGCCAGCTCTTCGGCGATGCTCGGAGCTGCGCCGCTGTGGATGCGAGCCCGGCCTCGTCGGCTTCGATCCAACCCGTGATCCCCTCCTCGGGGTCTTGCTCCTGAAGCGTCCCCCCCGTCTCTTGGAGCAAGAACAGGTAGCTCCGGAACACGATGTCCTCCGCGGGTGTTTGGTAGGTCAGGGTCGCGACGAAGCGGCGGATCTCGACGGCGAGCGCCGTTTCTTCCTCGGTCTCGCGCAGCAACGCGCCCTTTATGGCTTCGTCTCGTTTCAATCCCCCGGTGGGGATGCGGAAGACACCGTTGGGATAGTTCTCCTTGGTTTGAAGCAGGATCCTCCCGTTCGGGCGCCGGATGGCCATCGCGACTTCGGCCATACGGCGACTGCCCAGTGGTCGGAATGATGTGTCGTCGAGCGTGTGAACCAAGTGTCGCGGGTGCCCGTAGCGGTCGCCGAGGACTGCGATCTCGGCGGCGGCCTTGTGTACTTTCACGAAGCCTTCACGAGGTCGTGTCGGCTCGGCGTTCGGACCGCACCGCGAACGACGCCGCCCAGATTCCGACCGCGAGAGTCGCAGTCTGGACCAGAACGTTCGTCCGCACGCTGAGTGACAGGTCGCCGATGTCCCCCGTTGTCATCGCACGGGTGACGCCCTCGAGCGCCAGCACGATCAGTGCGCCGGCAGCCACGCCTACGAGCAGCTCCGGGCGGGGGTCGGTCCGCAGCAGAGCACGTGCCGCGTAGGCGGCACTTCCGGTGAGAAACAGGTGGGGCAAGGCGTGCGACGAGGCCCACCGCCACGCTTCGGCGCCCTCGGGGCGGGTCGCGCCCGCCAGCACACCGAGCCAGTACAGCAGCGGTCCGGTTGCGACGACGAGAAGCGACCGGCCCAGCCAGGCGCCTTCAGTGGCAAGTTCAACAGGCGGAGGCGTTGGGCTCCGGCGGGAGCTGCGCCCCCGCGACCGCGGTCGAAGGGCGTGGTCTCGCAGGTAGACCAATTTTTGCGACGACTGTCCTCGTTCTGCGGCCATACCGCTCGTTTCCGATGCGAGCCACTCTCGTCGCAGGACATCCGCTCGGGAAGCCGCTCACGCGTCTGCGCTGAGTTTACTCGCCGTGCGGAGCGGTGACAACCCGGCCGCGCGTGGCGATCGCAGAAGAGGCGAGATAAGGCTGCGGGGTGACCGCGACCATTGCCTGGAGTCGGCGCGCGGCGGACGAGCTCTGGTCGGGCGTGGTCACGCCTCTCACGTTCTCCGTCCTGGCCGAGCAGATGGCTGAGCACATGGCGCAGCAACGTCTGCGCCAGGCGGGCCTGGTCGAGGCGAGTCGGCAACCGGTCTTTCGTTTGATCCGAGGACACGTGTACGTGAACGCGTCGCTCATCCACGACGTGATGTTGGAGGTGCCGAGCATCTTCCTGAGTGACGGCGTCCTCGCGCTTCTTCCCGAGGACCTCCGTGCCGATCTCGGCAGGCGCGGCCGGGCACTCTACGATCCTCGCACGTTGGCTACGGTGCTGCGGCTGACCTGGAACGAGCGCGCGTGGGCGCCCTGGTCGAGAGCAGAGCTGTTCCGTGAGGAGTCGGCTCGCGTCGCGATGGAGCTCGGAGATTTCGAGGTGCGACCCGGATTGTCCGGAGAAGAGATCGCCGCACAGCTCGGCCACATCCGGGACCGCTTGGGTGGTTTCCTCGACGTCGTGAGCTGGGCGATGGTCTACGCGTACGTGTTCTTCCATCTGGCTGCCCACCTTGCGCAGGAGTGGCTTCCCGAGGATGAATCGCTCTCGTTCCTCGTCGCGGGCATTCCCGGTATTCGCACGTTCGAAGTCCACGAGGAGTTGTCTGTGCTGGCGCACCAGGTGCGCGGCAGCACTTCGCTACGCGCGGCGTTGATCGACAAGTCGAGCGCCGCGGTCGTGGAGGCCTGCGAGCGCGGGGAGCTCGGCGCGTTCGGCACGGGTCTGTTGGAGCTCCGGCGGAGGCACGGGCATCGGCTCGTCGCCCGCGACCTGGCCTTCCCTACCTGGAGGGAGAAGCCCGAGGTGTTGGTCGACATGATTCGGCGCCTTGCGGTGGCCGCCCCCCCGCCTCCGCGCATCGATCCGGCGGAGGTGGCTCTGCGGGCTCGGTCGAAGATTGCCAGCGGGTTAGCCGGCGAGTTGCGCTGGCGCGTCTTCGAGGTGGGACTGGGCTGGTGCCAGGAGTACTACGCGGTTCGTGAGAACATGCGGTATCACGCCGACTACTTCCTGGCGGCCTTTCGCCGGCTCGCATTGGCCGGAGCCGAGAGGCTAGTAGACCGCGGCGCACTCGCGGACGTCCACGACGTCTTCTACCTGACGATCGAGGAACTCGACGCGGCCCTCCGGCGAGTCGATGCCGGACCGGACCTGGCTGGTAGCGCTGCGCGCCGAAGGCGCGACTACGATCTCCATCGCCGGACTGTTCCACCGGAGGTGGTCCGGGGCGACGGCGGTGCGGACGACGTCGGGGCGTCATCAGGAGAGGGACCCGTGGAAGGTCCTGGGGAACTCCGTGGGACGCCGGCCTCGCCCGGGTGCGTCGAAGGGGCAGCGCGGGTCATTCGCTCGGTCGATGAGCTGGACCTCGTCCAGGCAGGCGATGTGATCGTCGCGACTGCGACCGATCCGACCTGGGCGTCGTACTTGTCCCTAGCCTCGGGCTTGGTCCTCGAGGTCGGCGGACTCCTCTCTCACGGCGCGATCATTGCGCGCGAACTCGGGATCCCCGCGGTCGTCGATCTGTCCGGCGCAACGACGACGCTTCGCTCAGAGGAGCGGATTCGCGTCGACGGCTCACGCGGCTTGGTCGGGCGGATTTCGAATGTCCCGTCGGCCCGATAGCGTCAAGCGGTTGCCGCCGATTCGCGCTCGTTTGGCAACGGGCGGCGACGCAGGAATATCGACGGTTCTCGCAAGGAGGCGAGAGGGGTGTCGCGGGGCGCCACCCGATTGATGCGATCCCGCTTGCGGCGCCCTCGCCGGGCTAGCGGGGCGCGACGAGGTTCGACGCGACGAGGACCTCGACACTGGTGGCGGACTGGCTGCCGCTGCGGACGCGCGTCTCGCGCTTTACGAGGCCGACGTTGGCGACGTACCATTCCACGAACTCCTGGCGCGCCGAGCGGTTCTGCCCCTTTTGCTGAAGCGTCTCGATCGACTCGACCTTGAGGGCGTTCGCGAAGCGGCCGGCGGGCACGGAGACCGTCTCTCTGCCGGCGATCCGGTTTTTGCGCAGTCCTTCGGTCACCGACGTGAGGCCATCATCGGTTGCCTTGATCAAGCTCTTCGAACTCCACTCGTAGCCCGGAGTGAGCTTGGGCGCGGCGGGGAGTCCCGGGATCTCTGCGGTAACCGCACCGCTGGAGGTGCTGCTCCCTTCCCGTCCCTGTGCGACGCCCTGGACGGTCATGCCGACTCGTCCGTGGTCACAGTGCACGGTCGTTTTCGCCCGACCCGCCGCGGCGCCGGGCGCGCCGGGAGTCCGAACTGCCTGTTCGACGAGCGCCGTTCGACGAGCGCCATCCCCCTCGACCGACCGCACCGTCACGATCTTCTCTACGCGTGGCTTCCCGCCGAGAGGCCCCTCCCGATACGTCCACGTCCCGCCGTCCGGGAGCGGGTAGTAGACGTTGCACGGCTGTGCTGACCCCCCTTGGGCAGTGCGCGCGACGAGTGTTCCGCCCATGAGCACGAGCCCGGCAAGGAGGAGCGATGTGGCGATGCGCGCGACGGATACCATCGCAGGTCAGATGTGAGCGGGGTCGCGGTATTCGCCGAAGACCGATCGGTAGATGTCGGAGATCTCTCCGACGGAGCAGCCGTTTTGGACCGCGCGGATCAGGGGCGGCATCAGGTTGTCACCCGACACGGCGGCTGCGCGCACTTCGGTGAGGGATTCGCGGACCGATGCGGCGTCCCGGTTTTTCTTGAAGCGTCGAATCCGATCTACCTGGCGGTCCTCGACCTCCATCGGGATGTGGAGGGTGTCGAGGGGGCGCTCTTCCGGGACCTGGTATCCGTTGACGCCCACGATGATGTGCTCCTTCGCATCGAGGGCCTTCTGTTCGCGATAGGCGGCTTCCGCGATCTCGAGTTGTGGGTATCCCTTGGCGATCGCGGGCACCATCCCGCCCAGGTCGTCGATCTTGTCGATGTAGGCCTGAGCCTCCCCCTCGATCTTGTCAGTGAGCGCCTCGATTGCGTAGCTGCCGCCGAGGGGGTCGACGGTATTCGCCACGCCGCTCTCTTCGGCGATGATCTGCTGCGTGCGGAGCGCCACCATCACGGATTGTTCGGTGGGGAGCGCGAGCGTCTCGTCGAAGGAGTTCGTGTGGAGCGATTGCACGCCGCCGAGGACGCCGGCGAGCGCCTGCAGGGCGACGCGCACTACGTTGTTCAGTGGCTGTTGCGCGGTGAGGCTCACGCCAGCGGTCTGTGCGTGCATGCGCAGACGACAGGCCTCGTCTTTCGTGGCACCGAAGCGTTCACGCATGATGCGTGCCCACAGGCGACGTGCTGCCCTGAGCTTCGCGATCTCCTCGAAGAAGTCGTTATGGACGTCGAAGAAGAACGACAAGCGCGGCCCGATGTCGTCTGCGGTGAACACGCCGCGGCGAACGACCTCTTCGACGTAGGCGATGCCATCGGCAAGAGTGAACGCGAGCTCTTGAACGGCGGTCGAGCCGGCTTCGCGAATGTGGTAGCCGCTGATCGAAACCGCATGCCACCGGGGTGCTTCGCGCGTGCAGAACTCGATCATGTCGGCCACCACGCGCACCGACGGCTCGGGGGGGCAGATCCACTCCTTCTGCGCGATGAACTCCTTGAGCATGTCGTTCTGGATCGTGCCGCCCAGAGACGACCAAGGAACCCCTCGTTGCTGGGCGATTGCGAGGTACATGGCGAGTAGAACCGACGCCGTGCAGTTGACGGTCATCGAGGTGGTGACTTTGTCGAGCGGGATCCCGTCGAACAGGATTTGCATGTCCTCGATCGTCGAGACCGAAACCCCTTCGCGGCCGACCTCTCCGCGAGAGCGTGGATGGTCGGCGTCGTAGCCCATCAGGGTGGGCATATCGAAAGCGGTCGAGAGCCCTTGCTGCCCCTGATCGAGCAGGAACCGGAAACGCTGGTTGGTGTCCTCGGGGCTACCGAAGCCGGCGAACTGGCGCATGGTCCAGCGCCGGTCGAGATACATGGTCTCGTAGGGGCCCCGTAGGAACGGGTACACACCTGGCTCGCCGGGGGAGCCCTGCGCATCGCTGGGGCCGTATAGCGGTTTGATGGGCAGTCCCGATGCCGTCGTTGCGGGGGAAGTCTTGTCTTGCGGCATTGGTGCGTTCCTCGTGCCTTGCCGGGGGTTAGAATCCGGCGAGCGGTGCTCCGGCACTTGCCGAAGCGGGGCGCTGCACGTCACCCGGCTGGGGACGCAGCGCCTGGATCTCGATTTCCGGGTTTACCTGACGTTGCTCGATCTTGCCGATCGCATCGCGCGCGAGCAGGGCCAGGCGTTCGTTGTTGGTTTCATGAGCCATCTCCCGCAGTGCGGGGATGGAGCCTTCGTTCCCGATCTCGCCGAGCGAGAAGATCGCCGTGCCGATGATGTCGGCCTCGGCATCGCGTTCGAGAAAATCCGCAATCGGTTTCGCCGCGCGGGGATCGCCGATCTTCCCCAAGGCGACCAGGACGCGCTGCTTCAGCCAAGGCTGGCTTTCCCGCAAGTACAACGTCTGCACCAGTACTGGCGTGGCAGCACTCGCACGCGCCTGGCCGAGGCAATCGATCGCCTTCAGTCGCACACGAGTGTCGACGTCCGCAGTCGCATCGATGAGATGCTGAATCGCGTCCTCGTCCTTGTTGGCCTCGGCGAGAGACTTCACAGCCTCGAGCCGCACGGCCGGGTCCGGATCGCGCATCTGCCCCCCAAGGGAGTCGATGTCCGGGGTGGACCCACCCCCGCCCGGTTGTTGGGACTGGCCCTGCCCCGGCACACCGCCTTGCCCTCCACCGCCAGCCCCACCGCCCCCGACGCCGAATTGTGCGGAGGCGCTGATGGGGCATGTGAGGACAAAGAAGGTCGCGAGAAACGTTAGCCCAAGGCGTCGGACGAGCACTCACAACTAACGACAGAAACGGCTGAAGCACGCAAGGTTGCACGTGTCGTCGGAGCGGCTGAGCGTCGCCCGGACATGTGGTCTGCACACAAAAAAAAGCGGCGCCCGGGTCTCCCCGGGCGCCGCTCGTACTGCTGCTAGATCCGGGTTGGATCTAGAACAGGCTGTTCTCCATGCCGTCGACGAACGCCGGCGAGGCCGAGCCAGCAATCTGCTCGACCTTGACGCTCGAACTGGCGCCGAAGGCAACCACAGACTGACCGACGATCCCGTAAAGGTAGTCGGTTCCGTTGTTGAGACCAGTCTGAGGCTGCAGGCGGACGATGCCCGAAGTCTCGACCGTGGTCGCCGCAGGAATCAGATCGTCGGCGATGCTGTAGAACTCCGTGCAGTTGACGGTCGTGTCAGGCAGGGAGGTCGGGATCTCCGTGGTGTCGACGAAGCTCGTCGAGAACCGCAGGGTGAGGCTCGACGGACGAACCGTGCCGTCGGTGGCCTCGCGGAGATGGGTGAGGACGACGACGCTCGAGTCGACGCTCTCGGGGTTGAACGACTGCAGAGCGAACTCGTAGTCGTTGCCGAGTTCCGGCTCCGGAACTTCAACCGAACCACCGGAATCCGTGCCTAGCGCCAACGCATCGTTACCGAACGAGAAACCGTCGGCGACGTCGGCAAACGTGAACGCGCCAACGATCGAGTCGTCAGCGATGCTGCTGTCCGGGCCGAACGCCGTGCAGTCATCGTCCGTCTCGAACGCTACGACCGTGACGACACCCCTGACTTCCGAGAGCGAGATCTCAGGACCCACGCCCTCGTTGTCCGGGCCGACGGCCTGCATGTTGCGCGGATCGACAACGATCGTGTCGTTCGGCGTAAGGCAGATCGAGAAGTCGACCGCCTCGCTGCAGTTCTCATTCCAGAAGGTCCAGTGCGTCGAAACCTGACGACCACTGATGTTGCTCGCCACCAAGAACGTAACCTTACCGACGAACGTGTCGTACGGCATCACGAGCTCAGCGCCCGGCTGCGTGTACGAATATCCATCGGCGAAGTCGAATTCGGCGGAACTCGTATCGCTCAGCCCCAAAACCATCGAGCTCGCCGCTACAAGTGCGACCAGCCAGCTCCTCTCTTGCTTCACGTCCTAGCTCCTTTCTTCCCGCCGGTTCCGAAGTCGGCCCAACGGGAACGCCACCCAAGAGATCTCAGAGATCTCGTGCACAAAATCCGAAAATATAGAGACGAATTGCTTGCGGTCGTTCATTCCCAGTCAGAATGGACCCAATGGCACACTCTTCCTCCCCTGGGACAAGCCCCTCGAAAAGACCGCTGTCTCCTAACAACTCCCCTTGCCCATTACAACCAAAACGGCGCAGACCACCTCATGGAGAGCAGAGAGGCCCCACCCCCAACGGGTTCGAGGCTTGCGGCGCCCGAACTGGCACCCCTCGAGCCCATTGAACTCTTGGGAAGGACGCATCGTACCCCCCAATTCTTACAGGGGATTCCGGGTCCGAGAATCCTTCCCGTCGTCCACGCGTTCGCGGCCTCAGCTCCCCGCGACGGCCAAGGCCGGTTCGCGTTCCCGACTGGTCTGGCCTGGTTGGTAGGAAGCCTGGCCGCGGCGGAGCCCGCTCCACGCTTCGGGCGCTGCTGCGGGCGCCTCGATTGGCTCTAGCGAGCCTCCGCGAAGCTCCCAGCCCCGCCGTTTGAGCTTTTCGAGCAGGGTGGTTCGGTTCACTTGGATGAGGCGTGCCGCTTCGCGCTTGCTGCCGCCAGCGAGCTGGAGTGCCCGACCGATCATCCGACGCTCGAAGTTCTCCATTTCCTTATAGAAATCAGCGCCTTCTGCGCCGAAGTCCCAAGGGCTCGCGAAGTCCGGTGAGGTGACCGGTACCGCGGTCTCCGTGCCCGCCTTTGCGGCGATGGCGTCGGGCAGGTCGGTCGGAGCGATGATGCCGGGGGCCTCGGCTAGGACGGCGGCCCGCTCGAGCACGTTGCGCAGCTCGCGGACGTTGCCAGGCCAGTCGTACGCCATGAGGGCCTGGCGGGTCTCCGGCGC
>JAJCZO010000205.1 GCA_029262355.1 Deltaproteobacteria bacterium
TTCGGCGTAGCGAACACCGCCTCGCCGTCCGGGGCGATTCGCGTCCGTCGGGCCCGGGTCGTGGAACCGGGTAGGGGCTTGACACAGTCCGACCGATCGGATTAATCGGTCCGACCGATCGGTCGGTTTTCTGGAACCCGAAATGACCCTTGCCTCACTGGACAACGAACCGTCTTCTCGCGACCGGATTCTCGATGTCGCGGAGAGCCTTTTTGCGCGCCGCGGCTACGCTGGGGTGGGGATGAAAGAGGTCGCGGATGGCGCCAGCCTCGGAAAGTCCTCCGTCTTCCATCATTTCAAGAGCAAGGCGGAGCTCTACTCTGCGGCCTGCGTGAGGATTCTCGGGGCGTTCGAGGATCGACTGCTTCGCTCGCTCGCCGAAGGAGGCACGCCGAGCGTCCGGCTGGAGCGTTGCATCGGTGATCTCATCGACGTGCTCGTCGCTCACCCAACGCACGCGCGCCTGCTTCTTCGTTCCCTGTTCGAGGACGACGATTTGCCCCAGGACGGACCCGAGGGTGCCGCGGTGTACGGTTCGATCCAGAACATCATGGGGCCGATGGCGAAGCTTCTTCGCGAGGGGATGAGCGCGGGCGAGTTCCGGCTCGCCAGCGTGTCGCACGTGCTCTTGCTGCTCATCGGTCCCATCGTGTTTCCGTTCGCTTCGGGCGACTTCGGTGAACAGCTGCTCGGTAAAGATGTATTCGACCCCGCACAGGTGCGGCGGATCAAAGGTGAGCTCCTAGACCTCGTGCGCGTTGGGCTCAGCGCGCCGAACAACGCTCGAGAGGAATGAGACGATCATGGACAAGATTCTCGCGGACTATCGGAACCAGCTCGGAGACTTTGAAATCGTCGAGATCGACGAGGGGCGCGTGGAGAAGATCCGCGAAGAGCTCGACATCGAAGCGCCGGTCGATCTCCACTGGACGTGGAACTACGGCAACGAAGTCGAAGAGCTCGCCGCGCTGTATGAGCGTGGCAAGAAGGGGCAGTGGAACGCCGAGACCGACATCCACTGGGACACCGACCTTCCCCTCGATGAGTGGTTCCTTCCCCGCGAGGGTGTCCTGATGTTGCCGACGATCCTCACCATGATGGAGGCTGATGAGGCGACCTGTAAGGCCGCGGCCGCCGACGAGTTCGCGTTCACGATTTCGCAGCTTCTCCACGGGGAGCAGGCGGCCCTTCAGATATGCGGGCAGCTCACCAACTCCTGCCCGACGATGGACGCCAAGTTTTATGCTGCCTCGCAGGTCGCGGACGAAGCGCGCCACGTGGAGGTGCTCTCGAAGCTGCTGCAGCGCAAGTTCGGGACGATCTATCCCATCGGGGGGACGCTGAAGATTCTCCTGGACAAGCTCCTCCAGGCACCGACCTGGAAGACCAAGACGCTGGGGATGCAGACACTGTTCGAGGGGGTCGCGGTCGGGATTCTCGACGTCATTCAAAAGGGATCGACGAATCCCCTGGTCAGCGACATCATCCGCCGAGTGAAGATGGACGAGGCGCGTCACGCCGCCTTCGGCATCCTCACGATGCGTCGTACGGTGCAGAGCGCGACCGAGGAGGAGATGGTCGAGATGGAGGACTTCGCGTTCAACATTCTCGAGACCCTGAACGCCAACCAGCAGCTCGACATGTTGAATGTCCTCGGACCGAAGTACGGCATCGACCCGCATCAAGTCGTCGAGATGGCGATGGGTCTGCCGAACTGGGCAGAGATCAACAGTGAGCTGTTCATGCACACGGTGGTGCCGAATCTCGCGCGTCTCGGCCTCATCACTGAGCGAACCGAGCAGCAGTACCGCGAGATCGGCGTGATGCACGGCGATCGGTTCGGCACCGGGATCGATGAGGACGTGCGCGCCAGCATGAACTGATCTTTAGGCGAGAGCTTGCGATGGCCGGGTTGTGGGTCGAAACTCGATTCATGGCCAAATGGTACGACGAGCTCTCGCCGGCGTTGATCCAGTTCATTCGCGACCAGAAGCTCTTCTTCATCAGCACCGCGCCCCCCGATGGCGAGGGCTATCCGAATCTGTCCCCCAAGGGCTACGACACGCTCGACGTGCTCGGCCCCAGGGAGCTGGTGTACGCAGATTGGCCCGGCAGCGGGAACCAGACGGCGTCACACCTCGGTGCCGGGGGCAGAGTCGTGCTGATGTTCGCCGGGCTGGAGAAGCAGGCGCAGATCCTGCGCGTGTATGGGCAGGGCCGCATCTACGCACCGCAAACCGAGGGATTCCGCGATCTGGCGGGTCGGATGCGCGAGGGCGTGGTGGGTGAGTACACGCGCCAGTTGATCGCGATCGACGTGGCGAGGGTGCAGACTTCGTGTGGCTACGCGGTTCCCCGCTACGCGTACGAGGGTGAGCGCGATACGCTCCGGCGATAC
Organism: Deltaproteobacteria bacterium; assembly: GCA_029262355.1. Classification (GTDB taxonomy): domain Bacteria; phylum Desulfobacterota; class Binatia; order UBA12015; family UBA12015; genus VGTG01. Next base: position 2,399 of record JAJCZO010000205.1, read on the forward strand.
TGTGACCGAGCCGTCGCGGGCGGGGAGTTCGACGCGCTCATGGAGGAGAGCTCCAAGCTCCAGGACCCGGTTTGAGGCTCCGGTCGTGCCCGTTGCAGTGGTTTGGGTGTGACCGGTACCTTTGACGGCGATGGAAGCGGCTTCGCTCAGAATTGGGACGGTCGACATCGCGCCAGCTCTGGTGCTCGCGCCCATGTCGGGTGTGACCGACATGGCGTTTCGCCGCCTTGTTCGCGAGTGCAGCGGCGACGCGGTGGGGCTCGTGGTGAGCGAGTTCATCTCGATCGAGGGCCTTACCCGCAACGACCTCAAGACGCATCGGATGCTGCGCTACGACGCGAGTGAGCGTCCGATCGCGATCCAGATCTTTGGCTCCGACCTGGACCGCATGGCGGAGGCGGCGGCGTTGGTTCAGGCGACGGGCGTCGACATCGTGGACATCAACTGTGGATGTCCCGCACCAAAGGTCGTGAGGAAGGGCGGCGGGGCGGAGTTGTTGCGCCGCGTGAGTCATCTGGAACGACTCCTGCGCCAGGTGCGTCGCGAGTTGTCCGTGCCGCTCACCTTGAAGATCCGCGCCGGCTGGGACGACGACTCGATCAACTGTGTGGAGGTCGCGCAAATGGCCGAGGCGGCCGGAGTGGAGCTGGTCGCTGTCCATGGTCGCACACGGATGCAACTGTATCACGGAGCCTCGGATTGGGACTTGATCGGAGAGGTGAAGCGAGCCGTCGACATTCCGGTTCTCGGGAGCGGCGATGTCGTCTCCGTGGCGACCGCGCGAGAACGGCTGCGGCGTTCTGGGGTCGATGGCCTGCTCATCGGGCGTGGAGCGATGACGAACCCCTGGCTGTTTCGTCAGATCGTCGCCGATCGCGTCGGGGAGGCGGTTGCGCCACCGACGGTCGCCCAGCGCTTGGGTGCCCTCCGTCGATACCGAGAGCTTCTTGACGAGGTCTATCCGACGAAGGCCACTGCTGCGCGGTTGCGCGGTATGACGTGTCGAACCGTGAAGGGCTTCCCTGGCAGCGCCCATCTGCGCGAGGCGGTGACGCACACCCGTACCGCCGACGAACTCCTCGACGTACTCGACCAGTTTGAACGTCACCCGCATGTGACCAGTCGACTGGCCGGCGCGGTTGCGTGATCCAGATGTGCGCGGATTGCGGACGTTGCGTACGTGCTGCGGGCCGATAGGCTGATGCGTGTGTCGGATGGACGGTTCGAAGTTTTCGTCGGGAAGGAATATCTAAAGTTCAACGCAGCGCACTTCATTGCGTACAAGGGGTTCCGCGAACGACTCCACGGACACAATTACCACGTCACCGTGCGGGTTGAGGGAGATCTCGGGCACGACGGGTACGTGCTCGACTTCGGTATGGTGAAGAAGGCCACGAAGCGCGTTTGCGACGAACTCGATGAGTACACCTTGCTTCCGGCCGACAGCGATTGTCTGGTGATCGACGAGAGGGGTGAGTCGATCGAGGTCACGTACGAGGATGGAGCCCGGTTTTCGTTCCCGCAAGCCGATGTCCGCTTGCTTCCCATCGTGCACACTTCGGCCGAGGAGCTGGCCCGCTACGTCGCAGGCCGCATTCGCGCCGAGCTCGAGGCGGCCGGGGCCCGCCCGTGGCGACGGCTGCAGGTTTCCGTCGGCGAGACTCCGGGCCAATTCGCTACCTGGACGGCGTGATTTCCGCCTCTCGGGCCGACGCACGGGGCATGCGGGCCGGGCGGAAAGCTGCATTTCACCTCCTTTTTTGGGGTCCCCGGCTCTGATACACCTTGGGTTTACCTTGAGCGGATCGTCGAGCCGCGGAAACCTACCTGCTCGGCCTGCATCGCAACGTGAAGGAGACAGAAAACCGTGGGGATCTCAGAAAAGCAGACCGGCAAGATCCAGGCCGATGGCTTCATCGCCGCCTTGGACCAGAGTGGCGGCAGCACGCCGAAGGCCCTGCGCCTCTACGGCATCTCGGAGAATGAGTACTCCGGCGACGATGCGATGTTCGGCAAGGTCCACGAGATGCGGACCCGGATCATCACGAGCCCGAGCTTCGGTGGGAATCGCATCATGGGTGCGATCCTCTTCGAGGGCACGATGGACCGCGAGATCGAAGGCAAGCCGAGCGCCCAGTACCTCTGGGAGGACCGCGACGTGGTTCCCTTCCTGAAGGTAGACAAGGGCCTGATGGACGAAGCCGATGGCGTCCAGCTGATGAAGCCGATGCCGGGCCTGGCGAAGACGCTCGAGCGCGCGAAGTCAAAGGGCGTGTTCGGAACCAAGATGCGTTCGGTGATCAAGCTCGCGAACCCCGCGGGCGTGAAGGCGATCGTCGATCAGCAGTTCGAGATCGGTAAGGAGATCTCGCAAGCCGGATTGATGCCCATTCTCGAGCCCGAGATCGACATCAATTCGCCGGAGAAGGCGGCAGCCGAGGCGCTGCTCAAGGCAAACATTCTCGAGAACCTCGGGAAGCTCGCCTCGGGCCAGAAGATCATGCTGAAGCTCACCCTTCCGGAGGATGCGAGTTTCTATGATGAGCTCGTAAACCATCCCGGCGTGCTCCGGGTGGTTGCGCTCTCCGGCGGCTACAGCCGGGCCGAGGCCACCGAACGCCTCGCTCGCAGCAAGGGTATCGTCGCGAGCTTCTCCCGAGCCCTGTCCGAGGGGCTTGCGGCGCAGCAGAGCAAGGCCGAGTTCGATGCGACGCTCGATGCGTCGATCGAGAGCATCTTCCAAGCATCGAAGACCTGACGCGCGACGTCCTGGTCGCGTCGCGAAAGGATGGCCCGCGCCGAGAATACGGCGCGGGCCATTTTTTCGTTCAGCCGACTCGCTTGTAACGGCCGGTGCCGACCTTGCGCGCTTTTTTTGCGTTCACCCAGCGATTGATGGCGGGGTAGACCTGGTTGCGCCCCTTCGATGTCGCACCCGGGTCCGCCATTACGTCGTCTATGGTGAACGTTGCGGGCAGTGACGCCAGGATCTTGTCCCAATCGACGCGGCCGCCGCTGGGGACCTTCTTCGCTGCGGTCGCCTTCCTTTTCTTCTTTGCGCCCGCGGCGGGTTTTCGCGCGGGGGTCTCGCGCTCGGCGGCCTTCTTCGGCAACTTCTTGGCGGCCCGCGGCGCGGCCTTCGACGCCTTCTTCTTCGCGGTGCGCTTCTTCGGCGCGCGTTTCGGGCCGGTCGCGGCGGGAGCCAGCGTGAACGAACTCGTCAATGCGTCTCGCCAGACGCGTGCCTGTTCCAGAAGCTTCTCGAGCTCGGCTTCGCGTTTACGAATCTCCGAGGTGAGGATGGCGAGCGTGCGCTCCGCCTGCTCGCGTACTTGGGTCAGAAAGTCTTTGGTCTCGCGTGCCATGGGATCCCTCCGTTCGCGACGTGCAGCTTAAGCAGCGAGGAGGAGGGGTTGCAAACATTTGAACCGACTCAGGAAAGCTGCTGTCGGAAGAGCGCGATGGCCCGTCCCCACGCGGCCTTCGCGGCGTCGGCGCGGTAGGCCTCGGGCCGTGCCTCGTTCAGAAAAGCGTGGCCCGCGCCCTCGTACGTGACGAGCTCGAAGTCTTTGTCGTTCGCGGTGAGGATCTCTCGAAGCTCGGCGACGTCTGCCGCCGGGATGAGGGGATCCTCGGCGCCGTACAGTCCCAGGAGAGGACACGAGAGGTCGGCCGCCATGTCGAGTGCGCTCGCGGGCTTTCGTTGGTTGCGGGTCGTGTATCGGAGCATGCCGTAGAAGCTGGCGCAGGCGGAGAGCTTGGGCTGTTGGCACGCCGCCATCAGTGCGTATTGGCCGCCGAGGCAGAACCCGAGAATGCCGATCGACTGCGATCGGACGTCGTTGCGTCCAGACAGATACTGGCGCGCCGCACGGACGTCTCCCAGGATGCGGCGGTCTGGCAGGGCCTCGATCCAATCGTTCACGGCAGCCATGTCCCCGAGTCGCGGGGCGCCCTCTCTCGCGTAGATGTCGAGCACGAGGGTTCGGAAACCCTCGATTGCGAGCCGCCGTCCCATGGCGAGATAGAGCTCCGATGTCCCGTGCACGTCCGGAATCAGGATGAGCGCGGGCGACGGCGCATCGCCGCTCGACGCGAGCTCGCCTTGGATCATCGCTCCGTCGGTGTCCGGAGAGCGAAAGCTCACACGTTCGGTCTGGGCGGATGCGCTCAACGTCAATTCCCTCCTGCCGGCGCGGTGTTCTTTGCGTTCGGAGACATGAGATGGTCTTGCCGCACCGGCGCCTCCGCGGCTAGATCGACGGTACCTCGCGCGCCGTTTCCCCCGCGGCGTCCGAACTAGGCTCCGGCACTCGCCTCAGCGCATCGCGGCGTGCCGGATAAGAGCGCAGGTCGAGATTCTGCGCAAGGTGGTGGATGATGAATGGACTTGGAATCGGTGGAGATCATGGGGCCGCACGGTGGGGCCTCGGCGCGATCGTTGCGCTGGCCCTGACGCTCGCGGCGCCGGCGGCGCTTCGGGCAGAGTCTCGCGTGAACATCAACGAGGCGACGGCACAGGAGCTGACGTCACTGCCGGGCGTCGGTCCGGCGCGCGCTCGCGCGATCATCGAGCGGCGCGAAGAGGCGCCGTTCGATTCTGCGGACGAGTTGACGGACGTTCCTGGCATCGGGGAGGCGATGGTCGAGAAGCTCCGTGACCACGTCGCGGTGACACGGACCGAGCGTCAGGTGACGAACGAGAAGCGCCGAGAGTGAGGCTCGCGGTTCGGGGTGCTCCGCGCCCCTAGGGGCACGGAGCGCCTCGGCCGAGGCGCTTCACGCTTGCGCGCGTCTCCGCTCGACTTCCGACTTGAACTCCAGAACGGAGTCCCGAAGCCCCTGGCGCTCCGCGATGCGGCGAATCGGGCCCGGCACCCAGAACCCGAGGTCGATCTCCTGCTCGCAGGTAGCCACCACGCTGTCCTCGCGATCTTGCAGGGCATACGCGCCGTCTACGGCCTGGAGGTCTCCGTCGACCAGGCTCCAGGAGATGCGGGTGGGAAGGTCGTAGGCGTACGCGAGTGTGTAGCGGATGGTCCGGATGCGCATATCCAGGGCGAAAGCGACGTGCTCGCCTCGCCCGGCGTCGTCTCGCGTGACGACGATGGCCTCGAGGATCGGTGAGCTCCACTCGGGATACCGCTCGAAGTCGAGCAGCACCGATACACATCCATCGATTCCGGCGTCGATGGACGTCTCGAAGCTCTGTCTGGGCTCGGCCACGGCTGGATGGGACGACGACGGGAGGCGGAAGTCAAGAAGAGGCTATCTCGGCGCGGCAAATCGTCTTGTCCGGGCAGTGCGCGGCGGGTACAGTCGCTGGCTACATGAAAAAAGTTCGCACCGTTGAGTGGAAGAAGGGTCGGGTCGTGATGCTCGACCAGCGCCTGTTGCCGAATCGAGAAGTCTACCGTCTGTACAAGGATCCAACGGACGTCATCGCTGCGATCCGCGATCTCGTCGTCAGAGGCGCGCCCGCGATCGGTGTCGCGGCGGCGATGGGTCTGGCTCTCGGGGCGCAGAAGCTTCCGCAGGATAGGTTCGCGAAGGAGTTCGACAAGCTGTGTCGCGCGTTCGCAGCCGCGCGCCCCACGGCGGTCAACTTGTTCTGGGCGATCGAACGCATGCGGACTCTCGTGCGTGAGAACAGCCGACTCTCGGTCGAGACCCTGCGTAAGATGCTCGAGGCCGAAGCGCTGGCGGTCTATCGGGAAGACCTCGACGCGAATCGGCGCCTCAGCGAGTTCGGCGCGGAGTTGCTTCCCGCGAAGGGTACGATCCTCACGCATTGCAACGCCGGGGGCTTGGCTACGGCCGGAATCGGAACGGCTCTGGGTGTGATTCTCGCCGCACGCGACGCGGGAAAGAAGCTGTCGGTGTTTGCCGACGAGACGCGACCGATCCTCCAAGGCGCGCGGCTCACCGCTTGGGAGCTGAAGAAGGCGCGGGTGCCGGTCACGGTCATCACGGACAACATGGCCGGGTACTTCATGCAGCAAGGCAAGATCGACGCCGTCGTCGTCGGCACCGATCGTACCGCGGCGAATGGTGACGTGGCGAACAAGATCGGGACGTACTCCGTCGCGGTTCTTGCGGCGCGCCACGGGATTCCATTCTACGTCGCCGCGCCCACCAGTTCGATCGATCTGAACTGCCCGAATGGGACCAAGATTCCGATCGAGGAGCGCTCGGCGGAGGAGGTGAGTCACTTCCACGGCAAGCCAATCATCCCCAAGGGTGTGAAGGTCGCGAACCCGGCGTTCGATGTAACGCCGGCCAAACTCGTCACGGCAATCATCACGGAGAATGGCGTTGCGACGGGTTCCTACCGTCGCAATCTCGCCAAGTTGGTCCGCGCCTCGGAGCCGGTGACGTCGACGACGAGCCGGTCTCGGAAGCGAGGGCACGCAAACTAGGCCACCGCCAGCGAGATGGCCTCGATGCCTCGTCGTCCATCGGCTCCGGCCGATGCGTCTCCTCGGAAGAGAGCCGATATTCCAGCATCCCGGTTGCTTGGGGCGAGCACCGATCGACGGCAATCCACGGACGCCATCGTACTGACGGTACGCGCGGCCGGCGACGCGACTAGGGATCCCACTTAGTGCTAAGGGATACCTCTATGCGTCATGCATAAAAGCGGTTGTGTTCCCGTTTTTCGTCTGCGAGCGTCCGTCGCATGGCCGTGGTCATCACGGGCATGGGGTGCGTCGCTCCGATTGGAATCGGGCTCCCTGCCTTCTCCGAGTCGCTCCGCGCCGGCGTGTCCGGGACGGGCCCGGTCACGCAATTCGACGCGCGATCGTATGGATGCCAGGTCGCGGCCGAGGTCCGGGACTTCCGTCCATCCGACTTCCTGGCGCTGCGCGAGGCGCGCTCCTTGCCCCGAGTCGCACAGCTTGGCGTCGCTGCCGCGCGCATGGCGATCGACGACGCTCGAATCCCGCAGTGGGAAGACCCCCAGAGGGTCGCGGTGCTGCTGGGGAGCAGTGGGGGGCCCGCGTCGTACCAGTTCGAGCAGGGGCTGATCTTTCTGGAGCGTGGGCTGCGGCGCATGAGCCCGATGTTCCCCGCGTACGCGCATAGCGGGTGCATCGCGTCGGAGTGCGCGATCGAGTTTGGTGCGAAAGGACCGGTGCTGACGGTTTCGAGCGCCTGCACGTCGAGCACCGACGCGCTCGGGCTCGCCCGGGCGCTTCTCGAAGGAGGCATGGTCGACGTCGTGTTGAGTGGTGGGACCGAGGCTCCGTTGGCTCCGGTGCCGTTCGGCGCGTTCGACCGGATCGGTGCCATGGCGCAGGGCTTCAATGATCGCCCAGAGGCCGCATCGCGACCCTTCTCGGCCGACCGAAGCGGTTTCGTGCTCGCCGAGGGGGCGGCGGTGTTCGTCCTGGAACGTCGCGAGTCTGCCTTGGCGAGGGGTGCTCGGATCCACGGCGAAATTGCAGGCTACGGAGCTACCTGCGACGCGGACAACCATTTCACGCAGGAGGAGAGCGGGGACGAGGCGGTTCGTGCCTCGACGCAGGCGCTCGCGGATGCGGGTGTGACGGCGGAGCAGGTCGACTACGTCAACGCGCACGGGACCGCGACGCCACAGAACGACGCGTTCGAGACGCGTGTGTTGCACCGAATTTTTGGCGATGTCGCGTCGACGATCCCGGTGAGTTCGAGCAAGTCGTTGTTCGGCCATGCGCTCGGCGCGGGTGGCGCGCTCGAGTTGGTCGCGACGCTCATTGGGATGCGCGAGGGGTTCGTGCCTCCGACGTTAAACCTGGATCAGCCCGACCCCGAATGCGACCTCGACTACGTCGCGCACTCTGCGCGCCCGGCGCGGGTCGATGTCGCTCTCTCGACGAGCTTCGGGTTCGGGGCGCGAAATGCCGCGCTTGTGGTCAAGAGGGATCTAGATGCCGCAGCTTGAAGCGAGGGATGCCGTCGTGCGAGTTCTGGCGATCGAGTTGAAGGCGAGCGAGAGTGAGGTTCGGGCCGCGTCGTCGCTGCGCAAGGAACTGGGCATGGACTCGATCGCGGTCGCCAACGTTCTGTATGCGCTCGAGGAGGAGTATGACTGCGAGCTGGAGCTGGATGGGGTGGTTCGGCTCGACACGGTAGAGGACCTCGCCGGCGTTCTGAGCAACACGCCTGCACCCGTCTCTCACTGAATGGCACGACGCGCACCCCTCGCTCGCGTGGTCGGCCACGCTCTCCGCGCGTACCTTCAGGCCGTCGCGCCTTCCGTCCGTCTCGTGGGGGCTGAAGCCGCCGAGTCGACGTGGTCCGAGCTTCGGCGGACGCAAGCGGATCGCCGGTTCTTGCTCTACTACTGGACTGAGGCCGGCCTGCCGTTGATGTTGTATGGGAGTCGCGAGGAAGGGCTGCTGGGACGCGATCTGGCATTCGTACACGACGACACACTGGGCGGGCGCGTGACGGCTGATGTTCTCCGTCGCCTGGGACGCCGTGCGTGGCTGCTGCGCCATCGCCACGCGGGGCCCCTCGCGCGAGATCTGGGCCGGCTGATCCGGTCCTCCGAGTCGATCGGCATCGCGGTCGATGGGCGGGGGCCGTATGGGCACGTCGGGGCTGAATTTGCGCGTTTGGCCGAACGGTGTGAGGCCGTGTCCGTCCCTCTTGGGATCCGACTCACCCCGGCCGTCCGCCTGCGATTGGCGGGCCCGGTGCAGCTTCCGAGAGCTGGCGCCGAATTGACTCTCTCGGTGGGCGCGCCGATCGACTGTGCGGTGGACTCGCGCACGCTGCGCTCACGGCTTCAGCGCGGTCTCGAGGTCGCGTCGTCCATGGCCGGCACCCGTTCCGGTGTCCTCACGAGAGCGGCGAGCGCCGGAGCCTGAACGGTGGATGCTCCCTCCATCGAGGCTCGGCGCCAGCTGTTCGTCGAGGGCCTCCTCGTGCGGTCTGCGTTGGCGGGCGCCTTTGCGCTCGTGGCCGTCGTGGTGGCCCTCTTCGACCTCATGCCGACCAGCAGTGCCGGTCCTGCGCTTTCGATCTTGGCCGGGTTGGCTCTCGTCAACGTACCCTATTGGTACCTCGGGCGAGTGCGGGGATTCCCGCTTTCGGACTTTTTCCCGCATTGGCTCGTCGACATCGTATTCCTGACGATTCTGATCCACTACATCGGAGGCGCGGACGCGCCGTACGCAACGATCATGTACTACTCGCTGGTACTCTTCGCCGCCGTCAGCGAGTCGCGGCGTGTCGCGTTGCGCCTGGCTGGCGTATCGATGTTGAGCTTCGGGATTCTCGTTCTACTGGAGAACTTCGGCGTGGTCGCTCCTGTGCGGGTATGGGAACATCACCTCTCTGGCGCGGCCCAGGCTCTCGCGTTCGGCGTCAGCACGGCCTTCATCTTCGCGCTGGCCTTCGTCGGCGGGACGCTTGCCGATCAGCTCAAGCAGAGCAATGCAGAGATCCGGTTGGCCTCGGATGCCTTGGAAGAACACAACCAAGAGCTCGAACGCCGGGTCTCCGAGCGCACCGCGGAGCTTCGCGCCGCGACACAGGAGATCGCAGATCTCGTGCACATCGTCTCGCACGATCTGAAGAACGTCGCGGTCGGTGCGACGGAGACCGCACGCCAATTGGCCTCTCGTGAGGAGAAGAACCTCTCCGATCGAGGCAAGGAGTATACGCGCCACCTGCTCGACGACACTCGTGCGCTCTCGCGAATGTTGGAGGACCTTCTGCGGCTCTTCCGCGCGACCGACTCGGGGACGTCGACCCGAGAGTGGGTTGATGTCGGTGAGGTCGTCGACGGTGTCGTTCGGCGCCTCCAGCCTCATCTCGAGCGCAAGAAGATCGAGCTGGAGGTCGGTGCTTTGCCGCCGGTTTTTGCCGAGCACGGAAAGATCAGGCATATCTTCGACAACCTGATCGACAACGCGTGCAAATACGTGGGCAACGTCGAAGCGCCACGTGTGGAAGTTGGAGGCGGGTGTCGGGGTGGAGAGGTCGAGTACTTCGTGCGGGACAACGGAATCGGCATTAGTGAACGTCAGCAGGAGCGTGTCTTTCAACTCTACCATCGGGTGCCCGCCGAAGACGGGAACGGGGTTGCCCCCGAGGGGCACGGGATTGGTCTGGCCATCGTGAGGCGGATCGTCGAGCGGTACGGTGGGCAGATCGAACTGGAGAGTATGCCGGGCAAAGGGAGCACCTTTCGTGTTCGACTGCCGGCGAGAAGCGAGGCTGGTCCGTGAGTGTCGCCGAGATTGAGGAAACGCGAATTCTCGTCGTCGAGGACAACACCCGGCACGCGGGACTCATGCGCGATGAACTCGAGGGCGAGCTGCCGACCGCGACAGTCGCCTTGGCCACGACGGTGGCGCAAGCGCGCGAAGCGCTGGCGGCGGAGCGCTTCGATCTTTGTATCCTGGACTTTCAGCTCCCCGATGGTGATGGGCTCGAGCTCCTGCGCGAGATCCGCGCAGCGGAGCGCGAGGAAGCTGTCGTCCTGGTCACGACGAGCACGTCGCCGGAGGTGGCGGTCGAGGCCATGAAGATCGGGGCGGAGGACTACATCGTGAAGGAGGAGGGGTATGTTTCGATCCTACCCTTCGTCGTCCGCGAGGTTCTGGAGCGTGTTCGGATGCGGACGGCGCATGCCGCCCTCGAGCGCCGCTTGGCTCGCGCCGAGCATCTGGCCTCGTTGAACACGCTCATGGCGGGGATCGCTCACAACCTGAACAATCCCCTCACGACGGTGCGCACCTTCTTGGAGTTGCTGCCGGAGCGCTACGAGAGCGATGCCGAGTTTCGCACTGAGTACTACTCTTTGGTGTTGAAGGAGCTGAAGCGCATCCGGGCGTTGATCCAGAGCATGATGCAGGCGGTGGCGGTTCCGCTGGGGGGCGGCGACGAGCCGTGGTCGATGCCCGAGCTTCTTCGCGAGATCGACCTGTACGTGCATGGCAGCACTTCAGAGAAGAAGATCGCCTACGTTGCGCACGCCAACGACGATCTCCCCCTCGTGTTGGCTGGGCGCGAGGCCGTCAAACAGGCGTTGATCATCCTGTTGGACAACGCGGTCGCGTTTTCTCCGGAGGGCGGTACGGTCGAGGTCTCCGTAGAGGCGACGCGTGAGCCGGGGGAGAGCCGGATCAAGCTGGAGGTCTCCGACGAGGGGCCAGGCGTGTCGGCGGAGAACCGTGCGAAGATCTTCGAGCCGTTCTTTTCGACGCGCAGTGGCGGTCTCGGGATCGGATTGTTCGTCGCGCAATGTGTCGCGCGCGCACACGATGGCTCTCTTGACCTTCGGCCGCGGGATCCCCACGGCACGGTTTTCGTGTTGACTCTCCCGGGCGCCTGACCGGACGCGTCTTAGAAGAAGACCCCGGATCTCGCGCGCAATCTCCTTTCGATCATCGCAGCCATTTCTCGTCGGACTCGATCGACGAACCCCCCGATGACTGCGTCCTCGTCGTGGGGGTTCCCGGTGAAGTGCAACGGTTCGCCGAACGACACGCGATACTTGACCGGCAGAGGAAGGAGGCCGAGCGGGCCCAGAAACGGAAACGTGGGTGTAATCGGAAAGGCCGGCGCGCCGATGAGACGCGCGAGGGGCGCCAGATTGGCGAAGGCGGGTGCCTGCTCCTCGCTGCCGACGACGACGGCGGGCAGAATCGGGGTGTCCGTGGCAAGGGCCAGGCGCATGAAGCCAAGGCCAAATCGCTGGAGCTGGTAGCGCTTGCCCCAGGTCTTGTTCAGGCCGCGCACCCCTTCTGGGAACGCGATCACCGCTTCGTCTCGTCGTAGAAGGTCCTCGCAATTCTGGGGCGTGCCGGCGACGGACCCGATCCGGCTACCGAAGGTGCCGATGAAGGGCAGTGTCTGCATCCAGTACTCGGCCATCGCTCGCAGAAGCCGCGGCGGCTGGACGTCGAGGATCGACCCGGTGATCAGCATCGCGCCGTCCAGTGGCAGTTGGCCGGCGTGGTTCGCGATCACGAGTACTCTTCCGGCCGGGAAGTTGTGCGCCCCCTCCAGCTCGACCCGGAAGTAGTAGCGGTAGAGCAAGGCCATCAGGGCGAGCGGATTGCGGAAGGCGGTTGGGCTGAAGCCCCAGGGGTCGTAGCCGAATTCGTTTTGTGAGACGGACAATCGGCCGAGCTTGGCGTCGACCTCCGCATCGATGTCGGCGAGCGCGCCAGGCGCCACGCTGCGCATGGCGTCCAGCAGCCATTCGACACCCGAGTCGAGCGGCCGACGCGTTTCGGGGGGCGGCGCCGCGGCGGCGTCCGCCGCCTTCAGGCGGCCGCGCGCTCCCGCTCGTGCCGGAATCGGGTGAAGATGTCTCGCAGGGTCCATTGCGGCTGAAATCCCGTCGTGGCTCTGAACTGCTCATCGCTCACGGTGCATGGAAACTTGATGAAATCAATTGCGCCGGGCGGCACCGGGTACAGGCCGAGTCTGAAGAGGCGCTGCAGGGTGGGGCGCAGGGCGACCTCGGGCAAGGGAACCTGGGTGCCGCCTGCTTCCTCGATCGCGACGTGAAGGGGGATTGCTCCGGGGCCAGCAACGTTGAAGATGCCGCGGAGCTTTCGTTCGACCGAGGTCAGGATCGCACGCGCGAGATCCTCTTCGTGCAGAAACTGCATCATCGGATCGAATCCCAGGATCGACGGTACGAACCGCTGCTTCAGGTACGTGCCGATCGCGCTGTGGACGGAATCCCCGAGGGTGTTCACGGGGCGGAGGATCGCGGTGCGGACCTCGGGATGTTGCCACAGGAATGCGGAGCACAGCGTGTCTACCTCGGCGATGTCCCGAACCTCGGGGTACGTGCGGCTTACGTTTAGGGGGAAGTCCTCGTGCATGTAGCTCGGGTTTTCGGGGAGTGCGCCGTAGGCGTACGCGCTGGACACGACCACCAGCTGGCGCACGCCATACTCCGCGCAATAGTCGAGCAGAAGCTTGGTGCCAGCGACGTTGATCTTGTGGCGCGTCGCGAGATCGGTTCGAAAGTGGCGCACGAACGCGAGGTGTACGACCGCGTCGGGGCGTTCGTGGCGGACGACGTCCTCGAACTTCCGCCGCATGAGATCGACCACGTACACCCGGATCGGCGTGCCATCGGAGAAGGCCATCATGGGCTCGCGGTCGACCCCGCAGACTTCGAATCCCGAGGTCGCCGCGAGTCGCGCGACGAGCCGTCCCTGGCCCCCAGCCACTCCTGTGATGAGAATCTTTGGCACGGCTCTCGCCGATCATAGCGGCTTCGTGGGGCCGCGTCTCGGTTCAGGCGTGCCTACGAGGCGCTGGGCGATGATCGTAGGAAGCTCGCGGGTCCGGCCTTGCGTCCGGGGCGAGCCAGCGGCAGTGCCCTCGCGGTCGGACGTCTGGTGTCAAGGATGTGTGTCAGCGCATCCACCCGATGGGCGTAGGGGGGAGTTCCGCCGTGGGCGCGGCGATACTCGGCCATACGCTCTCTGGCGAGGTCTTCGCCATCCTCGGCCACCTCGAACCGGATGCAGTGGGCCCTCGAGAGGAGTCGCGGCGTCGTCAGGACCTCGCGGATGCTTCTCGCGATGCCGCCGGGGGCTGCTCCGATGAACAGGATGTTTCGAACGAGGTTGCCCACCTCGAACACCCCGGGGAGCTCTGGGAGCTCCTCGAGCAGTGCGGGCGTGATCACCCGCCATTGCGCCATCGTCGACATCTCTTGCGTGAAACCCCTACCGGACATACTCCAAGCGGATTCCGTGCCACATAAGGGGCACGCAACTAGGGCGTCTGATGGTCGAGGGTGTCGCCAGAGTGACTCGATCTCGCCGAGTCGTCAGGGATTCGTCACTGCTCAGCGGGTCAGGGAGGGGTTCACACCTGCCGGCTTCGAGCTGTAGTCGTAGAATCCGAGCTTCGTCTTGCGGCCGAGCTGGCCGGTGAGCATCAGGCGACGCAGGATCGGGGGCGGTGCAAACCGGGGCTCCTGGTATTCGTCGAGGAGGTTCGACGCCATGTGGAACACGACGTCGAGCCCGATGAAATCGGCCAGGGTGAACGGGCCCATCGGGTGCGCGGCTCCATTGCACATTGCCGTGTCAATGTCCTGAATCGAGGCGGTGCCGCGGGCCCATTCGTGCATGGCGTCAATCATGTAGGGCACGAGAAGACGGTTCACGACGAAGCCGGTCGAGTCCTTCACCAGGACCGGCGTCTTGCCGAGGCTCGCAACGACGTCGTGGACCGCCTGGGTGACCTCGGGGTCGGTCGTAATCGTCGGCGCGATCTCGACGAGCTTCATGGCCGGCGCGGGGTTGAAGAAGTGCACGCCCAGGAACCTGTCCGGGCGCTTCGTCTTCACCGCCATCTCTGTGATGCCGAGGGTGGACGTGTTGCTCGAGAAGATGGTGCCTTCCTCGCAGATGTCGTCGAGGCGCCCGAAAGCCTCGTGCTTGGTAGGGAGATCTTCGAGGATGGACTCGATGATGAGGTCGCAGGGCCCTAGCTGGTGGAACTCCGTTGTGAGCTCGAGGCGAGCCAGCGCGGCGTCGCGGTCGGCGGCTTCCATGCGGCCCTTCTCGACATCGCGGCCGTAGGAGCCTTCGACCTTCTTCTTGAGCGCGTCGGTGTCACCGGGCGTGGCCTTCACCAGGACGGTCTTGAGGCCGGCCTTGGCCGTTACCTGAGCGATGCCCAGGCCCATCTGGCCGGCACCGAGGACGCCGATGGTCTCGATCTTCTTCGCGCTCATGTCTGGATCTCCTGGGTCGGGCGAGGTGTCTCGCTGATGCGCAACCGAGGGTTGCGAGCGATCGGCGAAATCCCCGTAAGTCGGTGGGTAAGTCCGGAACTATAGGAATCCGGCGCGGTCTCGGTCAACTCGCGCGCCCCAGGCCGGTTCTGCTCTGAGCGGCCGTGAAAACAGTGGGGCTCCCGAACGCCGCGCCGGGCTGCTAGGGTACAGCGTCGTGGAACGCGACCGTCCCTGGGTGATGCGCACCTACTCGGGCCACTCCAGCGCCCGGGCCAGCAACGAACTCTATCGTCTGAACCTGTCGAAGGGGCAGACGGGGCTCTCCGTTGCCTTCGATCTGCCTACGCAGACCGGCTACGACAGCGATGAGCCGCTGGCGACGGGTGAAGTGGGCAAGGTGGGTGTGCCGATCAGCCACATCGGCGACATGGAGACCCTCTTCCGGGAAATTCCCCTGGCTGAGATGAACACCTCCATGACGATCAACTCGACGGCGGCATGGCTGCTGGCGTTGTACGTCGCCACCGCCGAGCGTCAGGGCGTCGACCCGAAGGTTCTTCAGGGCACGACCCAGAACGACATCATCAAGGAGTACCTGTCCCGAGGCACGTACATCTTCCCGCCGGGACCGAGCCTCCGGCTGACGTCCGACATCATCACCTACACGGTGAACGAGGTTCCAAAGTGGAACCCGACCAACGTGTGCAGCTACCACCTCCAAGAGGCGGGAGCGACGCCGGTCCAGGAGGTCGCCTACGCGCTCGCGGCGGCTCTCGCGATCCTCGACACGGTCCGCGAGTCGGGCGCCGTCGATCCAGATGCGTTGGGCCGGGTGGTCGGTCGGATCAGCTTCTTCGTGAACGCCGGGATGCGGTTCGTCGAGGAAATGTGCAAGCTCCGCGCGTTCGGTCAGCTCTGGAACGAACTCACCGCAGAGCGCTACGGCGTGACCGACCCGAAGATGCTCCGTTTCCGATACGGCGTGCAGGTGAACTCGCTTGGCCTCACCGAAGCGCAGCCCGAGAATAACATCCAACGGATCGTGCTCGAGGCACTTGGCGTGACGTTGTCGCGCGACGCTCGCTGTCGCGCCCTGCAACTGCCCGCGTGGAACGAGGCGCTGGGCCTGCCGCGGCCCTGGGATCAACAGTGGAGCCTTCGGATCCAGCAGATCCTCGCGTTCGAGTCGGACATCCTCGAGTACGCCGACCTCTTCGAGGGAAGCGTCGTCGTCGAGAAGAAGGTCGACGAGATCAAAGGCGCGGCACGCGCGGAGCTCGAAGAGATTCTCGGCCGCGGCGGCATCGTGCCGGCCGTCGAGTCGGGATGGATCAAGCAGCGGCTCGTCCGGTCGCAGTTCGAACGCCTTCGCCGCATTGAACTCGGTGAGCAGGTGGTGGTCGGCGTCAACAAGTTCCAGGAGACGGCGGACTCGCCGCTGGCCGAGAAAGGCGCGAGCTCGATCCTCACGGTCGACGAAGCGGCCGAGAGAGAGCAAATCGAGTCGCTTCGCTCGTTCCGTGTTTCGCGAAATCAGCAGGACGTCGATGAGGCGTTGCAGGCGCTGCGCGACGCGGCGACCGGCGGTGAGAATCTCATGCATGCGTCGATCCGGGCGGCGCACGCTGGCGTGACGACGGGCGAGTGGTCGGGCGCGTTGCGGGACATCTTCGGCAATTACCGTGCTCCGACCGGGATCGCGGCAAGCGGCGTCAGCGGGGTCGACGCGGCTCCGCGACTCCAGAGCTTGCGCGAGCGCGTGCAGGTTTTTTCGAGGGACGTGGGTCGCCCGCCGAAGATCCTGATTGGTAAGCCGGGGCTGGACGGTCATTCGAACGGTGCAGAGCAGATCGCGGTCGCCTGTTGTGACGCCGGCTTCGAGGTCATCTACGGCGGCATTCGCCTCACTCCGGCCGAGATCATCGCGACCGCCTGCGATGAGGCGGTCGATCTGGTCGGCCTGAGTATCTTGTCGGGTTCCCATCTGACCCTGGTCCCCGAGGTGCTCGAGGGACTGAGAGACGGCGGGGGGCAGGACATTCCGCTGGTGCTCGGGGGCATCGTTCCCGACGAAGATGCGGACGTGCTCCGCACTCGCGGAGTCGCGCGCATCTATACCCCCAAGGACTACGATGTCCTTGCCATCGTCAACGACATGATCGACGTCGTGTCTGAACGCGCCGCGGCAGCCTAGATCGAACAAACCTCGCCGAAGGCCGTTCCCGTTCCAAGAGCAATCTAGAGGAGGAGTGCATGTCGGATTCCACAGACGCGCTGAAGGCGGCGCGCGGCGCCCGCGATCAGATTCGCACCGTCGTCGACGCTGCGATTGACGCTGGACGTAAGTTGACCGATGGCGGTAAGGCGATCGACGATCACCAGCCGCACACGGAGCGGCTCGCGTACCTGGCCACGGAGGCCGCTGCGGTCGACGCGCTGATCGACTACGCCGAGAAGGCCGACGGACGCGATCCCCTCGCGGCCGAGTCTGCCGCGATCTTCACCGCGATGGTGGGCGCGCGCGTTCGAGCACAGGCGGCAGAGCAGCTGGACGGCTTCGGGCTGTCGACCGACGTCGTAGGCGCCACGGTGGACTCGGCTGAGTTCAAGGCGTTCATCCGCGCTGGGCTCGCCGACGCGCGGATCGAAGGAGTTGGCCGCCAGATCGTGGATCGCCAGGGCCTCCCGGATTGCCACCTCGAGGCGGAAGAGTTGCGGATGACGCGAGAAGCGGTCCGCGCGTTCGCCCAGAGCGAAGTGGCGCCCGTCGCCCAAGAGATCCACTTGAACGACGAGCTCGTTCCCGACTCGATCATCTCGAAGATGGCCGAACTCGGTTTCTTCGGGTTGGCGATTCCCGAAGAATACGGCGGCCAGGGCATGGGGAACGAAGCCATGATCCTGACCACGGAGGAGCTTTCCGCTGCGTCGCTGGCGGCGGCCGGGAGCCTGATTACGCGCCCGGAGATCCTCACGAAGGCACTGCTTGCCGGTGGGAGTGACGAGCAGAAGCACGAGTGGCTTCCCAAGCTGGCGGCGGGGGAGATCCTGGCGGCCATCTCGGTCACGGAGCCCGATACGGGTTCCGACGTCGCATCGGTCAAGATCAAGGCGGAGAAGGGGGAGCAGGACGGCCTGCCGGGGTACTTCATTTCGGGCGCGAAGGCGTGGTGTACGTTCGCCGGGCGCGCGAACGTCATTGCGATGCTCACGCGCACCGACCCCGACATGAGCAAGGGGGCCAAGGGACTCTCTCTCCTCGTCGTGCCGAAGGACCCGTTCGAGGGGCACAGCTTCAAGATGGAGCAACCCGGCGGGGGCGTCCTGGACGGCCAGGCCGACAGAACACCGGGCTACCGTGGGATGCACTCGTACTCGCTGCAGCTCGACCGCTACTTCGTCCCGGCCACGAACCTGGTGGGCGGGGAGGGGCGCGGGTTCTACCTACAGATGAGCGGGTTCGCCGCGGGGCGGCTGCAAACGGGCGGGCGCGCGACGGGTTTGAGTCAGGCGGCGATCCAGGCTGCGGCCGTTTACGCGAACGAGCGCGGCCAGTTCGGCAAGCCGATCGGGGAGTATGGGCTCACGCGCTACAAGCTCGGTCGCATGGCGGTCGAGCTCGCGGCGGCGCGGCAGATCACGTATCACGCGGCGCGAGTGTTCGATGAGGACGAGCGCCGCGCTCTCGAGCCGGCCATGGCGAAGCTCTTCGCCTGCGATGTGGCGGTTCGTACGACGCAGGAAGCGCAGCTCCTCCACGGCGGTTGGGGCTACGCCGAGGAGTTCCCGATCTGTCGCTACGCGATCGATGCTCTCGTTTTGCCGATCTTCGAAGGTGTGAAGCCGATCCTCGAGCTCAAGGTCATCGGCCGCACGATCCTGTCGCAGTAGGCTCCTCGGGAGGAGAGCTGGGCGCGGGCTCGGCTCTCTGGCGCATCGAACTCGTGGGGCACACGGCGAATACGTCGTGTGCGTGTGAGGCGTTGGAGTGCGCTGCAGAGAGCCAGTGCCTCCCTGCCGGGAGGCTCAGCCCTGGTCCAGCCACTCGGACGGCGTAAACGCGCGTGCCGATAGGGCGTGGATCTCGGCCGGCATCATGCCGTCGAGGACGGAATAGACCGCCCGGTGGCGGGCGACGCGGTTTTTCCCCTCGAAGCGGTCGGATACGACGACGACGTTGAAGTGGCCGGCACCACCTTCGGCGCCCGCGTGGC
The DNA here is from genome assembly GCA_029262355.1 of Deltaproteobacteria bacterium. GTDB lineage: Bacteria > Desulfobacterota > Binatia > UBA12015 > UBA12015 > VGTG01. Next base: position 21,329 of record JAJCZO010000205.1, read on the forward strand.
CCGCATGGCGGGCACTGTCGTCTTCGACTTCTACGTGCTCGGCGGCCAGCCCGTCGCGCAGCTTCTCCTCGATCTTCTGGGCCCGCGTCATCCGAAGCTCAAGGATAACAGATTCGCGGCCCGGGGGCCCAGGGCGGGGCGACATCTGGTTGCCAGCCCAGGGCGCGCTGCATATAAGCGGTGCCGAGCACTACGACCGCCATGGGACAGCTTCACGGAGGACAAATCGTCGCCCGCGCGCTCGCGAATGAAGGTGTGAAGTTCGTCTTCACCCTTTGTGGCGGTCACGTGATGTCGATCTACGATGGGTGCATCGACAATGGCATCGGCGTGATCGACACGCGACACGAGCAGACGGCGGCGCATGCCGCCGATGGGTGGGGGCGGGTGACCGGGGAGCCCGGAGTCGCAATCGTCACTGCCGGCCCGGGGCTCACGGACGCGGTCACGGGAGTGGCGACCGCCCAGCGCGCCAAGGCACCGATGGTCATCATCGGGGGGCAGGCGCCGCGGGGCTACCAGGACATGGGCGGTCTCCAGGACATGAACCACGTGGAGCTCATGCGCCCGATCACGAAGTGGTCCGTAGCGGTCCCCGACTCGGCTCGACTCGGGGAATATGTCTCGACGGCATTTCGCATCGCCACCACGAACGTACCGGGCCCCGTGTTCCTCGAGATGCCTCTCGACTTCCTGTTCGACAGTGTCGAGGAGGAGAACTGTGTCTTCCCGACTCAGTACCGTACGAAGGCGGGCCTTGCGGGTGATCCCGACTACATCGAGTCGGCGGTGGACCTACTGCGGCGCGCGGAGCGCCCCGTGTGTCTCGTCGGCAGCCAGTACTGGTGGTCGCGACGCCGGGACGCCTATCTGCCTTTCCTCGAAACCTTTGACATGCCGGTCTTCGTCAATGGGATGGCCCGCGGTTCGATCCCGCCCGAGCATCCCTCGTGGATGACGCTGGCCCGCAAGGAGGCCCTGCGCCGGGCCGACGTGGTCATGATTTTCGGCACGCCGCTCGACTTTCGATTGGGGTACGGCAAGGCGACGCACATTGCAGAAGACGCCAAGCTGATTCAGGTCGACCTCGACGGCAGCGAGATTGGTCGAAATCGCGCGATCGAGGTCGGAATCGTCGGCGACACCGGCATGGTCATGGAGCAACTCACCGCCGTCGCGAAGAAGAGCGGCTTTCAGTCGGGCCTTTACGCGTCGTGGACCGACGAGATTCGCGGAATCGACCGACAGAAACGCGCGGCCACGGAGTCCGAGATGCGCTCGGATGCGGTGCCCGTGAACCCGGTTCGCGCGTGTTCCGAGATCGACGGCGTGCTCGACGAGGATACCATCGTCATTGGGGATGGCGGCGACTTCGTCGGCACCGCCGCCAATGTGCTCAAGATTCGCAGACCGGGGCATTGGCTGGATGCTGGCCCGCTCGGAACGCTAGGCGCGGGGCCAGGATTCGCGATGGCCGCCAAGCTGGCAAAGCCCGAGAGCAACGTGATCATCGTGTATGGTGACGGCTCGTTCGGGCTCAATGGATTCGAATTCGAGGCGATGGCACGACAGAAGATCAACGTCGTCGGGGTGATCGGGAACGATGCGGCCTGGCAGCAGATCCGGCGCGGGCAGGTACAGATCTATGGTCCAGACCGTTCGGTCGCGTGCTCCCTCGACTACACGCGGTACGACCGGGTGGCAGAGGCGCTGGGATGCCATGGCGAGTACGTCGAGCGCCCCGACGATGTCCGACCGGCCTTGGAGCGCGCACTTGGAGCCGGACGTCCCGCAATCGTGAACATCAAGATCGGCAGCAGTGACTTCCGCAAGGATGCAATCTCGGTCTGAGACATGGCGGAACGTACGGCAGGCATCCTCGTCATCGGAAACGAGATTCTCTCTGGGAAGGTGACGGATGAGAACTCACCCTTCATCGCCCGCGGCCTACGGGAGGTCGGGGTCGAGCTTTGCCGGATCGTCACGATCCCCGATGAGGTCGATGTCATCGCGAAAGAGGTGCGCACCTTCCACCAGAGCTACGATGTCGTGTTTACGTCGGGTGGCGTAGGCCCGACGCACGACGACGTCACGATGGAGGGCATCGCGGCCGGACTCGACCGCAAGGTGATCGTGCATCCAGAGCTGGAGAAGGGCATCCGTACCTTCATCAAGGGCGAGGTGAACGCGGCCCAGCTGAAGATGGCCGAGGTCCCCGAGGGTGCGGTGTTGATCCAGGACGACAACATGGGCTTTCCGACCATCCAGATCGAGAACATCTACATCCTGCCGGGCATCCCCGAGATCTTGCGCAAGAAGTTCGACGCGTTGCGAGAGCGCTTCCAGGAAGCGCCCTATCACTTGAGGGTGATCTATACGTGCTGGAATGAGAGCGCGATCGCGGGCTCGTTGAACCAAACGATGACTGAGTTCCCCGATTTGTTGCTGGGGAGCTATCCGAAAATCGGTCACCCGGAATATCGCGTGAAGTTGACGATCGAGTCGAAGGACGAGGACTACGCGCAGCGAGCGTTTGATCGGCTGCTGACGCTTCTGACGGCGGAGGCGATCGTCCGGACCGAGTGACGGAGGCCGCGCCGCCGGGTGGGCGCGTGCGTGCGAGAGTGGAGGTGTATGGTGGGTGGTGTGAGGTGGAGAGGTCTTCGGATGTGGCGCCTTGTCTGCGTCGTGGTGGTCAGCCTGGCGTTCCTCGAGGGAGCGGCACCGGCCCACGCGGACTTGCAAAAGGCGGGCGCGAGCGCCGATGACGGTTCGTTCTGGAAGGATGCGGGTGTGGGTGCAGGGGCCGCCTTGACGAACGTGCTCTACATCCCGACCAAGCTCGTCTACGCCGCGGTCGGCAGCTTGGTCGGCGGCCTCGCGTACGTCGTCACCCTCGGGAGCACGGAGACCGCCAACGCGATCTGGGAGCCCACGCTCGGGGGAACGTACGTCTTAACGCCTCGGATGCTGACTGGCGAGCAGAAGCTTCATTTCAACGGTCAGCCGCCTGTGCCCGCTGAGGATCCGAGCTTCAAGGAGTCTGACGCCGAGTGGGCGGAGTGATGTGCCTGCGCGGAGCTCGCGGAGCGCGTGACTAGACGCCGCGAGCGAGCGCCGTGGCATTTCGCGGGCGCCGTCAGCGCAGGCGGGGTGCCTCCGCTTCTGGAGTTTCCTGAGATCGCGTTTGGGGGGCGTTCGAACGTCGGCAAGTCGAGCCTCATCAATCAGATCACGCGCACGAAAGGGCTGGCCCGAACCAGCCGCACGCCGGGCCGAACGCAGCAGATCAACTTCTTCTTGGGGCTCGAGGAGATCGTGTTCGCCGACCTTCCGGGGTACGGCTGGGCGCGCGCGCCCGCACAAGTCCGGGAGGCTTGGCGGCCGTTGGTCGAGGGCTACCTTCTCGCTCGTGACACGCTGCGGGGGGTGGTCGTGATCATCGACTCTCGCCGGGGCGTGGGCGAGATGGACCGCCAGCTTCTGGACTTTCTGGAAGAGAACGAGATCGAGGTCGTTCCCGTCCTGAGCAAGATCGACAAGCTCAAGCAGGGGGAGCGTGTCCGGCTGGTACGGGCTGCCAAGAAGGAGTTGAGCGAGGTGATCCCCTTCTCGGCCGTGACGGGGGAGGGGGAGCGCGAGCTGTGGCGTCGATTGACGGATCTCGCGCGGCTCCGTTAGCGTTGCCCGCGATGGCCAAGTTGGAGCGCGCGCCGGCGCGGCGGAAGAAGACTGGAGCGAAGCCGGCCGCCACGACGCGACGACCTCGGGCGGACCAGGCGATCGGCGTGTTCGACTCGGGGGTTGGCGGCTTGACCGTCCTGCAGGCCCTGTCGCGGCGGATGCCGCGCGAAAACCTCATCTACTTGGGCGACACGGCCCGCGTTCCGTACGGGCCCAAGTCAGGCGAGACCATCACGGGCTATGCAATCGAGACGGCCGATTTCTTCGTCGAGCGCGGGGTGAAGTTGATGGTCGTGGCATGCAACACGACGACGGCCCTTGCACTCGACCTGCTTCGCCGGAGGTATTCGATCCCCGTGATCGGCGTAGTCGAACCCGGGGCGCGGGCGGCGTTGAAGGCCACCCGCAATCGCCGAGTCGGCGTGATCGGCACTGAGGCGACCGTTGGGAGTGGGGCCTATGCGCAGCATCTGCGAGCGCTCGAGCCCGACGTCGAGATCTTTACGCGGGCGTGTCCGCTCTTCGTGCCGCTTGCCGAGGAGGGTTGGACCGCGAACGACGTTGCCCGCCGAACGGTGTCGACGTATCTGGCGAGCCTGAAGAAGAGCGGCATCGACACGCTGATCCTCGGGTGCACCCACTATCCGCTCCTGGCCAAGGCGATCGGCGACTACATGGGGCCGAATGTGCGCCTTGTCGATTCGGCGGAAGAAACCGCCCGCGAAGTGAAACGGGTTCTCTCGGCAAAGACTCTGGCTCGAAAGGCCGGCAAGGGTTCGGCCAGCTTCTTCGTCACCGACCTCGCAGACCGCTTCACTCGTATCGGCGAACGCTTCTACGGCTCGAGCGTCTCCTCGGCGGTGCGGGTCGTGCTTCGCGACTGAGACCATGGGAGGCCCGAGTCGCGCGATCGGGCTGGCCCTGTTCCTGGGCACCCTTGCCGTTTTCTGGCCGCTCGGGAACGCGGGCTTCGTCAACTACGACGACCCGGGGTACGTCTACGAAAACCCCCACGTCTCGGCCGGGCTGACCGTCGACGGCATGGGATGGGCGTGGACGACGTTCCACAAGGCGAACTTCCACCCGCTGACCTGGCTCTCCCACATGACCGACGTGGAGCTCCTGGGGATGGACCCCGGTCGTCACCACATGGTGAACGTCCTGCTCCACGCGCTGAGCACGCTTCTCTTGTTCGCTTTCCTGCAGCGCAGCACGGGTGCACCGTGGCCGAGCGCGTTCGCCGCAGCGCTCTTCGCAATCCATCCATTGCACGTGGAGTCCGTGGCCTGGATTTCCGAGCGCAAGGACGTGCTCTCGACCCTGTTTTGGCTGCTCGCGCTGCACGGGTACCTGTCATGGGCTCGCTTCGGCGGCGGGCTGCGGTACTTTGGCATCTTGCTGCTGCTCGCGGCGGGACTGGCGTCCAAGCCGGTCGTCGTGACCCTGCCTTGCGTCTTTCTCTTGATGGATGTCTGGCCGCTCTGTCGTACGCCTTGGGTGCCGCGCGGCGCCGGGGCTGCCGGGCGCGCAGAAAGCCCCACGCGTTTGATCGTCGAGAAGCTGCCGATGTTCGCCTTGGTTGCGACGGCGAGTGCGTTGACGCTTCAGGCGCAGACGGTGGGCGGTGCGGTCGTCGGTACTCCTACGCTGCCGATGGGTGCGCGAATCGCGAACGTGGCGATCGCCTACGGCTGGTACCTCGAGAAGATGTTCTGGCCGGCAGGCCTGGCGGTATTCTACCCGCACCCTTATCTCGGCTCGGGCGTGCCCCCGGGGGTCGATGCTTGGCTGGGCCCCTTGGTGATGCTGGTGGCGCTGACCTGTCTGGGGGTCTGGCAGTTCGTCCGTCGTCCGTACATCTTGATCGGATGGCTCTGGTTTCTCGGAACACTCGTTCCGATGATCGGGCTGGTCCAGGTGGGCGCCCAAGCCACGGCCGACCGGTACTCGTACGTTTCGTTGATCGGACCGTTCATCGTCATTGCGTGGCTGGGGGCGGAGGTCGCGGCAGGCGGGCGGTGGCGGCGGGCGGTGGTGGGCGCCATTGCCGTCTCGTCCCTTCTGGCGTGCATCGTGCTGACGCGGGCTCAGCTGCCGTACTGGGCGACCGCGGAGGCGCTGGCGGAGCGATCCGTCGCCGTGACGGACGACAATTTCGTGATGCACTTCAATCTGGCGCTCGCCCTGCAGAGGAAGGGCGACCTTCTCGGGGCTCGGGGACACTACGAGCGCGCGATCGCGCTGGAGCCCTCGCGTGGCGCGTTTCACGGCAACCTGGGGACCGTTCTGGCGGCCCTGGGCGAGCCCGAGGCCGCGGTGGGCGCCTACGAAACGGCGATGACGCTCGACCCCGACCAGCCCGGCCACCTGAACAACCTCGCTTGGCTGCTTGCGACGTATCCTGACCCGGGGATTCGCGATGGGCGTCGAGCCGTCAGACTCGCGGGGCGGGCCGTCAAGGAGACGGAGGGGCGCGACGCCGAGGCGCTCGACACGCTCGCGGCCGGCCAGGCGGAAGCTGGGAATTTCGGGGCGGCTGTCCGGACGGCGGAGTGGGCCGCCCGCCTTGCGCGTGAGGCCGGCGAACCGGGCGTGGCCGACCGGATTGCGGCCCGGGGGCGGGGTTACGCGGCACGCCGCGCACATCGTGAGCCCCGGGTGCCCGCGCCCTGACGAGCGGTCTTTGCAGAGGCTCCGGGCTTCTGGTTACTCTGGTGGTTTCACGGGGCTTTTCGAACGACTGGGAGCGGATCAGAGAATGCTGGGTGGACTCGTCAGGAAGGTCTTCGGGACTAAGAACGACCGAGAGCTCAAGAAGTTCTGGCCCCTCGTCGACGAGATCACAGCTCTCGAGCCGGAGATCGAGGCGCTCTCCGACGACGGTCTTCGGGCGCGTACCGGGGGCTTCAAGGAGCAGATCGACCAGGGTGCGGAGATCGAGGATCTCCTCGTACCGGCGTTCGCGGTCGCTCGTGAGGGCGCCAAGCGAGCGCTCGGGATGCGGCCGTTCGACGTGCAGCTCCTTGGCGGGATGGTCCTCCACAAGGGCCGCATTGCCGAGATGCGTACCGGTGAGGGCAAGACGCTGGTCGCGACTCTGCCGGTGTACCTGAACGCTCTGTCTGGGAAGGGCGTTCATCTCGTCACGGTGAACGACTATCTGGCGCAGCGCGACGCGGAGTGGATGGGTCGAATGTACAACTTTCTGGGGCTTTCCTGGGGAGTCGTCGTACACGGCATCGACGATCAGACCCGCAAGGCCGCGTATCGGGCAGACATCACCTACGGTCAGAACAACGAGTTCGGTTTCGACTATCTTCGCGACAACATGAAGTTCTCGCTCGAGGATTACGTCCAGCGAGACCTCAATTTCGCGATCGTAGATGAGGTCGACTCGATCCTGGTCGATGAGGCCCGCACGCCGCTGATCATTTCCGGGCCAGCCGATGATTCGACAGACAAGTACGGCGTGATCAACCAGATCGTTCCCAAGCTCAAGAAGGGACGGACCGTCGAGAAGGGGGAGGAGGAAGAGGGCGACTTCGCGATCGACGAGAAGATGAAGCAGGTGATTCTCACCGAGCAGGGTGTCGGCCGCGCGGAAGAACTGCTGAACATCGACAACCTCTACGACACGAGTCAGATCGACACTCTTCACCACCTCACGCAGTCTCTGCGCGCCCACTCCCTATTCCATTGCGACTCCGATTACGTCGTCAAGGACGGTGAGGTCATCATCGTCGATGAGTTTACCGGCCGGATGATGGAAGGGCGGCGTTGGTCCGACGGCCTGCACCAGGCGATCGAGGCGAAAGAGGGCGTTACGGTCGAACGTGAGAACCAAACGCTCGCGACGGTGACCTTCCAGAACTACTTCCGGATGTACGACAAGTTGGCCGGCATGACCGGCACGGCCGACACCGAGGCCATCGAGTTCAAGAAGATTTACGACCTCGACGTCACAGTCGTTCCGACGCATCGCGACATGATTCGCCTCGACCATCCGGACGTCGTCTACAAGACCGAGGCCGAGAAGTTCGAAGCCGTCATCGACGAGATCGAGGAGTGTAAGGAGAAGGGCCAACCGGTCCTCGTCGGCACCATTACGATCGACAAGTCTGAGCGGCTGTCGGCTCTGCTCAAGAAGCGGGGCGTGAAGCACCACGTTCTGAATGCGAAAGCACATGGCCGTGAGGCGGAGATCGTGGCGCAGGCGGGCCGTCTAGGGGCGGTGACGATCTCGACGAACATGGCCGGTCGCGGTACGGATATCGTCCTGGGCGGAAATGCGGAAGCTCTGGCCGTGGCTCTGATCGGCCGACGTGATCCCGACGATCCGGAATTCAAAGAAGCGATCGCGAAGAACGCCGACACGTTCGCGGGAGAGCGCGGGAAGGTCCTCGAAGCGGGAGGCCTCCACATCGTCGGAACGGAGCGGCACGAGTCCCGGCGTATCGACAATCAGCTCCGCGGTCGGTCGGGCCGTCAGGGCGACCCCGGATCCTCGCGTTTCTTCTTGTCTCTCGAGGACGATCTGCTTCGCATCTTCGGCGCGGAGCGCATTCAGGGCCTGATGACTCGGCTCGGAATGGAAGAGGGCGAGCCGATCGAGCACAAGATGCTCAGCCGGGCGATCCAGAACGCACAGACGAAGGTCGAAGGGCACAACTTCGACATTCGGAAGCACCTTCTCGAATACGACGACGTGATGAATAAGCAGCGCGAGGTGGTCTATCACCAGCGCCGCGAAGCTCTCGGCGGCGAGCATCTCCAAGCCGGAGCCGCGGAGATGATCGAAGAGGTTGCCCAGGCCGTGGTCGACGTGGTCGTCGACTTCGACGTCGTTGCGCCCGAATGGGACTGGGACGCCATCAGCAACGCGGTCTTTGAGCGCTTCGGGTTTCACTTCGACGTCCCCGAGGACGAGCGGCAAGACCTGCTCGCCGAGGGGCTGACGGAGCGGATCGTCGAGGCAGCGCAGGGGATTTACGCCTCGCGCGAGGAAGAGTTCACACCAGACGTGATGCGGCACCTCGAGCGCGTCGTCCTGCTTCGGACCATCGATCAGCAGTGGAAGGACCATCTGCTGAGCATGGACCGTCTGAAAGAGGGTGTCGGACTGCGCGGTTACGGCCAGCAGAACCCTCTACAGGCCTACCAAAAAGAGGGCTTCGTACTCTTCGACGACATGATGGACCGCATTCATACGGAGGCGGTGCGCAGCCTCTTCACCGTGCAGGTGCGCCAGGAAGAGGACCTCGATCAACTCGAAGAGCAGGAGCGACGCTCGAAGCCCAGCATGACGATGTCTCACGGGGCGGTGACGTCAGCGCCAGCCGCCGCGACGGTCAAGCACGAGGGCGACAAAGTCGGACGGAACGATCCGTGCCCGTGCGGTAGTGGCAAGAAGTACAAGAAGTGCCACGGCTCCTGAGCGCGACCAGAGACCTGGTGGGCCGTTCGATCGGTCGTGAAGGCGCGCGATCGATTCGGGCCGGCCCACCGAGGCGGGCCGGCCCAGTTTCGATCCGAGAAAACGGCGGGCTTACTTCTTCACGCCGAGCACGGCATCCTTGAAGCTCTTGGATACCGTGAAACCGACCTTCTTCCGCGCCGGGATCTTGATGGCCTCGCCGGTCTGCGGGTTGCGCCCCATGCGCGCTTTCATCTTGCGAAGCCGAAGAATGCCGAGACCCGGAATCTTCACGGGCTCGCCCTTCTTCACGGACTTGTGCGCGACCTCGACGAGTGTCGTCAAGACGATGTCCGCCTGCTTCTTGGTGATGTCGGCCGATGCGGCCAGCTTGTCGAGAAACTCCGATTTCGTCATTTGCCTATCCCCCTCCTCAAACAGGTGATTCCATTACTCCACTAAGGCGAACGCTTCCTACGAAAGCCCTGCCACGGTGTCAAGAAGGAGAGGGCCCGAAAAGTCGCTCTGGGAGCGACTTTTCGCGACTGTGTGTTCGAAAGTCCGTGCCAGGACCGGCGATTCGGCGCCTCTACTTTTCCCGGTCGACGACGGCGAGGTAGGCGCGAATGCGCGCGTTGTTGGCGCCGAGGTCTCCTTTCCCGTCGCGAGACTTGGATCGAACGTCGATGAGGCTGCCTGTTCCGTCGCTCCGAACACGGATCGCGACGTCGTCTTCGAATCCGAAGACGCTCGTTTCTGCGATCGCCTCGATTCGTCCCGACGCGGCGTCTTCCCAAACCACGCTCCAGTGGGCCATGCCCCGTGCGGCTCCGAGCGCGACTTCGAATGCCTTCGGCACGGGGACCGAAAGCTCCAGCGGCGCGAGATCGGGGTACCACTCGCGCTGAGTGGCCGCGTACTCGTCGGTGAAGGCCATGTCCCGGTCGCGGTTGGCCGGGAGGGTCGTGGCGTGCTCGAAGACCGGGGGGTCGTCGAGGTTGGTGGTGAAATCGTTCGTCATCGGCCCGGTGCCGCCGGCCCCGAGGGTTACGATGAAGATCATGCCCGCCAGCAAGGCGGCGGTTCGTCCAAAGGCGAAGCCTTTTCCCCGCGCGGCCTGGACCAGGGCGCTCACGCCGGCCACGACGCTGAGAAGACCGCCGAGACCGTAGATGCGGAACGCGAGCTCGGCCGGCAGGACGCGAAGCCAGCCCAGCAATGGGCCAAGCACGACGGCGCTTGCCGCGGCGAGCCCGATCCAATCGAGCCAGGTCGCTGGGGCGCCTCCTTGGCTGTTCTCGTCACTCATGAAATGGGCTCCTCTCCGGTCGGGGGCGGATCTTGGCCCGTTCAGACGTGCCCTGCAAGCTGTTGCGTTCGCCCGGCATGCCACCTGCGCCCCGCGTTGACTTCAGTTGCTAGGGCCTGCAAAACCCCTTGCCTTATGAGACTTCCGAATCACGCCCTTCTGCTGACCGTCACCATTCTGGCCCTTGGCGGCCTCGCTGCCTGCGCAAGCGAGGATTCGCCCGGAGGCGTCGCCGAGAAGGCTGCACCGGTGCCGGTCAAGGTCGCTCGAGCAGAGACCGCGGCTCCCACAGCCGCTGCGGAGGCGGCCAAGACGCCCGCCAAAAAGCCCTTTGTCGAGCCCGCCGGCACGGGAGAGCCAGGAGCGCTGACCGTCTTCGCAGACGTGGACGAGAGCGTTGGGGACGTTCCTCTCGCCGTCCAGCTCGACGTCGACGTCATCGACGGAACCGGGCATCCGCCGTTCACGTATATCTGGGACTTTGGCGACGCTACGGCGTTCAGCAAGGAGAAGGCGCCGAAGCACACGTATGAGATCCCCGGCAGCTTCCGGGCCAGCGTGATCGTGACGGATTCCAAGGGTGAGACCGACCAGGACTACTTCGACATCTCTGCCGACGAAGCGGCCGAGGAGGGCGGCGTCACGGCCGAGCAGCTCATGGAGATGATGCCGCCCGGAGAAGTCGCACCGCAGCTCGATGGCCTCGGAGGCACGACCAAGGCTCGGTTGGAGGCCGGGACGAAGGACGAGAAGAACAAGTAGGCTCGCCCCGCGACGGGTAGCCCTCTTCGGAGGCTGGCCGGGCCGATTGGCGCTGGCACCGCCGGCGCGCGCTCTGTTCGGAGAGCCAGGGATGGGTCGGGGAGGCTCGACCGGCCGCTGGCTCGCGCGCTGCCCCAGTCGCCGGAAGGGTACGGCGGGGGGCTGGCCCTACCCCTAGGGCAACGAAGTACCGCTCCCTAGGGCGCTTCTGGTGCCTGTACGGCCCCGCAGGAGCAGGGCCCGCGCGCGCTGCGCTGGTTGCTCGGAGCCCCGTCGTAGGCTTTTGGAGGGCCCAGACGAGCGACGGCCCCGGAAGCGTGAGCCGCCGGGGCCGTCGTTGGTCTGGTCGAGCATCGAAGCGGCTACGAGCCGCCCCGAATCAGAAACAGCTTAGAAGCTGGCCTGATCGATGAACGCGCCGCTCGGGGACTGACAGTAGATGAGCGGGTTGAAGCCCTTGACGAGCCCGACGATGAGGCCGCCGTCCGCCAGGAAGTCGTGACACGGCGGGAGGGGAGACTTCGCAAGGATGCCGCTGACCTTCGCTTCGTACTTCTCCAGGACACCCTTCTTGGTGTTGTTGATGCAGGTATCGACGCCACTGGGGCTACCCTTGGAGACGTTCTTCGCACCCTTGCTGTAGCACTTCGCAGCGCCACTAGAGAGCTTCGAACCTTCCTTCGAGGCCTTACCGATGGCCTTGAAGACATCCGGATCAGCCGGAATCTCGCCGCCACCGAACTCGGACGGGAGCGGGCCAGCGGCGTACGTACCAGCCATTGCGGGCGTCGCGATGAGCGCGGCGACGGCGATAGCAGTCATGGTTCCCAGGAACTTCTTCATGTGTCCTCCTAATCAGGGGGTTGGGGGTTAGGCC
>JAJCZO010000206.1 GCA_029262355.1 Deltaproteobacteria bacterium
GGCCGATCCAGGTGATGCCCGCAAGAATGTGCATCCACCGAAAGATCGACTGCGCAGCCAGCATGCCGTCCATTGATTCTCCTCTCGTGCGGCTTGAGTACTCGGGGTGTTTATAGAGCGGCCCCCCGGCGAGTCAACGGAGGACCACGTAATCGAGCCGTCGACGGCGCCCGGCGGACCTCAATCCCGGCTTCGGGAGGGCACCACGACGAGGCCGAGGCCCGGCTTCGGTGCAGCCCGGGCGGGCCGGACCGTCACTTCGCGGCCGGGGTTCTTCAGGATCACGGCCGCCTCCGCGTCGCTGATCTCGCGGCCGAACATACAAAAGTCGCCGCGACTGTCGCGCTGATGATTGGCCCAATCGGCGAGCTCCCGGGGCGACGGTTCGTGCCCCAGCTCGACCACGCACGCACGAACGACCATGCCGAGAACGACTTTGTCCGGAGTAGCCGTCGCGCCGGTCGGTGCAGATGAGGCCGTGTCCGAGCGCTTTGGGGCGCCCCACGGTCCTTGCACGATCTCCGCTCGCTCGGCCATCAACGAGATATGGACAAGGGCGGTGCGCAGTTCAAGACTTGACTCTGCGGGAAGCTTGCGGGTCGGCGAGGCGCCTTTCCGCTGGCCGCCCCGACCCGGTACACTACGGCGATGGGCTCGACGTTCGATCGCGAGGCGGCTCGGGAGACCGGGACCGACATCCCCTTGCTCGAGCACGTGATCCGCCCCTTCTCCGCCCAGACGGCGTCATCCTGGAGGCGGCGCCGCCGCGCGGACGCGGCTCGTTGCCCCTCGTGACTCGAGCCTCCCTCCTCGCTCTGGCCGGGCTCAGCCTGGTACTCGTCGCGCCGCCGATGCCGGTGACCGCCGCGTCGGATGAGCTCCTGGCCGAACTCGGCTGCCCGGCGTGTCACACCGATCTCGACACCCCGACCAACGTCGTCACGAAAGCGCCGCCCCTGGGCGACGCCGGCAACCGCTACCACACCGCCTACCTCTTCGACTACCTTCTCGCGCCCCGCACGGTTCGCCGACACATCGGCGCGACCCGGATGCCGGACTTTCATCTCGCGCAAGACGAAGCCCTCGCACTGACGCTCTTCCTCGCAGAGCAGACGCGAGGCCCCGGCGCGCTCGCCGACCTCCCTGCCGAACTCGACGCCCCCCTCTCCAAGACCGAGCAGATCCTCTCCGAAGAAGAGTTCGCCCGCGTCGTCGGCGGCGACCAGAGCTGCCTGGCATGCCATGCCCACGACGATGCCGGGGGGGTGCTCGGACCCGATTTGAGGGACACGGGCGCGCGGCTTCGGCCTGCCTGGATGCGGCGGTTCCTCGTAGCGCCGACCGCATGGGGCATCCCCGACGGCGTGATGCCGGCCCTCTTCCTACGAGCGGACGAGGATGGCCAGGTCGAGGCCGTGGCACCAGACGCGGTCACCCAACTGAGGCGCATCGTCGACTACCTGGATCGATCCGGGACCGAACGACGGACCGCGATGAGCAGCACCTACGAGGAGGTACGGTCGCGGTACCCCAACGTGACGGCAGACGACGGCCGGCGGGTCTTCGATGCTCTCGCGTGCCGATCCTGTCACCGACTCGATGGCACGGCGACCTTGGTCGAGCCCGCACCCGATCTGGCTCGCGAGAAGGTGCGCGTGCAAACCGAGTGGTTGAAAGCCTACCTCTCGCATCCGTGGGCGCTGCGGCCTTTCGGCTCTCGGCCCGGAAACGGTGCACGAATGCCCGACTTCCGGCTCTCCAACGACGAGGTCGACGAGATCTTCGCGAGCCTCGGCGGACTACCCCCCCCATCGATACGACGATCCGAAGCGCTGACGGCGTACCAGCGTGAGAAAGCACGGCTTCTCCTGCGCCAAGAGCTCGCATGCCTCGGCTGCCATCGCCTCGAGGGCGTCGGCGGACAGATTGGCCCCGACCTGACGAACGCCGCAACGCGCTTGCGACCGTCGTTCGTACGCTCGATGATCGCCGACCCCGCGGCGACGGCGCCACACGCGACGATGCCGCGACTCCCTCTCTCCGACGCGACGAAAGACCTGATCGCCCGATACCTGAGCGGGCCACGCTCCCCGGTCGGCACGCACTACCTCTCGCTGATTACGAACGCCACGATCCCCCTTCCCCCCGAGCCCACACCCGCCCGCGACTACGCCCTGTACTGCGCTCCGTGCCACGGCGCCGACGGCCGGGGCAACGGCTTCAACGCTCGCTTCCTCCCCGTCGAACCCACCGCACACGCCGACGCGGCCGTGCTCGGGCTGCGCGCGGACAGCACTCTCTACGACGGCGTGGCCGGCGGCGGCGCGATCCTGGATCGCAACCACTTCATGCCCGCATGGGGAGACACGTTGTCCGACGAGCAGATCGCCGGGCTCGTCGGCTACATGCGAACGCTGTGCCACTGCGAGGGCCCGCCGTGGGCCGGCGGCAGCGAATCCTCGGCCACGCGGAAACCGCCGAAGCGTGCACATCGAGCGAAGACGTCCCTTCTCTCGGCTCACGAGTCTGTCGCATTCGACGACTTCGTCGGGGCCGACGCGTGCGCGGAATGCCACGCAGACCAGTACGAGGCATGGTCCGGATCGACCCACGGCCGGGCAGGAGGTGTTCCGCCGAAGGCCGAGGTCATCGCGGCGTTCGACGGCAAGCCGCGCCACTTCCGCGACGGCTTCGTTCGCCCCAAGAAGACCGACGACGGCAGATACGTCTTCGAGGTCCGGCAACGTGGCCAACCCAAGGTCGACGTCGAGGTGGGCGCGGTGATCGGCGGCGGCCACATGATCGGCGGCGGAACCCAAGCGTTCTTCGCCGAGATGGCCGACGGCTCGTACCGCATGCTGCCGTTCGACTTCCACCGAGGCGAGAACACCTGGTTCGTGCAGCGTCGGGCCGACAACCACTGGACGCCGGTCGGCCCGCACGTCGGCCTCGGAGAGCTCACGCACTGGCCGCCCTTCCGCGCCCTGGGAAACATGCCCAAGCTTTCCCACTGCGAGAACTGCCACGGAAGCCAGCTCTCCGTCTCGTACGATGCCGAGAGCGAGGAGTACGAAACCCGGTGGAAGACGCTGCGCATCGACTGCGAATCGTGCCACGGGCCCGGGCGCGCACACCTCGACTGGGCGCGAGCCGACGACCGCGACGACCGAGCCGACATCGGCCTCGACCCGCTCGTCGCCCTCGACAAGAACGAGTCGGTGCAGGTCTGCTTCCGCTGCCACGCCAACAAACAAGTGCTCACCGGTAACTGGCTTGCGGGCGCGGCCCCCGGCCCCCATCTCGCGTTCAAGCTTCCGATGCTCGCCCAGGGGCCCTATCTCGCCGACGGACGCATCAATGGCTTCGGCTATCAGCAGAACCATCTCTTCAGCAGCTGTTTCGTCGATGGCTCGATGGTGTGCACGAGCTGCCACGACCCTCACTCCCAGACCTATCGCGACGTGAACGGCCGGGCCCTGCGGGGACGCTTCGACGACGCGCAGTGTACGAGCTGCCACGCGAGCAAAGCGCGCGACCCGCGCGCGCACACCCACCACTCGGCGGACAGCGAGGGCAGTCGGTGTATCTCGTGCCACATGCCGTTCCTGCAGCACCAGGCGGTCGGGAACGAGATCGCGTTTGCGCGATCCGACCACACGATTCCGATCCCCCGCCCCGTGTTCGACGAATCGATCGGAATCGAGAACGCGTGCGCGAAGTGCCATGCCGGAGAGACGACCGCCGACCTTCAGGCCAAAGTCGACACGTGGTGGGGTCCGGTCAAGCCACACCATCCGATGATCGCGCGAATCCTGGCCGCCCAAGATGTCACCGATCGCAAAGAGGCCGCCGCGCTGCTCCTCGCCCCCGACGAAGCACACGCGATCGCTCAGATGGCGGGCGTCTCTGCCTTTGTTCGCGAGTATGTGCGGACCGACACGCCGCTCGACGAAGCGACGATCGATCGCTTGGTCGCCCTTGCCGCCGCAGACGATCTCGACGTGGCGGCGATCGCGGTCACCGCGCTGGACATTGCAGCGCCGAACGACCCGCGCGTCGTCCCGCTGACGACTGCGGCCAGGATCGGAGCCGACCCAAATTCCCAAGCCCTGCGGAATCGCTGGCGCTACGCGCTCGTGGACATCTCGAGGCTGAGGGCGCGACGGGGCGACAAGGCCGAAGCTGAGCGCATTCGCGCAAAGCTGCGAGAGCTCGCCTCAACGTCTAAGGGCTGAGCAAAGGGAGGACTCGAGAATGGAAGCAGCTGCGATTCTTCAACCGGTATTCGTCGTGGGCCTACTCACTGTCGTCATGACCATCTGGATGATGGCGACTCGCGTCCCAACGATGGCCAAGCTCAAGATCGACGCGCAGGAGGGCCAAGACACGAGAAAGCTCCGCGAGCTTCTGCCACACTCGATCAACCGCATCGCGAACAACTACAACCACCTGTTCGAGCAGCCGACACTCTTCTATGCGGTCGCGATCTCGATCGCAGTTCTCGGCCAGGTCGACTCCTTCTACGTCGCGTGCGCATGGACGTATGCCGTCCTGCGCATCGTCCACTCACTCGTTCAGGCGCTGATCGACAACGTGACGATCCGGTTCTCGTTCTTCGTTCTCTCTTGGATCGCGCTCGGGACGATGCTCGTGCGCGTCTCGTTCGCGAACTTCTAGCCTCCCGAGAGCAAGGCCGCGACGACGTCGAGTACGCTAGGCGGCGCGGCGCGGCCCACCCATGGTGCCGGGCCAGCGCGAGCTCCCAATCGTGTCGACGAACGGCCAGAAGCCGTCTGCATCGAGGCTCCCCTCGAGCGTGATGTCTCGTGCCGTCGGACTCGCCGTCCAGAGATAGGCGGAAGCGGCACCCTTCGTCGGGAGAAGACTCGCGATCGGATCCCACGGGCTCTCGAGGAGGCGCAGCTCGCCCGCGAGGTTCTCGCGGCGTACCGGCTGGTACGCGGTTCGAACCTGAACGACGTGCGGGGGAAAATCGTACGACTTCTCGGCTCCACCCACCGCACGCGAGACCTTGATCCACCACTCACG
>JAJCZO010000207.1 GCA_029262355.1 Deltaproteobacteria bacterium
GCGGTGCTGATCGGACCGCCTCCCGCTGCGGACTCCCGCGCGGCACGCGAAGACCTCGCGATCCTCCTGTGGGTTCAGCGCACACGATCGAAGTCGGATGTCGACCGGATCTGGGCCGCTGTTTCGCCGACCGTCGGGACGTTCCAGCAGGCTACGGGCACCATGCTGCTCCCTCAGTCCTACCCCAAGCTCTACCAAGCCGTGCAGGAGGGCCTGGACGCGGCGACACCGGTCTTCGCCTCACTGAAGGCGCGGTGGGACCGCCCACGCCCCGCGGCCGTGGACGAGCGCGTGAGGCCCTGCACACCGACCCCAGCGAGCGGATCGTATCCGAGCGGCACGGCCATGCTGGGGATCGTCGCGGGCCGCCTCCTGGCCGACCTCGTGCCCTCTCGACGAGAGGCCATCTCCGAGCGCGCCGACGAAATCGCCGAGCTCCGCGTTGCCGCCGGCGTGCATTTCCCGACAGACGTCGAAGCGGGATCAAAGCTTGGCGAGGCGGTCGCCCAACAGATCCTCGCCTCCGAAGGCTGGGCCGAGCACCGCAAGGCAGTCGCCGGGGAGTTGAAGCAGCTCCACCAAGCGCTCTCTGGGAGCTGAGCCGTGGCAAGCGAGCGCGAGAGCCCCTTTGCGCCGTCCAACCGGTACTCGGCCTACGTCCTGGCCATCCTGCTCGTGGCCTACATCCTCAACTTCGTCGATCGCCAGGTACTCGCGCTCGTTGCGCAAGACGTGAAGACCGACATGGGTCTCACGGACTCTCAGCTCGGTTGGCTGCTCGGGCCCGCCTTCGTGCTCTTCTACACGATCGCGGGCATTCCGCTTGCGCGACTGGCCGACGTCACCTCGCGCAAGCAGGTGATCGCGGTCGGGTTGACGCTGTGGAGCATCATGACTCTCGTCTGCGGCGCCGCGGCCAACTTCAGTCAACTTCTGTTCGCCAGATTCGGCGTGGGGATCGGTGAGGCGGCCGGCACGCCGCCCTCGCACTCCCTGATCTCCGACTACTTCCCACCCGAGCGACGGGCGACCGCGCTCCGCATATACGCATGGGGCATCTTCGTGGGAACGGGATTCGGCTTCGTGCTCGGCGGGATCCTTCTCGAAGCGTTCAGCTGGCGCACGGCGTTCTACGTGGCTGGCCTCGCCGGGCTCCCGGTCGCACTGCTTCTCGGCCTCACCGTCCGCGAGCCACCGCCGGGGGCATCCGACGGCACGATCGAAGCCGAGAACCCGACCACTGGCGATGTCATGCGGACGCTGTTCGCGCGACCGTCGTTCCCGATGCTGATGGTCGCCGCGTCCTGCCAGGCGTTTCTCGGCTACACGGTCCTCACGTGGGGCGCCACGTACCTGCGGCGCGTCTTCGAAATGTCCGGGCGTGACGCCGGCATCCAGTTCGGTCTCGCCGCGGCCATTTCCGGTGCCGTGGGAGTCACCGTCGGCGGCATCCTGGCGGACCGCCTCGCCCGCCGCGACGAGCGCTGGTACGCCTGGCTCTCGGCCATCAGCTCGATCACCGCCCTACCCTTCGCACTGGGATTCGCGTGGGCCCCGACGTCGACGTTGGCCCTCGCCGCCTTCGTGCCGTTCTATGCCCTCAACAATCTCTACGTGAGCTCCCTGTGGACGCTCGTGCAGAACCTGGTGTCACCGCGCATGCGCTCGACCGCGGCTGCGACGCAGCTCGGAATCCTGAACATCGTCGGCCTCGGTGTGGGCCCCTTGGTGGCCGGCTACGTGAGTCAGGTGCTCGAGCCCTCCTACGGCGTCGACGCGCTTCGCGTCGCTCTGGCCATCGCCGCGGTCGTCGGGGCAGCGGCGGCGATCTTCTTCCTCTTGTCGGCCCGCACCCTCCGCACCGACCTCGCACACCTGCGCTAGCGGCAAGGTTTCTGAGAAGGTACGGACTGAGCCCGGTACGCCGATTCGCGCCTGAGGCCATGGCGCCCAAACGAAGCCATCGTCGGGTACTCGGACGAGCTTCCACGACACGGGCATCCGATGCGAAGGGACTTGCCTGGCCACGGGAGGAGTTTTTGAACGGCCGGCTGCGTCGACACCGACGGAATTCCGATCAGCTTCGGCTAGAGGAAGCCGCCGGACGCGCCCTCGCGGCAAGCAGTCGTTCGACGCAGCCGCGAGAGTCGACTCGGTGCAGCCCCGATAAAACGGACTCGACGAGCTGCTCCCTCATCAGGTCGAACCCTCGGGGCATCGAGCCTTCCACGTCGCGTAGGACGCGAGGCGCGTCGTGCGCGGTCGAGACATCGGCTAAACCCCGAACGAGCGAGGGCTTCACGGCCGTCACGCGTGCATCTACCAGCACCTCGTCGAAGATCTTCTGCGCCCGCTCCGCGTGGTAGGGGTGCGTCAGCACGGTGAGGGCACCCAGCCCGTGCACACGGGCCAACACCCGCACCGCCCGGGCCTCGATCAGCGTGCAGTTCGACCACGCCCGCGCCACGACGAAATCGGCAGGCACGCCGAGCTCGCGCAGCCGCGCGGCAGCCCGGAAGGCATCGGGCGTCGCTTCGGGCGCATCACGCGAGACGATCAGGGTCAGAGGCCTCGGCGCCGGTGCCCGGTGCCAGAGCAGCGCCGCCACGCCCGCCCGGGCGAGCAGCTGGAGGCTCTCCTTCTTTCGCCCCCGCGCCTTTCCCAGAATCACGATCCCTGGGCGGGCCCCCGGTCGGGGCCGGGCCAGCGGCCGTGAGGGGGGCGAGGACATCGATCCCGTATACCCCACGACGACGGCGTCCGCGCCGACAGCTGGCATGCGATCGGCGCTCCTGGGTCGACCCGGACCCGGGCCGAACGGCAGAATTCACGCCCCCAGGCCGGCCCCCCCCAGAGGTCGCCAGCGCCCCCTTTGCACGTGTCCCGGTCCCATGCGAAGGTCCTGCGAGCCCGCTGCGCGAAACCGGCAGATCGGCGGCGGGGCTCGGTAGTCATGTCGAAGCCCGAGATCGCCCTGCTCGTCTCGACCTACCAGCGCCCAGCGCACCTCGAACGAGCCCTGACCTCGATCGCGCTCCAGAACGGAGTGAGCGACGAGATGGAAGTCGTTGTCACCGACGACGGCTCGGCGGACGAGACTGCGTCCATCGTGCACGACTTCGCGGCCAGGGCACCGTTCCCGGTGAAGCTCACGACTCACCCGCACGTGGCGTTCCAGCTGTCTCGCTGCCGCAACGAGGGCGTCGGGGCCACGGAGGCTCCGTACCTGCTGTTTCTGGACGGGGACTGCATCCTTCCGCCCGACCACGTCCGGGTCCATCTCGACCAGCGCCGACCGAACACCGTCATGGCCGGCGCCTGCCTCCGGCTGGAAAAGGACGCCTCCGACACGGTCACGGTCGATACGATCGGAAGCGGCGAGTTCATGAACCTGGGCTCCGCCAAGGAGAAGCGCTGGCTGGCCAAGCTCCGCCGCCAGGGTTGGTTCTACGAAGCGATCAACCACCAGACCAAGCCACGACTGTTCGGCAACAACATCGGGATCTGGCGGACCGACTACGAGCGTGTAAACGGCTACGACGAGCGCTTCGAGGGTTGGGGATGCGAGGACGACGACCTCCGCCTCAGGCTCCGACGCGCGGGCGTGCGCATCCGGTCGATCCTCGGACACACCTTCACGTACCACCTTTGGCACCCGAACGAATCGACGAATCCGACGCATTGGCGTCAGGGGCCCAACGTCGCGTACCTGCGCCGGGCCGCCCGCCTCACTCGCTGCCGCAACGGTCTGGTGAAGCGTGGGATCGACGACGTCCGCGTCAGCTTCGCGAGCGGATCGGACGCCCCCGAGCCGGTCGCCGGCCTGCTCCCTCCCGAGGTCCGACCGAACGGTCACGACCCCGAGGTCGAGGTCCTGGTCCTGCCCGGTGATGGCAGCTTCGGTACGAGTGCAGATGCGCGCCTGCTGGTGATTCTGGATGAATGCCGACAGGCGAGAAAACTCGCCCGCGAGGCCCACCTCGTCCTGTCCGACCTGCCCTCCGGGAAGCTCCCCGAGGGCGAGCAGCTACCGCTAGAGCGCCTCGATTGGGTTCTGCGCGAGTTCCTCTGACCCGGCGAACCTGGCGTGAACATTCCGCACCCGCTGCCAGCCCTGTACTGGATGTGGCGGCAACGCTCGCTGGACCTTCGCGCCTGGGAGGACCTCGCGGCCGATCTGCCGCTCGATGGGGCCCGCGTGGCCATCGTAGGCAACGCGGGGTACCTCGCCGGCCTGTCCCAGGGCGAGAAGATCGACGACCACGACCTCGTCCTGCGGATGAACAACTTCCGCGTAACCGGCTTCGAGACCGCCGTCGGAAGCCGGGTCGACATCTACATGTCGAACTTCTACGTGCCCGACATCGACTTCACGAATCCGGACATCGGCCGAGCGCGCTGGATCATCTCGTCGCGGCCCAACGTCTTCACGAAGCCGAAGGAGAACAATCTCGACCTCCGGTACGGAGAGCATCTGACCAACGGTCTCCTTCGCATCGGCGCGACGTCGGCCTACGCGCCGAGCCTCCCCTATGTCCAGGCGATCGCCGCGCGACTCCGCGACACACCGACCACGGGCATGATGGCTCTCCTCCTGGGAGCCGACGTACTGCTCGAAAGATGCGCGTCGCTCTACGTCACCGGGTTCTCCTTCTTCGAGGGGAAGAGCCACTATTTCCGTGACGGCAAGACCGACATGGCGCGACATCACAACCTCTCGAGCGAAAAGGCCGTCCTGGCGAAACGTCTTGAGCCGTATGCCGCGGCCGGTCGGGTCACCTGCGACGAAACGGTCGCGGGACACCTGGGCTTCGACGTCCGCTGAAACGCGAATCGTCGTTCAGCGAGCGTACTTCCGCCAATACGGGTGCATGCCGTCGGGGCGACCCGCCTCCATCGTGAAGCGCTCACAGGCCGCGCCGATCTCTGCGGCCGACACGTACCCCGCGCGACGCGCCGCTTCCAAATACGCCTCCCAAACATGACGCTTGGGGTGGTCCGGAAAGTACCATGGCTGCTTGGGCACGTCGGTGAAGTGCAGAAGCTTCGCCTCGGCGTCTTCGAAGGAGCCGATTCGACGCCCCCAGCCATCCATGAGGTTCCACCACTGGGGAATCTCGACCGCCGGCGGGTCGAGGTAGGCCAGGTGCATGATCTCGCGGTAGCGCACCAGGCCCTCGTCGCCGATCATCCGCGACTCGATCTCCTCGAGACGAAGGAGCTTGCCGCGCGCCCTTTCGCAATCGATCAGCATGACCGAGGTCTCCGGCGTGGGCTCCGAACGCTTCAGAAACGGCAGCCAGCGCACCGGGTGGCGGCGCGGGTAGGTCGTACACCAGACACAGGCACCGTCAGCCGCCCACGTCCGGTCGGCCTCCCACAGCTCCGACACGTCGCCCAGACAAAGCTGATCGGCGTCGAAATAGATGGCCTTGCCGCGCCAGCCGAAGCGCTCGGGAATCGCCCATCGCAGGAAAGAAAACCCGGTGTACTGCTGCTCCGGACCACTGCCCGCCCAGTCCCCCCCCTCGAGCAGATCGAACTCGACCTCGGTCCCCGGCGCCACGTTCGTGAGGATACTGAACTCGAGGACCTTTCGAGCGACCGTCGTGCGCCGCTCTGTCCCGATGCAGATTCGGATCATAGCCATGATCGCCGCTCGGTCAGGAAACCCCGGTCTCGGACGGAGTCTGCGCGAGAGTCTGCTGATCGTGCAAGCGGCGGTAGATCCCCCCGAGGGCATAGAGCTCCTCGTGGGTGCCATACTCCGTGACGCGTCCCCCGGCGAGCACCGCGATCCGGTCGCAACGACGGATGGTCGCCAATCGGTGAGCGATCACGAGCGTCGTACGCCCCACCATCAAGTGATCGATCGCGTCCTGTACGAGTCGCTCCGACTCTGAATCGAGGGCTGACGTCGCCTCGTCGAGAATCAGGATGGGCGCGTTCTTCAGCAGGGCACGGGCAATCGCGAGGCGCTGGCGCTGCCCACCCGAAAGGGTGCCCCCGAACTCGCCGACCACCGTATCGTATCCGTCGGGCAGCTCCTCGATGAACTCGTGCGCATGCGCGGCCCGCGACGCGTCCTCTACCGCCGACGCGTCGGGCGACGACAGTCCGTATGCGATGTTCGCCCGCACGGTGTCATTGAAGAGAAAGGTCATCTGAGTGACGATCCCAACCTGCGCGCGAAGCGAGGCCAGACTGGTCTCCCGCACGTCGATGCCATCGATCGTAACGCACCCCTGCGTCGGATCCTGAAAGCGCGGGATCATGTCTGCCAGCGTCGACTTCCCCCCACCACTGGGCCCGACGAGCGCCAGCGCCTGCCCTCGAGGAAGCACGAGATCAATGCCGTCGAGGGCGTAGCCGTGGGGCCGTTCGCCCTGCGCTTCGGCTGCTTCGGTCCCACCCACTCGCGGCGGATACTTGAACCGAACGTTCTCTAGCCGGATCTCGTCGCGAAGAGGGGCGAGCGCGGGGGCGTTCTCCGTATCCTCGATCTCCATCGGCTCGTCCAAGATCGAGAACACACGTTCCGCCGAGGCCATTCCCCTCTGAACCTCGGCCGTCGCCTTCGCGAGCCCCTTGAACGGATCGTAGACCAGGATGAGGGCGGTCATGAATCCGAGGAAGTCGCCCTGCGTACGCGTCCCGGCCAGAACGCTGTAGCCCCCGTAATAGATGACGGCACTCATACCGACCGCGCCGAGCATCTCCATGATCGGCTGGATGTACGCGCGGGACTGGGTCGCCTTCATCGCGTGGTGAAAGAGCCGTTCGGCCTCGGCCCCGAACCGATCCTTCTCGTACTGCTCCATCCCAAAGGCCTTGACCACGCGGTTGCCCTGCGCGGTTTCCTGAAGGAGCGAAGCCAGGATACCCAAGCTCTCCTGGCTCTGCGCGGCATGACCACGCAGGCGCTGGCCGAGCTTCATCACCGGCCCCACCGCGAGGGGAAACGCGACGAAGGCGATCAGCGCGAGCACCCAGTCCAAAGCGAAGGCGGCCGAGACGACCACGACCAGCGTCGTCGAATCGCGCAGGATCGAGATCATCGTCTGAGTCAACGCCGAGTTCACGCGGGTAACGTCGCTGGTCGCACGCGAAACGAGGGTTCCCGTCGGGGTGCGGTTGAAGAACGATATCGGGAGGCGCTGTACCCGTTCGTTGATGTCGTTGCGCAGCTTCTCGATGACCCGCTGACCGACCCACTCGATCAGGTACGAATACCCGAACACCGCCACGCCACGCACCGCAAACAGGCCGAGTGCGATCGCCGGAAGCCAGGTGAGCTCCGCCCAATTCTGCTGGTCGAAGATGTCGTCGAACACGTCGCGGATGAGAAACGGCAGGTAGCCGTTCGTGCCGCTGAAGATGAACATACAGACCATCGCCACGACGAAGCGGGGCCAGGCGTAGGGGACCAGGTACCCCAGCATTCGGCGATAACTCGCGGGCGATGCCTTCGGCGGGCGATGCGGTGGAGCTTGGCTCACGGCATCCTCAGGGCTGCGTATCGAGGCGTTCGATGTTGATCGTGAGAGTCCGTCGCAGAACCTCGCTTCCGCCGCGCACCGGGGATACCGCGTGCAGTGAATTGAACGTCTTCACGAAGATCACGCACTGGTTGGGGCGAAACGGCAAGGAGCGCAGTCGTTGCACGCCATCGAATTCTAGGTACCGGTTCATCTTGTTGAAGGCGACCGTGGGATCCTTCGCGCGCAGAACCTCGGTGCCCCCACCCCACTCGTCCGCCCACTCCTCGGCGTCGAGCATGGAGATCACCAGGGTGACCAGCTTCTGCGGGGCGTCGGTGTGCGGGAGGATGTGCCCACCGTCGCCAGGCAAGACCGAGAACTCGAAGCGGGCACCCAGCACCGCTTGCTTGCTCGCCAGCCGCTGGACCGACCCGGCCGCCGAGCGAAGGGCGCTCCGGGCGCGCCCGGGAAGGGCCGCGGAGACCCGGCCCCAGCCGTCGAAATGGTTCGGGCTGCGGACGCGGCATCGGGCCAGACCCAGATCGATCCCGCGGTCGGCCAAAGCGGCCAAGGTCGTGCGGATGAACTCCTCGCTCTTTACGTATCGATAGAAGTCGAGCCACGGCCGGCTCCCGCGGATGTACTCGTAGTACGCCGCGGGGCAATTCACCTCGGAAAGCGAGTACTTGTGGCCGAGATCTTCCTTGGCGCCAAAGAGCTCGAGCGGCGGGAAGGCCTCGACGAGAGCACCGTAGCTTTCTTCGGGCAGGGCGGGCGCGCACAGACCGATCGGAAACGGCTCGTATGCGAAGCTCAGGTCTTGGAAGGACAGCATCACCAGTGAAGCGAGGCCTCATGTTTAAACCTCGACACGGGTGTGTAACCTACCAGGGACATGGCCGCCTACTCCCGCCTGAACCCGAGCCCCCGCTACCGGGATCTCCTCGAGCTGTACGTCACGATGCACGCCCACGGCGCTCCCGAGCAGGGCGACCGAGCGGAGGACATGTTCGCGGGGACGAGCCTTGCGCCGCACGTGGAGGCCGTCCGTCACCTGGTCCGGGGGACGGGGGCGCACACGTTGTTGGATTACGGGTGCGGAAAAGCGCGCCTCTACGGCGCTCCGGCCAAGGCCTTCGGGGGAGCCCCGGGGAGCAGCCTGCAAGAGCATTGGGGCCTCGATCAGGTCACCCTGTACGACCCCGCCTACCCGGCCCACAACAGGCTCCCGGAGGGCACCTTCGGCGGCGTCATCTGCACCGACGTGCTCGAACACGTCCCCGAGGACGACGTCCCGTGGGTGCTGGGCGAGATCTTCGGGTTCGCCGAGAACTTCGTCTACCTCAACGTTGCCTGTTACCCGGCGAAGAAGATCCTGCCCAACGGCGAGAACGCGCACTGCACGATCCAACCGCAGCAGTGGTGGCTCGACCACATCGCTGCCATTACCTCGCAGCGCGAGCCGATCCAGACGGTGCTCGTGTTCACCGACCAGGTACAGGGCGCCACGGCCAAGCCAAAGGGATTCCTGGGGAAGCTATTCAGCTAGGAGCGGAACGTCAGTCCGTTCTGCCACGACGGGTTCCGTGGTGAAAACCGCCCCGCCTCTCGCCGCGAGATGACGCAGTAACGCCACATCGGTACCCGCGTGCCCACTCACCTGTGTACCGCGTTCCTCGATCTCGGGGTTCGTGCCGTAGGCGTGCGTGAGCTCGAAGCTGAAGCCACTCAGGATGAACCGGTCGAAGCCCTCTTCGGCCGCACCGATGACGAGAGTCATCATCCCGGTCGAGGGCTGCTTGCGCTCCACGTGCCCCAGAACCCCCACATCACCCGCACACAGTTCGCGCACCATCCGAACGTAATCGGCGTGCGGCCGAACGACGAAGTCGACGTACGAGTACGAGGCCTGGCGCAGAATCCGCTTCATATAGAAGGGCTGCATCTCGTACGTCTTGAGCGCACGAACGAGCTTCCGGACCCCACGACGCGGCTTCTCCGGCCGGGGCGAGAAGTAAAGCCGCTCGGTCCGCAAGCCCGCGAGCGCGGCGACACTCTGCTTGCCGGAATCGACCGAGCCCAGAATCGCCGACATCACCGTGAACAGTGGATCGGGTAGCCCGTGCTGGGCCGCGGAGAACCCCGAGCCGTTGGCGCAAGCGACCGCGTCGTAGCTCGACGGCTTCGGCAAGACCGGATCCGGCTTTGAGCCCAGAACGAGGAGCGTTCGCTGCGTCATGCGGCCAGGGGGGGCGCCTTCGCCACGAGTTCGAGAGCATCGTGCCGAACGTGATCGCGCTGCATCTCTTCGCGCACGGTCGCTTCGGTGACGATCCCGCCATCGAGACACTCACGCAGCAGACTAAAGAAGTACTGCTCCTGTCTCGGGTCCGGGTGGGATCGAAAGCGCTCGGGGCGCAGCCGCCGGAACAACCCCTTGGGCGAAAACGGGGCCGGCCTCTTCGCCGTCTCGAAGTCGACGGGGAGACCCGTCTTCCACGGCTGCGTCTCACGACGTGTGTTGTGGAGCAGACGAGTTTCTTGCGTGAGCCGGTCGAAGTCGTTCCACTCGGCTTCCAACAAGCCAATCGCGTCGCGCGCCTCGAGCTCGAGCCAGATCCACTTCTTGTAATCGCGGTCGCCTTCGAACAACTCGGTGAACTGTCGCTCGCAGTGCCAGTGCTCGAGTCTCGCGCAATCGAGTAGCATGACGCTCGAGGCGTACTTGCTGCGGCGTTCCTCTCCGCCCTCGAGCGTGCGGCAGAGAATGGCCTTGCCCTGCATGTCGCGATCGAGCAGCGGCTGCACGTCGCCGACGGCGAAGACGTCGGGATCGATGACCAACGCGCGGCCGGCGTACTTCATGAGCTCGGGAGGCAGGAATCGCAGCGGCGTGAACGACTGCAGATCATACTTCCACTCCCGGTCTGCCCCGTTGCTCCGGTACGTCTGGCCGACACGACTACGCAGAAACGGGTAGTCCTTCGCCTCGAGCAACCGGACCTCGAGGCCACCAGGATCAGCGGCATGGCGACGCAGGGCATGGGCGGCCACGACTGCGCCGAGCCATTGCTTCTCGTTCGTGTGAATGAACACGCAGGGTTTCATGATCGTGACCTGTCTCAGCGACCGTCGAAGCAACCTCACGGTTCGCAGTCAACCCAAGCGGGCCATCCGGTGCTAAAGCCCCCCGTGTGAAGCTCGGGTTCCTGGCGCACACGCCGCTTCTCACGCCGAAGGCGAGCAGCGTAAACGTGATGAAGATGTGCCACGCCTGGGCCCAGCGGGGACATCGGGTGACCCTATTCTGCCCGCGCCCCGTCTCGCACGAAGACCCGTTCGCGTTCTACGGCGTCGACCCCAACTTCGAGATCGTCTGGCTCACCGACCACCGCACCCGGTGGGGGCGGCTGGCCCGCCAGAGTCGGCTCGCGAGCCTCGCGCTATGGCGTCACTCGATCGATCTCGTCTGGGCGCGGTGCCACGCCATCGAGCCGTACAAGCTCGACCGGCTTCGGCGCCCATTCGTCATCGAGGCACATACCCTCCACGACAGCGACCGGTTTCGAGCCATCCTGCAGAACGATCAGCTTCGGGGCCTCGTCGTCATCAACGAAGAGCTGGCTCGCGAGATGCGTCGCGTCCACGACCTGGGCGACCTTCCCCTGGTCGTCGCACGAAGCGGGGCCGATCCGATCATCGAGTCCTCAGGTCGGTCACTCCCGGGTCGTGATGGACTCCGGTGTGGGTACGTAGGGAACCTCTACACCGGCAAGGGCATGGAACTCCTCCTTCCCCTTGCCGATCGCTGTCCCGAGGTCGACTTCCATGTCTTCGGTGGGTCCGATGAAGACGTTGCGTTGCTGCGCGAGCGGACTTCCGGCTCTACGAACCTCTACCTTCACGGCTTCGTTCCACCGCGTGAGGTGCCCGAGGCTCTGACCGCTTGCGACATCTTGCTCGCGCCGTACCAGAGCCGGGTCCACGGCGCGTCGGGCAAAACGAATCTCGCCCCTTGGATGTCGCCACTGAAGCTCGTCGAGTACATGGCGGCCGGGAGGGCGATCCTCGCGTCCGATCTTCCGTCGATTCGCGAGTTGGTGCGCCACGACGAAAGCGCCCTGCTCTGCCCGCCCGACGACATCGAAGCTTGGGCCGGTGCGCTC
>JAJCZO010000208.1 GCA_029262355.1 Deltaproteobacteria bacterium
AGTGCGAGAACCGTCTCCACCGCCCGGGGGTCGGTCACCGGGACACCGGCGAGCCGGACCACGGTGGCGAGGATCCAGGAGAACAGCGGGGGCCAAATCGGCGCTGCGCCGTGCGGATGGTCGAGAAGAGGGTCGACCAGAGGCACCCACGGGTAGGCGGCCAGCGCCTGGAAGACCCGATGCACCTGGTAGTACGGATCGTTTCCGGGGAAGACGACCGCGTCGCCCACGAAGATCTCGGCTGCGTTCGTCGTACGCAGCAAGAACCCCAGCACGACCAGAGCGGCCATCCAGAGAACCCGTTTGGCTCGATCCAGGTCCATCCGACTCGCACGACTTTCTGGGAAGGGGACCTCCCCTTCCTTCATGCAAGTCGGTCGTTGGCCCGATAGACTGAAACGGAAGCCATGCGCAGGGTCCTCGTCTTTCAGCACGTCGCCCACGAGATCCTGGGGACGCTCAATCCACTGCTCAAATCCGCCAGCTTGCGGATTCGGTACGTGAACTTCGGACGCGACCCGGGCGCCACCCCCAGCCTGGATGGCTACGAGGGACTGGTCGTGCTCGGCGGGCCCATGAACGTCGATCAGGTCGATCGCTTCCCCCACCTACGAACGGAGATCGAGGTGGTTCAGGACGCGCTCGATCGCGACATCCCCGTGCTCGGGATCTGCCTGGGCGCACAGCTCATCGCGCGCGCCCTCGGCGCGCCGGTGGGGCCAGCCGTGCAGAAGGAGATCGGCTGGTACGATGTCTCGGTCTCGGCACCCGGGCGCAGCGACCCGCTCCTCTCGACGTTTGGCGCCACCGAGCGGATCTTCCAGTGGCACGGCGATACCTTCGACATTCCGCACGGGGCCGAGCATCTCGCCTCGTCAGACCTCTGCCCGAACCAGGCGTTCCGGTACGGCGACAAGGTGTACGGCCTGCAGTTCCATCTCGAGGTCGATGCGCCTCTCATCGATCGCTGGCTCAGCATTCCCACCCACCAGGCCGAGATCGAATCCCTCGAGGGTGCTGTCGACCCCGACGAGATCCGCAGCGAAACTCACACGCGGATCGACGACGCGTGCGCCCTCTCCGATCGGACCTTCGGACAGTGGATCCGCCTCTTCGGTCGCGAAAAGCGTGGCCGGATCCTGGCCTCCCGGTAGGACCAGCCTTCGGTCTCGGGCATAGTCACATCGTGCGGATCCTGCTGATCGAAGACGACCGGGAAGCGGCTCGCTATGTCGCCAAGGGTCTGGGCGAGAGCGGCTTCGTGATCGACCACGCCGAGGACGGCCCCCAAGGGCTCATGATGGCGACGAGCGAGCCCTACGACGTATTGGTCGTCGATCGCATGCTACCCGGGGTAGACGGCCTCTCCGTAATCGAAGCCCTGCGCAAGAACGGTACGGACACCCCGATCCTGATTCTCTCGGCGATGGGGAGTGTCGAGGACCGTGTCCACGGGCTGCGGGCCGGCGGTGACGACTACCTCGTAAAGCCCTTCGCCTTCTCAGAGCTGCTCGCCCGAATCGAGGCCCTCACGCGGCGTGCGCGCACCGACGGCGTGCAGGAGACCAGCCTTCGTGTGGCCGACCTCGAGATGAATCTCTTGTCGCGGGCCGTGCACCGGGGCGGCCAGCCGGTCGATCTGAAACCGCGAGAGTTCCGCATTCTCGAATTCTTGATGCGTCACGCCGGACAGGTCGTAACTCGTACGATGTTGCTCGAGAGCGTCTGGGACTATCACTTCGATCCGCAGACGAACGTCGTCGACGTCCACATCAGCCGGCTGAGGCAGAAGGTCGACGTCGGCTTCGGGCGCCCGCTTCTTCACACCGTGCGCGGCGCCGGCTATCGATTGGCGGAGAATGAGACGCCGTAGTCTCATCTTCCGCTACACGCTGCTGCACGGAACGCTGTTCGTCCTCGTGCTCAGCGGCGCGCTCGCCTTCCTGTATTCGTCCACTCTCTCGGCGCACGAGACCGAGATGGACGAGCAGATCGAGCACGAGGCGGAAGACCTGCACGAGCGGCTCACGGAGGTTCACTCCGTGACTGAGATGGCGGCGATCGTTTCCCGAACCACGACGGAACGACCGGGGCGCACAACGGTCTACATGCTCGCAACGAAGACCCGGCAGTACGTGGCCGGGAATCTTCGACAGTGGCCCGCGGGGATCGAACAGCGGGGCGACCTGCTCGAGTTCCCCCTCGAAGGCAAGGCAACCGAGGAAGCACGAGCCCGCGGACGCACCTACAGGCTACCCACCGGGGAGCAGCTGCTGGTAGCGCGAAACCTGACCGAGCGAGTTCGCTTTCGCGAGCTCATCCGCGAGGCGTTCGCCGGTGCGCTCCTGCTCACGGTTCTGCTCGGGGTGACCGGCGCTTATCTGCTGAGCCGGCGGGTTTCGCACCATCTCGACGAGATCAACCAGAACAGCGAGGCCATCCTGCAGGGCAATCTCGACCTTCGCATGCCAGAGACCGGACGCGGGGACGAGTTCGACGAACTCTCGCACAACCTGAACCGCATGCTCGACCGAATCGGCACGCTGATGTCGGCGATGCGTGAGGTCACTGACGACATCGCGCACGACATGCGCAGTCCGATCTCGCGGCTTCGCAGTCGCATCGAGCTTGCCCTGCTCGGCAAGAGCGACCCCGACGCCTATCGCGCAGCGCTCGAAGGCACGATCGAGGACGCCGATGCGATCCTCGCGATGTTCAACTCGCTTCTCACGATCGCCCACGCCGAGTCGGGCGAGCCGCGAAAGAGCTTCGAGCCCGTCGACCTGCGCGATCTCGTCGCCAATGCGGTCGAGATCTACGAACCAGCGGCCGAGGACGCGGGCCTGTCGATCGTGCTCGAGGAAAGCGCGCCGGTGCGTCTGTCTGGTAACCCCAGCCTACTCGGCCAAGCGATCACCAACCTCCTTGACAACGCCATGAAATACGTCCCGGCGGGCGGTAGCATTCGGTGTCGCGTCGTCGTGGGCGACGATCGCGCTCGCATCATCATCGCCGACGACGGCCCCGGGGTGCCCGACGCTTTCTTCGACAAGGCGTTCGATCGCTTCAGCCGCCTCGAAGCCAGCCGCACTTCACCGGGCAGTGGATTGGGGCTGAGCCTGGTGCGCGCCATCGCTCATCTCCACGAGGGCGAGGTCGTCCTCAGCAGCGGCGACCCCGGACTGATCGTTACCCTGGATCTCCCCGTCCACCGCGAAGCGTGATATGGGCCCCTGATGCTTCTCCTCCACGAAACCCACGAGGTTCATGGCGCGCGCGAAGCCGAGTTCGACGACGCGTTCCGCACGGGATGGATGAAGACGCTCGCCGAGGGCGACGACGGGCGACTGCTCTACTTTCTTCGGCACGCGCACGGCACCGGGCCCTCCTATCGTGTGATCACCGTTACCGCCCTGCGGCACGGCGAGGCCTGGGACCGGATCGCGCGGCGCGTCGAGACCGGAGACCTCGCCGATTGGGCGGCATGCCTCGACGAGATGCGACACGAGGTTGAATCCAAGATGCTCGTCCCGCTGCCGTGGTCGCCCGTGCAAACGATCGACCTCGCGACGGTACCGACCGACGGCGCCGAGAAACCGCTCACCCTGTTCATGGAAGACACCGTCTGGCCATACGAGGGGAAGCTCCACGAGTACATCGAACGCTCCGGTTCTCACTACGCTGAGGAGATGAAGCAGGCGAGCGACGTCCAGCCGCGGATCCTCACCGTCGACGCGAGCTATCGCACCGCGTTCGGCAGCGGCAACCGCCGCGAAGTCATCTTGTGGCAGAAGGTTCAGCGTCCCGAGGCGATGGAGCGCCTCCTGTGCAACGAAGTTCCGCCGCAGTACATGCGACCAGGCACCTGGATGCACGATGCGTTGTCGCTGCGCGATCAGTGGCAGAGCCGGCTCCTGCGAACCGTGAGCTGGTCGCCGCTCGCCTGATTGGTAGGCGCAACCGGCCATGTCCGAGACCCGCAACAGGACGTGGCTCGTGGGCTGCCTCGCCGCGCTGTTCTTCGCGGCGGTCACACCATGGGTCCTGCGCCCCTGGTTTCTGTCCACCAACGTTCTCCCGCGAGATACATCGTCCTTCGCGCCGCTGGAGGACGCGGACCTACTGCTCAATACATGGATCCTTGGATGGGTCGCGCGAGCGAGCGTGACCGACCCGTCGATCCTGTTCGACGGGAACATCTTTCACCCTGCACCGAACACGATCGCACTATCGGAGAACATGATCGCGCACGTGCCGATCACGGGACCCGTGTTCGCAGCGACGGGGAGTGCGCTCGCCGTTCTGAAGGCGATGGCTCTCGAGAGCTTCCTGATCGCGGGGCTCGGAATGTTCGCACTCGTGTACTCGCACACCCGAAACGTGGGCGCGGCCCTCGTCGCCGGCGCCGCCTTCACCTTCGCACCGTGGCGCGTGCAAGGATTTCCTCACCCACAATACCTTGCCACCGGAACGATCCCGCTCGCGTTTCTCGCAATCGACCTCTGGCTCGACCGCCGACGCCTACGGCACCTCGTGGGACTCGGCGCCGCCTTCGCCGTGCAGATTCTGGCCTGTCTGTATCTCGGCTACTTCATCGCCTTCGGAGCCGGTGCGTATGCGGCCGCCCGCCTCATCACGACCCGCCGCGAACCGCTGCGAGCCGCGGTCGGAATGATCGGTGCGATGGCTGTCGGCGCCGTGATCGCCGCGCCCATTGCGATCCCGTACCTGCGCGCGCGCGCCGAGGGCATCATCCCACCGTTCGATCCGAGCCGCTTCATCGGCCACGCGTGGGCACCCTGGGACTACCTCAGCACCGCGTTCGTCGGACTGGCCGGCGTCGGGCTGATCGCCCTGGTGGCGAGTGATCTCGGCGAACGTGTCGTTCGTCGCGCGCGACGCGACCCGATCGTCATGACCACGCGCGAGTGGGCACTATGGGCCGTGGTCGGGATCGCCGTCCTCTTCTCGACGGGTCCCTACGTCAAGATCGGAGCCGTCAATCTGCCTACGCCGTACCTGCTCTTCTACGACTACCTCCCAGGATTTTCCTCGATTCGGGGACCGCGCCGATTCTTCATCGTGGTGCTCGCGGGGCTCGCCGCCCTGGCCGGACACGCATTCGCGCGCTGGACGCGCCGCTCCCCAGGCTGGTTCCAGGCGGGAGCGGGCCTCGTCGTCGCGCTCGCATGCGCGGTGGCGGCTGCTCCAGCTCCTGCCCCCGTACTGCCGGCCAACCTCGGCGCTCAGGCAGCGCCGGTGTACCGATGGCTCGACGAGCAATCCGCGGGCGGCGCGGTGCTCGAGATCCCAACGTCGGCAATCGAAGGCGACTTCGTCGGCGCGCAACGCGATGCCCGTTACATGCTCGCAAGCACGGAGCACTGGCGCCCCCTGGTGAACGGCTATA
The DNA here is from genome assembly GCA_029262355.1 of Deltaproteobacteria bacterium. Classification (GTDB taxonomy): domain Bacteria; phylum Desulfobacterota; class Binatia; order UBA12015; family UBA12015; genus VGTG01. The sequence goes on from JAJCZO010000208.1 coordinate 5,411, forward strand.
GCGGCTATGAACCGATCACGACGTCGTTTCTCACCACCGCGATTCGCCGGTTGCCCGAGCCCGCCGCTCTTCAGTTCCTCGTCGACGCGGTCGACCTGCGCTGGATCGTCGTGCACCGCGACGCGCTGATCGGTCCCGAGAAGCAGCGATGGGCGCACGTCGCCACGGCGGGGCTCGAGCCCGTCGCACGCTTCGGACCCGATGAAGTCTATGAGGTCTCCCTCGGCCCGCGCAGAGCGTGGCGGGATCGGCTCGCGACGGCCGACGGCGTTCCCACGGGCAGTACGTGGACCGCTCTGTCGACGTCACCACTCGCCCCCGAGTGTCGGCGTGGCCGGGTCCTGGAAGTCCAGGCGCCTCCGGTCATCGCGCTCACCGCGTTCCCCGTCCCGATACCCGTGCAGTTCGAGAACGGCAGCTCGTGCGATTGGCCGGCCGTCGCGGTTCCGACCGCCGGCCTGGTGGGTCTCACCTATGCGTGGACGGACCCGAGTGGCACGACTCACCCCCGCGGCCCATTCTCGCGCCTACTCGACGATGTCCCGCCGCACACGGTGCGAACGGAGCCGGTGATCGTGATCCCGCCTTAC
>JAJCZO010000209.1 GCA_029262355.1 Deltaproteobacteria bacterium
TCGCGGGCGCCGCCACTGTGGTCTACTTGTCCGTTCTCATCCTCGGAGCGTGGATTCTCTCCTGGAGCACCCATGCGATCCGCTGGTCATGGACATGGCCAGATGAGTCGACCGCGCACCGACTCCTCCCAGCGATGTTCGTGATGATTGCAGGCAATGCCACGCTGGCCGCGTTCGTCATCACCGTCCGAGGATGGCCCCTCATGGACGGTGTGGCAGCCGTCCCTGTGCTGACGATCGGAACCGCGTATCTCCTACTCAGAGAGCCAGTACGAGCTTACGTGGCGCGAGTCGTCATCACGTTCATTGCCGTCCAGGTCACGGGTGCATGGGTTTTCTATCGCGTGATGCAAATGGACGGGTACCTCGGCGTGGCCATCTGCCTACTCTGGGTGGTGCCGGTCGCAATCTACAAGGCCCATTTCCTGAGAGCACAGCGCTACTACCCGGCGCTTTATGTGGGCACAGTGGTCCTGGCTCTGACGACCCTCGCCGCCTGGCCGGCCGCGGCCTTTCTGAAGGAAGCAACGCTGCTCAAGCGAGAAGCCGTGAATCGCCTGGGCCAGCTGGAGATCGCACGCCAAGCGGATATCCGAACCGGTGAACTGATCCGAGGCGCGCGCCGACTCGACCGGGCGAAGACCGACCGGCTCGGCTCACGACTGGGCAGCGGCGACGCCGACTGGCTACTGCCGAACGATCTCGTAAGACTTGGCAGAGGACTCATGCCGATGAGCCCGCCCGGCGCGGAACCGGCTGAGGAACTTCGCTGCTCTCCCGCCGCCCAAGAAACACAGTCGAGCCCACGGGAGTTGGTCAACAGACCAAGCGACTCGGAACTGCCAAGGAACGGCTGCAACTGCGTGCCAGCACCAATGCAAAGGGAGTACAGCTTTGTGCTCGATGCCTTGCGGCTCCTCGCTCCCCGAGGGGCAGATTCCGGAGAGGCACGAAGTAGGCTCGTTCAGGACTACGTCTTGGCGTCGCTCGCGTGGGCTCTTCCCACCCAGGACGCCGAGCTGGAGAGACTTCGCCGAACCCTATCGGACAAAGCGAGCGATCCTCTGCCAGAGAAGTCCACCTTCAAGAAATGGCGTTGGTACGAGATCCAAGGCGAGACACGATTTTGCTACCTCAACGCCGGCGTCTTCTCGAATGAGAACGGTGACCAGTGGCTCGACCCCGGGTACTCGCCGGAGCGAGGCGATCCCTCGCTCGCCACAGCGGCGCTCACCGCCTGCCTCATCACTCTGGGCGCCTTGGTCTTCTTCGTAGTTGTCGTGAGCAAACTGTCTAGGAGACTCCTTGGCCTTGGGCTCGACAGTAAGACCGCAACCGACGCAGACGCACTCGACTCGTGGCTGGAGGGCAATCTCCTGGTCGAGAACCCGCGACGCCACCGCGTCGAGCGGATGGTGGGTGCGGTGGGTGACCGCCTCGGGCCTGATGCCGTGCGGATTCTGAACGTCGAGCGAAACCCTGAAGCGCAGCTGCGGACCGTCAGTTCCTCCAAGAACCCGAGCTTGGACCTCGTCGTTCTCGAGGGCTTCGACACAGCCGTGTTCGACGCCGCGAAACGAGGCGCGCTCCTGCGGGGCCTCGAACAGATCTGCGCGCAAGAGCGGCCACGCATCGCTCTTCTGTCCGATCATTCCCAACACGAGTATCTTGCGCAGGATGCCCACCTCGACGCTCCCTTCGAGCTGAGCAGCTCGGAGCGCCTTCGATGGGCAGCTGTCCTCTGTCGGTTCCGACTCGTCGGGTTCGGACCGAACAGATCGCGTGAGGAATGGATCGGAGAAGCGGACGGCCGCGAGTCCACCCTCATCAGAGAGTGCGGCGCAGAAGGTGGGCTCTCCTGGATCGCCGCGGACCTCCGCAAGTCACCCGGGTTCGAGAACCTGAGCCCACTCGAGTGCGTCGCGCGAATCCGCCGCTCCGCCGAGCCTACGTATCGCAAGATCTGGCGCTACTGCACTTGGCGAGAGCGATTGGCCCTGGTCCACCTGGCACGAGGGGGGATCGTAAACCTCTCCAACCAAGCACTGATCGAGAGGCTCATCCGTCGGGGGCTGGTCGTCCGGAACAAAGGCTTCTCGCTGTTCAATCAGAGCTTCGCGAGCTTCGCACTTACAGCGGAAACTCCCGAGACTCTATTGGCCTGGAAACGGGCAGAGACCGCTGGCGCCGCCTGGCCACAGGTCAGAGTCGCGCTGCTCGCCGTCCTAGTGCTTCTCGGTCTCCTGGTAGCGTACTCTACGCGAGACACCGTCGAGATCCTCATCGGCCTTGCCCCCAGTGCGCTCGCCGCCCTTTCCATGCTTGGCCGTGTATCCACCCTGGTAAGGGGAAAATCACAAGTTCAACCCGAAACGAATTAGCCGCGCGTTGACCACGTGCTCCGTGAGAATCCGTCGGTCCCGCGCCCCGCCCCTCGACGTCCGTCGCGGCGTCTCGTCTCCTCGGAAGATTGCCGATATTCCCGCCTCGCCGTTCCTTGCGACGAACGCCGATCGACGGCAACCCATTGACGCCATCTCGCTGACGGGACGCTAGGTTCGACCGGACAGTCACGACGGCCTTCCGTTCCGGCGACGCTTCGGATACGAATCGCGCGCATGCACAGCGGTCGTGAGGTACTCCTGATTGCCGTAGTCGTGGCGCTCGTCGCCGTCGGCTGCGGAGACTCTAGCACATCCGGCTCCAACGATCCGGACACGACACTGCCGCCGACCTCCGACCCCGGCACCGCGGCCTGGCCCCTCGTCCCGCCAGACCAGGTCCGGGCCGAATGTCGCCTAGACCCAGCCCTCCTCGAATCTGCCAACCAACGCCTGAACCGCCCTTGGGCCTTGGTGCGATACGGCAAGCTCTGTCACGAGTACTACCCAGACGGCCCCGACTCCCCGACGGCGCTCTTCTCCGCGACCAAAACCATGGCCGCCACCGTCACCGGCATGGCCGTGCAAGAGACCGCCAACCTCAAACGCACAGGCCGCAAGACCGGCCCGATTCGCGACACGGACCGCGTCGATCACTGGCTCGACGACTTCAGCTTCAATGAGGACGCGCAGATCGCGCACGTGCTCGGCATGGTCGCCTTCAACGAAGACCTCTCGTACGGCGCGAAGGAACATCGCTACGACGCGAACGGCTCGCGCGAGATCAACCGCCTCTCCGACATCATCAACACCGCGATCGCCCAGGATCCCGAACGCCTCGGCAACAACATCGAAGAGTTTTGGCAGAAGTTCATGGTCCAGAAGCTCGGCATGAGAAGCTCGACCTGGTCGGACGGCAAGCCCGACAAGAGCTTCGCTTCGACCTGGTTCGGGACAGTCCGCGACATGGCGCGTGTCGGCCTGCTCATCCACAACAAGGGCGTCTGGAACGGAGAGCGGCTTCTCTCCGAGGAGTGGGTCTACAAAATCACCCACCCGTCGTTCGAAGACGCGAACACCAGCTATGGGTATCTCACGTGGCTCGACGCAAACTCGAACTACCACTTCGGCGGCATCATCGGCGGCACGAAGTTCCAATCGCCGCTCGACCCGTGTGCGCCGCCTGCGATCAACGCCTCCTTCCCACACGGGAACTCGCAGGCGCCTGACTGCAACTACGAAGATCCGTGGACGTGTGACCAGGAGTTCGACGTCGGGGTCTGGGCCGCAAACGGCGCCGGCGGGCAACTCATCATCGGACACCCGGGACTCGACATGGTCCTGATCATCAAGAACCTCGGAGGCAACGCCTTTCCGGGGGTGGTTTGGGGCCCCGTGCGGCCGGCAGTCATCGCGGAAGACCCACGTTTCCGCGGAGACCAAGACGCCTTCTGCGCCGCGTACGGCTCGTCGAGCTACGCTCCCGACCTCGCACAGTAGCCGCGTAACGACCGCAACCTACGGCGAGCCCTGAGGGCCGAAGAGTCGGCCGACGGCGATTCGCGTACCGCGGGGAACTCACTCGGGACCGGAACCTGGCCCCCCATCCTCACCCACCCCCGGTCCCCCTCCGGCACCAGCGCGCGCGACCATGACCTCCGTCCCGATCTGCTCGCGCCGCTCCTCGGCAATCGCGCGCGCCTCGTCCTCCAAGAAGAACACGTGCACACCGACCCGGAACCACGGCATCCGATCCGACGATGGAAGCGCCGCCGGCAAGAATGCGAACACCTCTTGGCTCCACAGACCTGTCTCGCCACCGGTCACTTCCATGAAGTGCTCGGGAGGCTCAGCGAACTTCAGCTGCCCGCCCCGGCGTCCTCCGGTCGCGAACTTCGGAACTGAAGCGTATGTCCGCACCGACGCGTCACGCATTTGAAACGCGAAAAACGTCGGGTGGGTCGGCTCGATTCCGCCGCCATCGTCGACCAACCAAGCCGCGACGCCCGGGGGTGCGGGCTGCACCTCCCACCGATAGGTCCAAAGAACTTCTTCCTGTTGCTCGTTTACGTCCACACCAACTCCCCGGAAACGTACCGCCGAACGCTCCCTATAGACCTGAGCATGCCTCATCTCGGGGCCCTCTGCCAAGACATGAAAAGGGCCGGTCCCGTCAAGCGCCGACGCGGCGGAGAATCGTGACCCACTGGGGCTGAAGGACACTCCACATGCCGCAGCGAGGGCCTTCCGTCTCGACCCGAAGATCGACATCTTCGGGCCGATCACGCAGAACCCGGGCGGCGACCTCGAACTTGAGCGTTCCCGGGACCCCCACGAGGGTCGTGATGTTGGAGAGTGCGAGCATGTCCGCGAGTGAGTGTCCGTAGAGCCGACTCGACTGGCGCCGCGCCGAGAACTCGACCTGAATTCCGGCGGCTTCCAACACCTCCGTCATCGCACCGCCACCATCCTCGACCGGCGCGAACAGGCGCTTGCGATGATTGATATCGGCGAGGGCACCCTCGTTGTCTCCGGTGTCGCCGCCAGCGTCGATGAAGGCGCGCAACACACGTCCGCCGTACGCGGTCGTCTCGTCCGCGACCACATTGAAGAACGCACCGCCGGGGCGCACGAACCGGAGGATACGGGCAAGACAGCCCTCCACGTCGTTCGCGAAGTAGATCATGTGGAGGCCCAGGCCCAGATCGATCGTCCCGTCGGCGGGAAGTGTCGTGCCGCTGGTCCGCGCGGTCTCATCGATCTCGTCGAGCCCCGCCTCGAGTACCGCCCCCACATGAATGTTTGGATGGTGCTCGAGAAACGCCGCGTAGTCCGCGAGGTAGCCGGGGTTGGGTTCCTCAACCGAGACCGTCGTGCCTTGGGGTACGGAATCTGCCGCGAGCGCGAACGTCTGCCCGTCGCCAGCTCCGAAATCGAAGATCTGGCCGCCACTCGCCGGCACGTATGCACCGATCGCCTCGCACAGCACCGGGACGAACATATCGCGCTGGTCCGTGCCCATCATCGCGACGCGCCCGAGGGGGTCCGCCTTCAGGAGGCGTGAGAAGGCGTTGCGGTACTGGCGGTGCGCGTCGAGACCGTCGAACTCGTTCGAGACGATCTCCAGAGCTTCGTCCAGCCGAGGCCCTAGCTCCTTCGCGCGTTCACGATCGATCTGCACGGGCATGTCGTACTCCTTGGGCAGCGCGCGTCGAAGGCGACCGCGGAGCCGTCAGACACGACAATGACTCATCGTACCGGACGGGCTAAGGCACTCTGAACGACGGGGTGCGACAATACGAGCTCGACCGCTTCCGACGCCGTGGGCGTGACCGCCGCCCGATCGGAAGCACCGCGAGGCTCGTAGAACCGCGAGTCCTCGCCCGTCAGAAACGCGATCGTCGGCACTCCCAGCGCCACGCCCAGGTGCATTGGGCCGGAATCGGGCGTCACGAGAACCCCACATTGGGCGAGCACGGCCGCGAAGATCCGCAGCGGCTGCGGCGTCAGCACCCGCCCCTGTGCCCCGAGGGCAGCCCGAAAGACCTCTTCCTGCGACGCCTCTTCCGGCCCGAGGACCACGAGGAACGGCACGCCCGCATCGTCGAGCGCGCCCACAAACTCGAGCCAGCGCTCGTTCGGCCAGCGCTTGTGCAAGTGCCCTCCGACGAACACAGCCACGAAGGGACGTACCGCACCCACCGTGTCGACCAGACCCAGCCCACCCAGCACTTCGATTCCGGCAGCGGCCTCGCCCTCCCCCACTTCGTACAGGGGACGATCCGAGCACCCCATCCCGAGCGCGTCGCCGATCTCCAACGCGTCATCGTACGCGTGCATGCACACGGGGCGCGGGAAGAGCACGTTCATGAACCGCTCGCCCGGACCTTCGATGCCGATCCGATAGCGCGCGCCACTCAGGTAGGAGTACAGCCCGCCGGAAAACGACCCCATTCCCGCTTCCACCGCGACGTCGAAATGCAACCGGCGCAGCCTGCGAAACAACGCCACAAATTCCCACGGGCGCGCAACGTAGCTACGCGACATCGGATGGATCTCATCGATCGGCATGTTGTCGAGCAGCGCGATCGTCGTGTCTCCCGTGAGATACTCGAGCCTCGCGGCCGGAAACCGCTCGCGCAGCGCGGGGATGATCGCGTTGGTCATGAGCGTGTTCCCGATCCGGAAATTCGGGCGCACCAGCAGCACGCGCTGCACGCCCCGTACGTCTTCGAGAGATACGCGCGCGGACCGGGGCAGCAAGGCCTCGACGAGCCGCCCCAAGGTATGGCGGCCGGCGCGTCCTGTGGCGTGCCCAACGCGCTGTCCCCCTGGGCCGCGGAAGAATCTTCGCAAAAAGGCCATCGGCAGCGTCGCCGTCGCTTCTAGCCACCGGTCGAGACCGGAGCAAGCAGGGCCGGACCAGCCTCGGGGAGCGGCGGACCGCCGCCAATCAGCGTGCCGCCACCACCAAGCGAACGATCCGCTCGACGCCCTCGTGCAGCACCGTCAGCCCCACCTCATGGCCAACCGGCAGGAGCCCCACTCGCGCCCGGAGATCCGCCGACGATCGAACCGACTCGCCATCCATCGCGACGACCACGTCGCCGCGTACGATTCCCGCCAAATCGGCCGGCGAGCCTGGCGAGACCTGGCTCACCAGCGCACCGGCATTGCGAGGCAGATCCATCGCGTCGGCAAGGTCCGGCGTGAGCGTCTGGACCAGGAGCCCAACGCGACCGCGGCGCACCTCGCCGTGTTCGAGAATCTGGCGCATCACGTTGCGCGCGATGTTGCTCGGAACGGCGAACCCGATACCGACACTGCTTCCGCTGGGCGCGAGAATGGCCGAGTTCAAACCAACCAGACGGCCCCGACTGTCGACCAGCGCGCCGCCCGAATTCCCGGGATTGATCGACGCGTCCGTCTGGATGAAATCCTCGTATCCCTCGGGGATCAATCCGGTCCGTCCAAGCGCGCTCACGATGCCCGACGTCACGGTCTGCCCGAGACCAAAGGGGTTGCCGATCGCGACCACGAAGTCCCCGACGCGTAGCCTCTCACTGTCGGCGAAGCTGATCTCTCGCAATCCGGACGCGCCGATCCGCAACACGGCGACGTCCGTCTCGGGATCGCTCCCAATGCGGCGCGCCACGAACCAGCGCCCGTCGAGCAACGTGACCCGTACCTCCTCGGCGTCGGCGATCACGTGATGGTTGGTCAGAATGAAACCTTGAGTGCCGTCGACGATGACGCCCGACCCTGCACTCACGACCTCACGGGCGGGCGCCTCCTCGAGCTCTTCCTCGGGGATGCCAAAGAAGCGCCGGAAAAACGGGTCTCCAAGCAGAGGGTTGTTCTGTGCCTGGATCCGCGACCGCACCGAGATGTTCACGACGGCCGGGGTGACCTGCTCGAGCATCGGAGCGATCGTCCACACGCCTTCGGCATCCTCGTCGAAGGCGCCCATGACGCCGACCGACTCCGGTGGCGGCGACACAGTGGGGGCGGGCCCCCGCGAGCGCGACGCACCGGAGCAGGCGCCGAGCGACAGCACCCACAGCGCCGTCAGCACGACTGCCGCGATCCCTCTTCTGTCCCGTTTTGGCGTCCTCATGCCCAGCCTCGCCCAGGGCCCACCGCTACCAGAGCGCACCCGTGCGCTAAAGGTCTCGCGCTCTCGAGCCGTCGAACTCAACGTGAAGGCACTGGACGAATCCGCCGATCCCGGAAATCCCGAGACGCTGCCTCGCCCGATCTTCCGCGCGAACACGGAGAGGGCGCGCTCGGAGGCAAACCAACGCCGCCGACGGAATCAGCTTCGCCGCTCCGAAGGTTTCGGCCGTCGGCGCACCGTGCGCCACCGCTGAACCAGGCCCGCGTCCGGGCACCGGCAGATTCACGCCGCAGCCCCTGCACCCTCGCCCGCCGGCTCGGGCTCCAGCGGCAGTTCCACGGAGAAGGCCGAGCCGCTCCCCAGCACACTTTGCACCGTGACGCGGCCGCCGAGCACATCGGCCAGCTGACGAACGATCGCGAGCCCCAGCCCAATCCCGCCTCCGGCGCCCCCTTCGACCTGCTCGAACGCCGCGAAGATCTGCTCTTGGCGATCCTTCTCGATCCCACAGCCCGTATCCGCCACCGTGAACCGGCACCAATCGCCCTGGCGCTGCACTCCGATCGAGATCACGCCCTCGTCCGTTGCGCGCACGGCGTTCGTCACCAGGTTCCTCAGAATCTGACGCAGACGAAGACCGTCGGTCTCGATGCTGGTTCCGGCACAGGCGACCTCGACTCGAATGGGCTTGCCGCGCACGAGCAGCCGCGCTCCGCTCGCGAGCTCGTCGAGAAGGGGCTCGAGGGCGACAGGCTCGTTGGCCACGCCACACCGCCCGGACTGCAGGCGAGAAAGATCGAGAAGCCGCGTCACGAGCGCATCGAGCGAAACGCCATACTCCCTAATCCTCTGTGCCAGCTCGGCGCGCCCCTCCGGTCCGGTCGACTCGTCGAGCAGCATGTCCGCGTACCCCAGAATCACATTTACTGGCGTGCGAACCTCGTGGGAGACATCTGCGATCAGGCGCGACCTCTGCTCGACCACCGACTCCGCCCGCCCCAGAGCGGCCCGCAGCTCCTCCTCCACACGCCGAAGCGCCGCTTCGCGCTGCACGGCCTCCTGGCGCGCCTCATCGAGAGAACGTACGCCCGCGCTCGACAGCGAGCTGACGGCGAAGAACGTCAAGAAGAGATAGGGCCACGCCAATGACGAGGGGACCCCGAGAGAATACAGAGCGACCAGCCCGAGCCAGGAGGTCGCGCAGACTACGAGGTGATGGCGTAGGCTCAAAGGCAGCATCACCGGCGTCGCCGCAACCAGACAGACGAGCGCCGCCATCGCGACGGTCGCGTCCGCACTAACGAGCGGGTAGTAGAGCACCACCAGTGCCGCGATCCCGGCGGCCCACCCGGTCACGAAGGAGAGCACGCGGTCCGGCCAGACACGCGACAGACTCAGAGCGATGGCCGAACCGCCCAGCTGGACTCCCAGGATGAGCAGATACACGTTCCCGCGATCGGGGAAATAGAACAGCTCGATCGGCAGGGCGATCGCCAAAAACCCGAGAATCCACAGCACTGCCAATGGGAAGCGCTTGTGCGCCATCGCTCGGAGCGCGAGTCGGGCCTCCATCTCCTCCGGCTGAATCGGCATCATTCGCAGCGCATCTTCGTTAGGCGGTGCAGTGCGCGGACCCGGATCGGGAAGCAGGGGGAGGAGCCACCTTCGAAAACCAGCGTGGGCCCACCACGCAAACCGCGCAAGCGAAGAATGTCGTGCCGGAGCGGCGGTCATGGCACTCGCGAACCGTGCATCGTAGGACGGCCCACGGCTCGGCCTTCCCGTGATCGCCCACCCTCGCGTCAGGAGTGCACCCCGAGCAGCTGCTTGAACGAGGGGAGACGCGAGGTATGAGAGGTCGATGCGCTTCTCCTACGCCGAATCGATGTGCGACGTCACGCACTACGCCCCGCTTGCACAAGCCTGCGAAGAGTCCGGCTGGACCTCCTTCGTCGTCCCAGACAGCGTCTGCTACCCGGAAGTGTCGGACTCGAAATACCCATACACACCCGACGGCAACCGTGAGTTCCTGGAGGGCAAGCCCTTCATCGAACCGTTCGCGCTCATCGCGTGGCTCGGCGCGGTCACCAAGACGCTCCGATTCACGACGTTCGTCGTAAAGCTCCCGATCCGCCACCCGGTACTCGTCGCGAAGTCGATCTCGTCAATCGCCGCTCTCACGAACAACCGGCTCGGATTCGGGATCGGCGTGAGCCCCTGGCCGGACGATTTCCGAATCATGGACGCCGAGTGGAAGGGGCGCGGCGCGCGCATGAACGAGATGATCGAGATCATTCGCGGACTCAACGCTGGCGGCTTCTACGAGTTCCACGGCAAGTACTACGACCTGGAATCTTGCAAGATCTCACCTACACCGACCACCCCGATCCCGATATTGATCGGCGGGCACTCCGAGCCGGCACTGAAGCGCGCGGCCCGACTCGGCGATGGCTGGATGCACGCCGGCGGGGACCCCCAAGAGCTCCGCGGCTACTTGAAGCGACTGAACGAACTTCGGCGCGAATGCGGCCGCCACAATGAGCCCTTCGAAGTTCACGTCATCTCGCTCGACGCCTACACGGTCGACGGAATCAAGCGTCTCGAAGACGATGGCATCACAGATGTGGTCGTCGGGTTCCGCGACGTCTACACCGGACCCGACATCCCCCTGCAGGAGAAGCTCGACGCGCTCCGCGGGTACGCAGACTCCGTCATCGCCAAGACCTGACGACCCGGCTCGAGACTCAGACGTTCAAGAAGTTCAGCGGCAGGCCACCCGTCGGCCAGGTGCTCTTCACGAGGCGCCCGGTCGACGACAGGGTCACGTACGCCGTGCGCAGCCCCTCACCACCAAAGCAGATATTCGTGGTGAGCAGGTCGTCGGTCGCAAAGTGCTCGACCGTCGCACCGTCGGGAGAGATCCGAGTGATGCCACCGTTCATGATCGTGGCCACGCAGACGTGGCCCTCCGCATCGACCGTCATCGAGTCGAAGAACTGGTACCCCGGCACGCCGACGAGGCACTCCTCGTTCGGCATCTTCCGCTCGAGGACACCGGGCTCGGCGACATCGTATGCGAAGACCCGCCCCGGCACCGTCTCCGCTACGTAGAGCGTGTTTTCGTCGGGAGACAGGCTGATCCCGTTGGGTGTGTTCGCGGGGAACACCAACTCGCGAATCAGCGAGCCGTCCGTCTTCGCATAGAAGACCGCGCCGCGATCCATCTGACGGGCGTACGACTTCCCGAGGTCCGTGAAATAGAAGCCTCCATCGCGATCGAACACGATGTCATTGGGGCCTCGCAGCGGATTGCCGTCGCACTCCGTATACAGAACCTCGACCGCGCCGGTGTCCAACCTCACGGCCTCGATCCGTCCACCAGAATAGTCATCGGGCTGGTCGCCGGGATAGAGACGGCCGCCAAAATCGTGCCAGGAGAAGCCGCCGTTGTTGCAGACGTAGCAACGACCATCCGGTCCCATCGCAGCACCGTTCGGGCCACCGCCAGTTTCGGCGATGACCTCGATCGCACCGTCGGTCGTGACGCGACTGAGTGTCCCGCGCTCGATCTCCACGAGGAGGATCTCACCGCTGGGCAACGCAATCGGGCCCTCGGGGAACCGCAGCCCCGAAACGATCTCTTCGAACTCCATAGGACGACACTCCTCTCGGAGGTCGACCTATCGCGGAGCCCAGACCGAGTCTAGGCGGGCAGGTCGGCCATCATCTTCTGCCAACCCAGTACCCGCGCAAACGCGGGAACCTGCGAGGCGAGAAGAAGCTGCGCAACCGAGACGGACTCGGTCTCGCCGAACCACGTCCGCACCAAGCCGCGCAGCCCATCGTCCGCGGCACCGGACTGGATCAGGTGTTGGATCCCGATGCGTCGGTCGAGAATCGACTCGAACTCGCCGAGGAGCGCGGCGCGCACCTCAGCACGGGCCGTCGCCCGACGTACGCGCTGAACGCTCGGGCGCCCATCCGCACCTACGAGCAGCGTGCGGACGGCCCGACGCTGAATCTCCGGGATCAACTCGCGAACACTCACCTCATCGCGTCCGGGGAACGCGGCGCGCATCGCCGCGGGCAGTCCGGCATCAGCAACACCGGCGGCGACCGCGTCGTACGGGTTCAGCCGCGCGCCGAGGACCTCGTGCAGTTCCTCTAGAAGCTGGCGTTGTTCGATCTTGTAGCGCAACAAGTCGCGGATCGACGGATCATCGATCGCGAAGCGAAGCTGCTCGGCGCGGACTTCCTGACCCTTGAAGTGATCCTGTATGAAGTGCTGGTACCAAGAAAGCGGGAGACCCACGTGCGACGCATCATCGGCGGTGACGAGCTCGCCGGCCAGGGGGGCGAACTCTCGCCAACGCTTTCGCGCTGCAAGAGGTGCGCGAAACCACCGGCCGGAAGACCGCCGGAGGCCAGACGCGCCCGAGCCACGGGTCCACGACATTGCCCATGCAACCAATCAATGTGGCCCCTCGTGCGCAACCCCTCTCGGCCCACCGCGCCGAGAGAGCGTACGAGGAGTTGGGGCGCGTGGCCCGAAGGGCCGAGGCCGCGGGACACCCCGGCGGACCGGCGGCGATACGGGAGGCGCCGAACTTGACCGCAGGGGCACAGCGGGCGTAGCCAAAAAGGCGAGCGGCTATTCGGCCGCCGGAGGAATGCCCATGAACATCCAGGCTGGTACGAGCGGGTACAGCTACAAGAGCTGGCTTGGCACGTTTTACCCGGACAAGACGACGCCCACGGACATGCTCGCCTACTATGGCAAGCAGCTCCCAACGGTAGAGATCAACAACACATTCTACCGCCTGCCGAAGGAGAGCGTCCTGGAGACCTGGGCGAGTCAGGTGCCCGAGGGGTTTCTCTTTTCGATCAAAGCATCGCGCCGCATCACACACCTCAAGCGGCTCAAAGGCGTGGACGACGAAACCGAATACCTACTCCGCACTACATCCACGCTCGGCGAAAAGCTCGGGGCCCTGCTCTTCCAACTCCCGCCGAACCTGAGGTGCGACCTCGAACGGCTCGACGCGTTTCTCGACCAACTGCCTGACGGTACACGCGCGGCTCTCGAGTTCCGCCACGAGTCGTGGTTCGACGAGAACGTGTTCGAGCGCCTGCGCGCGCGCAACATGCCGCTGGTCCTGCTCGATGGCGACGATGCACCGCCCCCCGAGCTCATCACGACCGCCGACTGGGGCTACCTACGACTCCGACGCCCGGGATACGACGACGGCGAACTCGCGCGTGGGCCAAGGAAATCGGCCGGCAAGACTGGGCGCGAGCCCTCGTATACTTCAAGCACGAAGACGCGGGCGCCGGTCCGAAGTTGGCCACGGAGTTCCTGGGCCGGCTCGGGGCACCCGCCAAGCGCGCACCGGCCGCTGCTGCTCGGGCAGAGAAGACGACGAGCAAGAAACGACCAGCGCCCAAGCGCAAGGCTGGATAGAAAACCAAAGCTACTCGGTCATGTCCTTCACCTTCTGATCGAGCTCGATCTGGGCGTCGTTCTTGGGCGCAGGCGGCACCATGATTTTGGTCATGTCACCGTCCACCTTGATCTTGCCCGACATGAACGCCTGCATCGCAGCGGCCTGATCGCCTACGACGACGAGTGCCCGTGCGGTCTCGTAGTCCGTCGTGATCGTGACCTCCGGGTTGTCGAGGTGACCTCGACCTACGATCGCCTTCCCCTGCGTCGTGTCGGTGTGCATCTGGACCGACCCGTCGCCGAACGGAACACCCGTCACGTTCTGGTTGAGGCGCATCTTGACCATCGGAGGCGGCACCCTGTCGGCGTACTCCTCATTGAGAGCGATCAGGGTATCGAGCCATCCGTCCGAGAGAAATGCGTGTTTGCTCATGGTCTTCCTCCGTACATTGCCCCGCCGGCCAGAACGAGCCGGAACGCTCCTCGTTTACTGCGCTCCGAAGCCGCACGCCAGCCTCGGGGGTCCAGCCGTCGGAACCGTCGCCCACCCGGTCGCCCCGGCTGCCCACGAGCGACTCCCCCCGCATGGACACGCGACTGCCTATCCCCGATATTCCGCGTGTGGGACGTTCTCCCGAAATCCTCACGTTCGGCTGCCGCCTAAACGCCTACGAGAGCCAGGTCATGCGCGAGCTGGCCTCGAGCGGCAACGACGACCTCGTGATCGTGAACACGTGCACCGTCACCAATGCAGCCGAGAGACAAGCACGGCAGGCCATTCGCCGCACTCGCCGCGAACGTCCCGGCGCGCGCATCGTCGTGACGGGCTGCGCCGCCCAGATCTCACCCCATCGGTTCGCGGCCATGCCCGAGGTCGACCAGGTCATCGGCAACCACGAGAAAATGCAGACCGAGAGCTGGGCGCCCGATGCCGACCGGACGACACGCGTTCGGGTAGGCTCGATCGACGACGTGCGCGAGGCCGCCGCGCATCTGATCGCCGGCTTCGAGACACACACGCGCGCCTTCGTTCAGGTGCAGAATGGGTGCGATCACCGCTGCACGTTCTGCATCATTCCGTACGGACGCGGGCCGTCACGATCCGTGGCTCCGGAACATGTGGTCGATCAGGTGCGCCTCCTGGCCGAAGCCGGTGTCGGCGAGGTCGTCCTGAGTGGCGTGGATCTGACCGCCTACGGGGAAGACCTCCCGGCGCGCCCTCTGCTCGGCTCGCTGGTGCGCCGCCTCCTGCGTGAGGTGCCGCACCTTCCGCGCCTTCGGCTGTCTTCGGTCGACCCGGTCGAGATCGACGACGACCTCTGGACCGCCCTCGAACACGAGCCCCGACTCATGCCCCACCTGCACCTCAGCCTCCAGGCGGGGGACGACGTCGTGCTGAAGCGGATGAAGCGCCGCCACCTCCGGGACGACGCGCGCGCCGTGGTCGAGCGCGCCCGGCGGGTGCGGCCGGACATCGTCTTCGGCGCGGACCTGATTGCCGGCTTTCCGACCGAAACGGAAGAGATGTTCGCGCAGACACTCATGCTCGTCGAGGAGCTCGATCTCGTCTATCTCCACGTCTTTCCGTACTCGCCCCGGCCCGAGACCCCGGCGGCCCGCATGCCGCAGCTCGCGATGACGGAACGCAAGGTCCGCGCCGCGCGACTCCGGGCCGTGGGGGCCCGAGCGCAGCGCCAACTTCTGGAGACGAAGATCGGGACCGTTCAGGAGGTACTGATGGAGGTGGGCGACGTCGGCCGCACCCGGGATTTCGCCTGCGTCCGCATCGAAGGCGGCGCGCCCGCCGGTGCGTTCCTGCAGGCTTCGGTCCACGCCGTGGACGACGACACCCTCATCGGCCGGCCCGCCGCCCGCGCGACGCCCATCTCCCCCGCGGAAGACGGCTCCACGGGTAGCACCCGAACCAAATCGTAGTCGGCCCCCAGAATGTGATCGTAGAGACCCCACGCGATAGGATACCCGTGTTCGTGCGAGGCGATGCGACCCACGCCGCCGCCGGCGGCCGAAGAACACGCGCAGAGAGCCAGGAGAGACGATGTACGATCTACAGACCATCGAGGCCATCAAGCGACTCAAGTACAAGTACATGCGCTGCCTCGACCAGAAGCGGTGGGACGAGATGGCAGAGTGCTTCGTGGAGGATGCGACGTCTGCGTACAGCGGCGGCAAGTATTCCTTCGAAGGACGCGCCGCGATCCTCGCGTTCTTCAAGGAATCGATGGACAGCCCGAAGGTCCTCTCGAGCCATCGTGTGCATCACCCCGAGATCGAGATCACGAGCGAGACCACGGCCACCGGCCAGTGGGGCCTCGAGGACGTATTCATCAACGAAGAAATGGGTGTGACTGTCCGGGGCGCGGCGTACTACAAGGACGAGTACGTGAAGGTTGGCGACACGTGGAAGATCAAGCACACCGGATACGAGCGCGCGTACGAGGAGATGGAGTCCCGCAACGACATGTCGTGGCTCACGATCACGCAGCGCTTCGGGCAGGCGGATTGATGGGACTCGGGTCGCGCGCGACACAGCGTGCGCCCCGGCGTCGCGGGGCTAAAGCCCGGGCCGGATTCCTCCGATGACTTCGTCCAGGGAGCGCGCCAGGGCCAGCTCGGCCAGGGCATGGCTTCCGCAGGAGGCTGGGATGGGACGAACGCTTGCGGCTCTGAGCTTCTCGATGATGGTTTCCTGGTGTGCCGTCGACGCGGCCTACGCAGGCGACGAACTGAACGGCGCCGGCGCGGCCCAGGCCATGCAGCAGGCGATCCTCGCCAGACCCGGCGGAGCCGAAAAGGTGATGTCGCTGCAGGACGACGCCAACGTGAAGAGCCTGCTGGCCGACGAATCCGTGATGCGCGCCGTGCGGTCGGGCAACTTCGGCGCCCTCGCGAACGACTCGCGGGTACGGGCATTGATGGCGGACCCAACGGTGCGCAGCCTTACGAACGACGCACAGCGCTGATCTCGCCCCAGAACGACGAAAGCCGCCCCAATCGATGAGACGGCTTCCGTTTGGGATGGGACTTTCCGCCCGCCTACCGGAAGCCGTCGAACTCGACGGCGCCCGGCACGTCAAGATCGACGTATTGCGCGCCAAAGAGAACGAACATCTCATTCTCGGTGCTCTCCCCTCCGGTAATCCGACACGCGTCGCAGAAGCCATCGCCAGCGCCGGGCGAACTGTCGCACGCCGCGTTGTCGTCGACACCCTCGCAGGGCTCCCCCACCATCCCGTCATTGACGCACGCGAGGGGAGAACATGCGCCGATGAACTCCTGAGCCACCGGAGGTACGCGTGAGGAGCGCGTCACCAGATCCGTGTCGAACGACCCATCGCCATTCACGCCATTATTGAACACGGCGCAGTACGTAACGGTCCGATCAGCACGATCGGGAGAATCGAAGGCGAGCGGCGGGTTATAGCGCGCCTGGACCGGATCCGAATAGTCGAAGCTCTCGTAGATCTTCGTACCGTCCGGCATCGTGACCCAATAATGCTCGCCGTGCTTGTGGGTGTGGGCGAACAGATGGAACACCCGTGACCCGATGGGGAACGTGTGGTCGTTGCAGAACGTCTGTTTCGTGAACGGCTCGTTGTTCGGCGAGAAGATCGCGCCGAAGTTGCTGATACGCACCGCGCGGTGAACCTGGTTCTT
Source organism: Deltaproteobacteria bacterium (assembly GCA_029262355.1). Classification (GTDB taxonomy): domain Bacteria; phylum Desulfobacterota; class Binatia; order UBA12015; family UBA12015; genus VGTG01. The sequence goes on from JAJCZO010000209.1 coordinate 17,117, forward strand.
GGCGAAGGCGAAGTTCACCCGGCCGTTCATCTCGTGGTCGCTGGTCGTCAGGTTGAACGCGTGCGTGTTCCAGTACATCACGCCACGAATCGGGAAGGGCTGATACACACCATCCGCGAACGGCAGATGTGCCTGCGCCTGCCCCGCACCACCCACGATCACTGCGGGGCGCGGCGAAGGCGGCCCGTAGCCGGCACACGCAAACGAACCGACCAGCTCGCTCGCACACACACCACCCTCTCCACAGAAGCCGAGCTCCTTGGGCAGACACGTTTCTCCCGCCATGGCGCCGCCGTGACAGCTCCACTCCCCAAACGAGGGGTGGGTCGTGTGGGTACCGCCGGGCGCGGCGGTGAATGGCGGGGTGTGGATGGGAAGATGGTG
>JAJCZO010000210.1 GCA_029262355.1 Deltaproteobacteria bacterium
CGACTCCACCGAAGCCGCGCCGCCACCGACCTGCGCCGCGGCTGCGAGTGCCATCTCCGCGTACGCCGCAGCCGGTAGCCACGCAGCGTCTTCCACCTGATGGTCGGCCAGGTAGGTTTGCTTCTCCAACGCGAGCTCCACCTCGAACACCTGCGCGCCCAGAGCCGACTCGAAGCCGTGGCCCAGAAGCGGGTGGCCCACCGCCCTTCCGACGCCGCCCCCGCGGCCGGCCCGCGACGTCAGGTTTCGGTTCCGCTCAGCAAGGCTCTCCTCGATCCAATACCGCTCCCGTTGCCATGGATACGTGGGCAGACCGACACGGCGACCACTCGGGTGGATCTGCGCCCAGTCGACGTCCACGCCGGCGCAGTACAGTGCACCGATCGACTCCCGGAGAACTTGGCGCTCCGGCTGATCGCGTCTCAAGGAAGTGACGACGGTCGCCGCATGACTCTCGCTGCGCAGAGCATCCCCGAGGGCCGGGAGCAGAACGGGGTGGGGGCTCACCTCGAGCAGAACGCACGGCGGCCGCTCGAGAAGCTTCTCCAGCGCATTCCAGAACAGGACCGGCTCGCGGAGATTCCGTGCCCAGTAGGCGCCATCGAGCTCCGTGCCCTCCGTGAAGTCGCCGCGTACCGTGGAAAGGAAGGGGACCGTCGCCGCGCCCGGCTGCAGGTCGCCAAGAACCTGCACCACTTTGGGCAGGAGCACGTCCATCTGCGGGCTGTGCGACGCGTAGTCCACCTTCACCATGCGACAGAAGACCTCTCGAGACTCGAGCTCGGCGCGCACTGCCTCGAGCGCACCGATTCGACCGGAGAGAATGGAGGAGCGGGGACCGTTGCTCGCGGCCACGGCAAGCTCCTCTGCATTGCTTCCGATGGCCGACCGCGCGTCGTCGAATGGCAATTCGACGACCATCATTCCGCCGGCCTGGCTGTCGGCTCGCACCAACCGACTCCGCTCGCAGATCACCCGTACGGCATCATCCAGCGAGAGTGCACCGGCCACATGGGCAGCGGCAACCTCGCCCATGCTGTGCCCAACGACCACGTCGGGTTCGATCCCGAAGCTCTTCCAGAGCGCTGCAAGGGCGACTTGAACGGCGAAGATGGCCGGCTGCACGACATCGACGTCTCCGCGTTCGAGGCCCGATCGGCCTTCACCGCGAATCTCACGCATCAGATCCCAGTCCGCGCGAGCTTCGATCGATCGCGCGCAGTCGTCGAGCGCCGTCCGAAACACCGGTTCGCAGTCGTACAGCTCGAGCCCCATTCCCAACCATTGGGAGCCTTGCCCAGGAAACACGAACACGGTCTGCGGAGCCGCACCGGACCGCACGTACCCCGTCACGAGGCCGGGCTGCTCCCGCGAGTCCGCGAACGCCTCGAGCCTGTCCGCAATCTCGAGGGCACTCGCACCGAGGACGGCCAATCGATCTGCGTGGTGAGTGCGGTGGCGGCTCGCGGTGAAGCACACATCGCGAAGAGACTCCGACACATCCGGCTTCCGCAGGAGGCCGCTCATGCTACGGGCGCGATCGGCGAGCGCCCCGGTGCCGTTCGCAGACAGGACGAGGACGTGGGGATCGTCCGCGTCGGGTTGGGTCTCCACGGGCGCCTCGGCCGATTCGCACTCCGGCGCTTCCTCCAAGATCACGTGCGCGTTGGTGCCCGAGAATCCGAACGAGCTGATCCCGGCCAAGCGGCGCTTCCCCGCCGGCTCCCACGGCCCGAGCTCCGTCGGAACCTCGACCGCGGTATCCTCCAGCGAGATTCCGGGGTTCAGCTGCTGGAGGTGTAGGTGCGGTGGAATCTCCCGGTGACGCAGCGACAGGGCCACCTTGATCAGGCCCGCGATCCCCGCCGCCGCCTCCAGATGCCCGAAGTTCGTCTTCACCGAGCCCACTTTGCATGTCGACCCGTCGCTTCGCGGACGGCCCACCACGTTCGTCAGCGCCTCGATCTCGATCAGATCCCCCAGCGGCGTTCCCGTCCCGTGCGCCTCCACGTACGAGATCTCATCCGGCTTCGCGTCCGCGCTCTCCAGTGCCTGATGAATCACTCGCTGCTGTGCGCGCTGGCTGGGCGCCGTCAGCCCGGCACTCCTGCCATCCTGATTGACCGCCGAGCCCCGAATCACTGCCCAGATGTCGTCCCCGCCCGCCACCGCATCCGAGAGCCGCTTCAAGACCACCATCCCGCAGCCTTCGCCACGCACGTACCCGTCCGCACGAGCATCGAAGGTCTTGCAACGACCGTCGCTTGCCAGGAACCCCCCCTGCGAGAAGGCGATGGTGAAGCTGACGTTCAGAAGCGCGTTGGCCCCACCGGCCAGGGCCACGCTACAGTCGCCAGAGCGCAGGCTCTGACAGGCGACGTGTACCGCGACCAAAGACGACGAACACGCGGTGTCCACGACCATGCACGGACCTTGGAGATCGAAGAGATAGGAGAGCCGGCCCGCGTGCACGCTGTGGGAATTGCCGGTGAGTAGGTAGGGATCGGGAGCCTTCTCGTCGGCTTGCATGACGAGATAGTCGAACGTCGAGATTCCGAGGAAGACGC
>JAJCZO010000211.1 GCA_029262355.1 Deltaproteobacteria bacterium
GCCGACACCCAGCGCCGCCGCGCAGGCGCCGAGGTCGGGCTGGAGCGCCGCACAGTCCGGCGCGGCGGTGAGGACGGCCGCGGTGGGCACGCCGCTCGGCGGAGTGAAGAGCACCGTCACCGTATGATCGACCGCAGCTGCCGTCAGCCCGGCCGATGCGTCGCAGGCACGGAGCGAAATCTCGACCGCCTCGCCGGGCGCGGCGAAGGGACGATCGACGACACCGAGCGCGCTCGGGAACGCGGCACGCTCTCCCGGGATGAGATTGCAGGCAGCGTGCGCAACGGGCGTTGCCGTAGTCAGCCACAGCAGCGCGACCGATCGGATGATCAGAGAGGCGACGGTACGATCCACGGTTGAGTTCTCCCTTGCACGTCTACGAGCAACGGGTCCCGCGAACTTTCCTGCTACGCGTCAGCGACCCGGCGACGACGACGATCCGACCCTCATGCTCTTACGCCATCCACTTTTCTCGCGCGAGTGACTACTTCGCCCCCAGCGCCGTGCCGGCGAAACACCACAGGCGTCGGCACCACTGCCGCCGTGCGCGCTGGCAGCTGCCCCGGTGTCATCGGCGAAAAGATTCGAACACTCGTTCGAGCGAGACGACCGCGACCGCGGCTGAAGTTGGCCCGCGGGGCGAGCGGCAGGGTTCACACCCGGGGACGCCAGCTCGTTGGAACTACGCGTGCGCAATGCTGCAGATGAGGCGCATCTTCGAATCTCAGGTTCGTATCGCGAACTCGATAGGTCTGGCGCCAAAACGAAAAAGAGCCCGACACCCCCCGTCAAGAAACGAATGAGGACGACGTTCGGAGCCGAACAGAGCGTCGTCGGTCGCACGGTCGACTTGGCGGGAGCATCACAGATGTCCTATGCAGCAGGACGAAAGAAGGGGTGTGGAAATGACGACGGCGAAAACAGTGGGCCGAGGCCTCCAAGGCGCGTGTACTCTTCTGCTCGGACTGGCGATGATCGTCCAGGGCTGCGGAAGCGGGGGGTCGAGCGCCCAAGGGCCAGGAGCGCCCGAGCCGTCCGCGATTCCTGCCCCGCCCGAGCCATCTCCGGTGCCTGCGCCTACCCCCGTAACCGAAGATACACAGGCCACCCTCACGCACGACTTCGGCGAGATCACCCTCAGTCCCGGTGAGGAACTACCGTCGGATTGCGTCTCTTGGACGCTCGACAACGAGAAGCCCCTGTACGTGAACAAGGTCACCCTCGGCAACGGCGGTGCCTACCATCACTCGAACTGGTTCGTCGTCCCCGAACAATCCTATCCCGGACCAGATGGCCGCTTCCCGTGTGCCGAGCGTGAGTTCGATGAGACCGTCGCCTCCATCATCGGGACCGTACTCTTCGCGCAGTCCACACAGTCGCTCCTCGAGGAGCAACCGTTCGCCCCGGGGGTGGTCGTCAAGATCCCTCCTCGCCACAAGATCGTAGCGACCATCCACCTCCTGAACCCGTCTTTTCGCGCTCACAAGACGTTCCTGCGCTTGGGGCTGGACCTGATCCATCCCCGAGACGTCGACGTCGTCCTCACGGCTTTCCGGCTCAACTACGGCGCGCTCGATATCCCACCCGAGAGCGAAGCCCGCTTCACCGCGGAGTGCGACTTCGAGGAGATCTTCGACACCATCATTCAGAAGCCCCTCGACCTGAAGCTCCACTGGGTGCTTCCGCACTACCACTACCTAGGAAACTACTTCAGCGTCGAGCTTCTCGGCGGGCCGATGGACGGTCAGGTGATCCACAGCCTCGATACGTTCAACGCGGAACCGAACGGCAAGTCGCTCGATCCCCCGATCGACCTGGCGGCGTCTGGCGCGCGCGGACTCCGCATGACGTGCGGCTATCGGAATCCCCGAGACGAGTCCGTCGGTTTCGGCATCGGCGATCAGGAGATGTGCGTGATGCTCGGTCTCGCGGAGAGTGAGATGTTGCTGGACGGAGCGGTGCACACGGGCAACCAGGTCGACGGCGTCGTCGATGGCATCGTCATGAACAGCGGCCCGTGCACGGGTATCGGCGCGCCGCGCAATCCTGCGCAGACCCTCCCGGCGGCCGATGAGATCGAAGCACCCCTCTACGTACCGGCGTCCTTGCCCGGGGATGTCGAGCTCCCGGTCGTCCCACCGTGCGTCGATACGCCCGCAGTGCTCTCCGAGCCGCCAGCGACGCTCACGAGTATCTCGGAAGGCGTCTTCGTCGGAAGTTGCTCCTTCTCGGCTTGCCACGATGACCAGGCGCCCGCGGGCGGTCTCGATCTCTCCACCGACGCCTACGAGCATCTGTTCGACCATGAGGTCACCACGGCGGCGACCTCGTTACCACTGATCGCCCCGGGTGACCCCGAGGGCAGCTGGCTCTACCATCTGCTTTCTCGTTGCGAGCCGACAGACGACACGGGCCAGGTCGTGGCGCACATGCCACGGAACTCGCCGAACCTCCTACCGCCAGAGCTGGTCGCAAAGGTCCGCGATTGGATTTTGAGAGGCGCGCTCGACGACTGAACCGAGAGCGAGGCGCGAAACTCGGCGCTGACTCCCAGCACGTAGAGCACCGTGGAGTCGGGAAAGATCTCGAGAGAACGGTTCGTCACGTTTGCGCTCGACGTGCCTCACGCAAAACTCACGCTGCTTCGACTCGAACGCGCGTGATCAGGCAAGACGCCCCTCGACAGCCGCGATTCGCCTGCAGTACGCTTCGCTTCACACCGCTTCCGCCGGGAGAATCTTACTCCTCGGCCCAAGGTCCAGAGGAGTTCCGTCTGTGCGCATCTTCCCGAGCCTCCTTCTCGCAGTGACGATTCTCGCGTCCGCCTCCGTTTCTCACGCCATGGACCCGTGCGGTTCTCCGACGGATGCGTCTGCCACCAAGGGATCGAACAAGGGCAAGATCCTGTGGAAGGACGTCGCCAGAGAGGGGAAGGACAAGGTCTTGTACACGGCGGCGAAGGGCGACGCGCTCGCGTTCTCAGAGCTTGGTGATCCCGTGTCCGGAAGCACGCAGTGGCAATTGTGCATCTGGGAGACGTCGAATGGGGGAGCCGTGAACACGCTGTTGCACGATGCGGTTCTGCCGCCGGCCGGAGTCTGCGACGAGAAGCCGTGTTGGAAGATCCTTGGAAAGGCCTCGAAGCCAAAGGGTTTGCTCTTCAAGGATCCGAATCGAGAGAATGCGGGCGGCGTCAAGCTGTTGAAGGTCAAGGTTGGGGCGGCAGGCAAGACCAAATGGAAGATCCTGGCCAAGGGCTCCAATGTGCCTGCTGCGGACATGCCCCTGTCCCAAGACGACGTCGTCATCACCGAACTCCGGAACACCGAGGGACTCGTGCTCCAAGGCCGGTTCGAGGCGCCCGGCGTGAAGTCGACTGGAATCCTCTTCAAGGACAAGTTCAAGGTCCGCCCCCCCACGCCGTCGCCGACGCCCAGCGCCACGTCGACGCCGACTCCATCCTCCACACCAGCGCTGACGGCGACCCCGACTCCATCGGCCACCCCCGTGGGGGTCGAGATCGAGATCCGCGACTCGATGGGCCGGAGCTCGACGTGCCCCCCGTACTCCACGTGCACGATGCCGTCTTGGACCGATGGTCTCGTGGGCTACACCTCGTTCCAGGACGACGGTGGGCCACAAACGCAGATCGTGCACACCCGTATCGCCGTCACGAGCCCGACCATGATCACGAGCTACGAAATGGTCGTCGGAGCGCTTGGCGACTGTGACGCGACGGGCACGTTCCCCTGTTACTCGGACCAGACCCACCGCTACCCAGGACCGGTCCCACTCGGCGCGGCCGAGAAGCTCAATCTGCACCTCTTCTTCTGGGACGACCTGAGTGCCGCCGCCGCGGCGCCGTTCTCGCCGGAAGTGGATCTCGACGCGGATCCGCTGGTGGAGTTCGATCACACGCTCGGTTACTGGGCGGCGGTACCAGGCATTTCCGAGGGAATCGCGAGCGCACTCTGGGTCGACACCTCCGCAGCGGGCTTTCTGTGCACACCCCCCGGATGTGTCATCGCGCCCTACGCCTATCGACCGACAGGCCTACCCTTTTCCGCGGGATCCTTCGCGGTTCACCCGAGTGTCGAGCCGGGAGCCGTCGCAGCGGATACGATCTATGACGGATCAGGCCCGGTGGCCACCGAGCATATCGGCGTCCTCGTTCACGGCATCGTGCAGCCGTGACGCCCGCGACCGCGCAGCGCCCGGCGGATCCATCCCGTCGTATCCATCGTCGTCCGGTGGTCGAGCGTCGGAGACGACGAGTCCGTGCCACGCCAGGCGTCGGTCTCGTGTCGGCGTTACCCAGCCGCGCAGGGTGAGGCTTTCAGGGATCCTGCTCGACGTATCCCTTGACGGCCCCGACCCAAGGAGTTGCTCCGTCCGTCAACTCGCGACGCCGAAACGCTCGAGCCCGTAGCAGCCGATGGCGTTGGTACGCAGCACCTTCCGGCATTCCTCCGCGTTCATCCCCGCCTGCGCAAAGAGGTCGCGCGCGACATTTCTCGACTCCGGGAACGTCCCGTCCGAATGCGGGTAGTCGGTCTCGAAGAGGATCGCTTCGATTCCGATCTCGTCTCGGTTCTTGAGGCCTGTCAGGTCGTCGAAGATGCACGACCACACACGCCCCTTCACCTGCTCGCTCGGCGCAACCGGGAAGTCGACGCCCCCGACACCGTCGCGCCAGACGCTGTCCATCCGCTCGAGCTGGAACGGGACCCAGCCGGCCTGGCTTTCGGCGTAGGAGATCTTCAGGTTCGGAAAACGGGTCAGAGTGCACGAGAAGACCCAGTCGGCGAGAGATGCCTGGGCGTTCTGGGCGTAGAGGCACATGCTGGTCGCAAGCGGTGCGTCTGGCGAGGTCGTCGGCATCGAAGACGACGAGCCAATGTGCATCGACACGGTCGTCTCCGTCTCTTGGCAGGCCTCCCAGAGCACATCCCATTCTCCGGTGTAGAGACTCGGGAAGCCGAGCTTGGAGGGATTCTCACTGAAGGCGATTGCGTGGCTTCCCTTCGCCGCGCAGCGTCGCACTTCGTCTGCCGCGAGCTTTGGATCCCAGAGCGGAACGAGCGTCAAGGGAATGAGCCGACCCTTGCCCGCGCCTCCACACCAATCATCGATCATCCAGTCGTTGTAGATCTGAAGACAGCGCAGGCCGAGCTCCTTGTCTTCGCGCTCGGCGAAGCCTTGGCCAGCAAAGCGGGGAAAGATGTTCGGGAAGCAGATCGCAGCCTCGACGTGATTGAGCGTCATGTCCTCGAGTCGCGCGTCGCGATCGTAGGTGCCACGGCGCAGGTCCTCGTACACGGCAGGTACGTTGCGCTGCTCACTGCGAGGTATGCCCGCGGGCGCATGGAGAAGGCCCGTGGGTGTCGCGAGATCTTCGAAGAGCCACACGTCGCACCAGCTGCCATCCTCGACGTCTCGTTGGAACCCGTAGTGGCCTCCGGTGAATTCGAGCTTGACCTTCTCACGGGAAACTCTTGGCCCGCGGGCGCGCATGCTCGGCGGCAGCTCTTCCTGCCACAGCGTCTTCGGCTCCATCACATGGTCATCGACCGAGATGATGGCCGGCAAATCCTTCGCTTCGGGTGTCACACTGCTCATCGCTTCAACTCCTAAAATACGCGGGGATAGACGCCGCCTCATTTCGCGACGTGAAACGTCATCCCCGTCAATCGGAAACAGGACTCACGACGCGGCCCGGATAGCCACAACCTTCGACGAGCGTTCCTTCGATGACGATCGGAACTCCGTTCACGATCGTCGCGTGGACACCTTCCGGACGGCTAGACCAGCGTCCCACCCCATTGGGGAAGTCGTGTACGAACTCCTTCTTCCCGGGACCGATCCGTTCCGGATCGAAGATCATGATGTCCGCTGCATAACCCGGCAACAGCATCCCGCGTCCGGTGAGGCCGAGCAGCGCCGCAGGCTGTTGGGTGAGTTGGCGGATGGCCTCCTCGAGCTCCCATTTACCCCACTCCCGCACCCAGTACCGCAGGAAATACGAACTGAACTCCGCGCCATCGTCGCGCCCGAGGTGGGCGCCGCCGTCCGACGTCCCGATGATCATGTTCGGGTGCAGAGAGGCGACGTGGGTCCCCTCCTTCCACTCCTCGGTCTCCGTGCGCCAGATGAACTCGACGGTGAGATCTTCTGAGAGCGCGATGTCGACCATCAGATCCATGGGCGCCAGGCCCCGCTCGCTTGCGACCTCACTGAGCGATCGCCCGATCAGCTCCTGGTTCTCCGGCCTCGACGCAGCGTAGACCTCGAGGACGTCGAAGTGGGGTGGGGGAAGCGTCGAGCCCTTGGCGGGATTCGTGTTCGGGTGTTCCACCGCGTCGCGGATCTCGTCGCGATAGCTCGGATCGCGAAGCATGGCGGTCCGTTCCACAGCGGTCTCGGCTTCTGCGAAGAGTCGGGCGAAGGCAGGGACGCCGTCGTAGAGGCCCGTGCCCTCCGCGATGGTGAAGCGTCGATTGAAGGGACGCGCCATCAGCATCGAGTAGACACATGCACCCTGGCCTCGAGCGCGCTCGAGGTAGGCGCGAGAATGCTCCCAGGTTGCGGTGGGCGCATCGACCTTGTTCCGAGCACCGAGCCCCTGGATGATGATCGGCAGACGGCTGCCGAGCGCGAGTCCGATCAGATAGTCGCCGTCCGCGTCGTCGAGGCCCCCGATCGAGCTGTAGGGGAGATACGAGATCGAGCCACGATTGCTGCGTCCGACCTCGTTCACCAGCGCCTCCAGCTCCTCCTTCGAGGCAAGCCGACTGGGCACGGGTCGGTCGGCGGCATCGAGATGCGTGGGGGCGTGCGTCGAGGAGAGTCCGGCCGCGCCGGCTTCCATCGCTTCGCGCACCATCACACGCATGGACTCGATCTCTTCCGCCGTGGCTTCGCGCACATTGCTGTCCTCGCCCATCACCCAGCGACGAATGTTGCAATGTCCTACGTAGAAGGCCGCGTTGATTCCGAGCGCACCTTCTCGGCTCTTCAGAAACTCGGGGAAGCTCTCGAAGTTCCAGGGAATGCCATCGAGTGCATCCGGCGCCATGTCTTCGACGCGGGTGAAGATCTGCGAAAGGAAGTCTCGATCTTGCTCCTTCACCGGTGCGATCGAGAACCCGCAGTTCCCGGCGAGAACGGTGGTCACCCCGTGATAGCAGGAGGACGTGCCGTAGGGATCGAAGGTCAGCTGGGGATCGTAGTGCGTATGCGGATCGATGATTCCGGGGGCGACGACGCGGCCTTCGGCGTCCAGCACGTTCTCGGCGAGGGACTCGTCGAAGTGTCCGACCCCGGCTATCTTACCTTGACGAATCGCAACGTCGGCCCGACGACGCGGCAGCCCCGTTCCATCGACCACTAGCCCGTTCGTGATGAGCAAATCGTATTTCATTCAGCTTCCATCCTGTCGGCATTCTCCTGTCCGGGGCGCGCCTGACGCAAAGCCGCCCGGACCGCAGCCAGGCTCGTCACGCCGGGTGGGGACGCCGGCGCCCCAACGTCCGGCGACTCGAAGATCGCGGCGAGAAGTTCGAGCGCCGAGTCGATCTGCTCAATCTCTTCGTCTGAGAGCGGCGACTTCACCCGCTCGGCGCTATCGCTGTAGTCGGCGAATGCCTAGCGCTCCGTCGCCGCGCCCTTCGGCGTAAGCCGGATTCGTGCGCGGCGGCCATCTTCGAGGTCGTTCGTGCGCTGCACGAGCCCTCGGCGCTCGAGACGATCGATCATCTTCGTCAGGCCACCCGGTGTGCAGCCCAGCGCATTGTAGAGGTCTTCGGGCTGGAGCTGGCGCGGACGTCCGGCGCGCCGCAGGGCGCCGAGGATACTGTAGTCGCTGGGCGAGAGGCCGTGGGGAGCAAGCACGCTCTTTTGAAACGCAGGGACGAGGTGGGACAGGCGCGAAAGTCGCAGCAGCGGCCTCACCCGCTCGAACGTGCGCTCCGGGTATTCCGTCTTCCAATATTCTCCGATTTCACGAAGGGACTTCATTTCGGCGTCCTCGCGCTCACTGGCGAGTCTTTATAGTTTCCACGGAAATTATCAAGGAAAACATTTTTCCCTCGATAGTTCCGCTACTTAGGAAGCTCCTTGACCGCAGCCGACTCCGGAGACTCGAGAGATCCGGACGAGACCGGTTGCTCCATCGATGACGGGGCGCTCAGGGGTCTGTTCGGGAGGATTCGCGCGCGAATGGTTCCCACCATCGCGAGCAACGCCAAGGCAGCCGCGAACGCGAGCACACGAGCGAAGGTGGTCCAGGTCGGCTCGAACCTGAACACGACCCGACGGGAACCGGCGGGTACGAGCACCGCCCGAAATCCGCCATTGACCGTGTGAACCTCCACCGCACGGCCATCGACCCAGGCGCCCCACCCGGGGTAGTTCCATTCACTGGTGGCAAGAAACCTCGCGCAATCCGTGCCGACGTCGAGGATGATCTCATCGCTACCATAGCCCACCACGTCGACCCGGCCGCGACTGCAACTCTGATCCGCGAACGCAGTCGGGCCGATCTCTTGCGTGCTCAAGACCTCGTGACGCGGATCGAAGGTGCCTTCCGCGATCCGCCCGTGGATCGCATCGTAAATCTCCTGGGAACCGACCACCCGCACCCCGTCGACGAACCATGCCGCGGGCCTGGACCGTCGGTTGCGGTACAATACGACTCCATCGACGAGATCCGGCAGTCTCTCCCATCGCGCATCCGGTTCGCGCGCGCTCTCGGCGATCGCCTCGCCGACCTCCGAGTACACCCCGCTGCGAACGGCGACGAGGCCCACGCGCAAGAGGTCCAGGGCATGATCATCGACCCCAGCCAAACCCGGTTCCGTGACCGCCCCCACTCCATCGAGACCGATCCCGTATTGCTGATCGAGCACCAGGGCCGTCGGCGCAGGCACCAGTGGATTGTAGCCTTGCACCAGCCGCAGACCGAGGTTCGGCGCCCAGTTGGCGGCGAACGTCATCGGCAGGACCAGGACTCGACTCCGGTCCGACTGCTTCGCAATGCGCGCGATGGGTGCCAAGGAGGTCTGGAGGTCGTCGACCGTCCCCCTTCGCACGCCGGTCAACGAGAGATCGTGGTTGGTGAACAGGAGATCCGCGACCAGCAGGACGATCACGAGCCCGATCGCTCGTGGTCGGGCTCGCTCCGACGCCCCGACCACGAGGAGAAGAGCGGCACACGACGCGATCAACGTGACGCCGGCGGCAGCGGTGACGCTGAACACGCCTCGCCGGACGAAGAGATGCCACACTAGAATGACGGCCAACCCTGCAAAGATCGCTGCGATCAGCGCGCGCGCGCCCTGCTCCTTCGCGCGGAGCCGGTCGAACCCACTCCCGGCCAGGACCGAGACGGCAACGCTCCACCACATCAGGAAGCGAGTGGATCCCCGCACCCGGAGTGTGCCCAACAAGGCCTCTAGAACTCCTGTCGCCAAGACCAGAGACACCAGGGCAACGGCCACCCAGAAGCCCACGCGACCGAAACGAATCGCGAGGGGCACCGCGGCAATTGCACCGACCACCGCGACCATGCCTGGATACACTCCGCATTCGACCGCCGAGCAGAGGATGGATGGGGCAACGGTTCCCGACAGCGCACCGCCACCCCCCGCGGCCAGGGGAACGATCAGGCGGTACAGGTCCCGTATCCCGACGACCGGGTTGGGGAACGGATTCGATCCCAGCGCCCTGGTGCTCTCCAGCAGCAACTCGGCGGCCGGCAACCAGAGGGGCGCGCTCAGTGCGCCGGCCAGGATGCACGCGGAAGACACCGCCGTCATCCGTGCCCACAGACCGCCTTGGCCGAACGACAGCCCGTAGACCGAAACGAGGAACACCGCCAGCAACGAGCCTTGGGGATGTCCGGCCACCAGGATCGCCCAGAGCACCAGCGCCATCAAGACGACGCGCCGAGCGGCTGAGAACCTCTCGACCACGAGCAGTCCCCAGGGGATGGCAGCCGCGGCGCGCCGAAGCCCAAGGTGCGGCCCTCGAGAACCCATGAATCCACCGAGCGCGAAGGCAGCGGCACCCAGGAGAGCGGCCGCACGACTACAGCCAATCTGGCGCAGATAGAGCCGCATCCCCACAGCGGCCGCGACCGGACAGATCGCGCCTTCGATGACGGCGGCCAACCGCAATGGAATCCATCGATAGAGCCAATCGAACGGGTGCAATCCAGCCACCTGAGGGTCCGCACCCATCGGATACCCACCGAACACCCAAGGATTCCACGCGGCCGGGGCACCCGCGTGCTGCCAACGCCAATCCAGGTTGGGCAGAAAGTACCTCGCGATATCGGACGCAGTGTGTTCCAGCCCCGAGGCCCACTCCAAGAGCACGGGTGCCGATGCGACGAGCATCACGAAAAACACGTCTGCTCGTTCGGAGAGACGAGGCCGCTGATCTCTAGAGCCTGAACCCACCTAGGCCTCGACGACGTTTCGAGCAAGTAGGGAACGCATGACGCGCACCCAGGTCCGGACGTCGGCGCGCACGCACAACGCTGGGAACCAGCCGGACGATCGTCTGGCTGGACCATCCATTGAGCCGCCGAGAACCACCGCTTCGGGCGAAGGTATCAGCCAAAGGTGCCAGGCGCGACCCATCACCGAGAGACGGTCCTGTCCTAGTTCCTAAGTAGGACAGCACCCGAGAGACCTCGTCTGGAGAAGCGTCCTCGACGGAGGACCGGCGCCCTGCGAGTCCCCCCAGACGTCACGAGCCTCCGCTTCGTGCTCAGATCGTTCGGACGGTTGCACGCTGATTCAGGAAGTTGAACCCCCGGCATCCCGCAATCGACTCGGAAGGCCCGGGAAGGTCGTGAGCACGCGAGCCCAGTTCGGAATCGCCACCCCGCCCAAAGGGTCCTCCTGGAAGTCGCTGCCCGCCGTTTGAATCTGCCGGGCGAAGCCCTCCACGGCTCGTTCTTCGTAGTCGCGATCGTAGACCAGTCCGTTTACGAGGGCATCGGCGTGATACTGCCGGACGACATCCTGCGCGACCCGCAGGTAGGCTGCACGCAGCGTCGAGACGTGTCCGGCATCGATCACCGTCCCCCGGCTCGCGAGCATGCGGAAGAGAGTCGTCAGAATCTCGGTAGCCATCTTCATCAGGCCCTGATGCGGATCGTCTAGGGACAGGTCCTGATGCTTGTGCTCGTAGCGGACGCACAGATCGACCTGACACACGCGCTTGACCGAGGTGTTTCGGAACACTTCGGCCAGCGTCCCGATCTCTAGTCCCCAATCACTTGGAACTCGGTTGGAACGCGCCAGCGCCGACGTGATCGCGAACTCGCCGGACAAAGGATACCGAAAGCTCTCCAGAAAGTGCAGGAACGGATCGCGCCCCCAGAGGGCGATCAGACTCTGGAGGAGAGGCGACATGAGGAGCCGCGTGACGCGACCATGCATTCGGTCGGTAGACCGGTGATAGAAGGCCTTCGCGAATTCGAAGTCCAGGCTGGGATGCGCCATCGGTAGGCAGAGTCGCGCGAGCAGGATCCGGTCGTAGTCGACGATGTCGCAATCATGCAGAACGAACGCGTCGAGGCGCGGATCTGCCAGGAGATAGCCGAAGGCCGTCCAGACGGAGCGCCCCTTGCCGGGCACGTCCACCGGAAGACCGGACTCGGCGAGCTCCTGGTACAGGGACTGCATTGCAGCACCGTCGGTCCAAAGAACTTCCGCCTTCGGGCCCAGTCGCCCGACGAGTTCCCGTGCGTCTCGGTAATCTCGCACGTCGGGCGCGTCGCCCAGCACCACGCAAACCTGATCGATGTAGTCGACGCCTCGTAGTTGCTCGATCATCCGGGAAAATGGTGCGGCCCTCAGGTCTGCCGCCGTAACGGGCAGAACCATGCCGATCTTGTACCCCTGCGTTGCTCTCGTCAGCAGGTCTTCCAGGTGGTCGCGACGCGCATCGCCCAGGTCGTGCAGGGTCGTGACCGGGCCGCTCTGGTGGAAGTCGGACATGTGGAACCAGACCATACTCGAAGCGATCGCGCCCGGCTGGTGGTTCTTGCCCACCATCCCTAGTATTCTCTACTCCCTGAGAAATCGGTGGAGTCTCTACCGGGAAATACCGCTCCTCCAGCGGTTCGGAACGCCTGAAGAAGATGAACAGCTGGGCAATCAAGTTGAACAAGGAGTACTTCAAGTTCTCCTGCGCGCACTTCCTGATCTTCCCCGACGGTTCGAAGGAGCGCCTGCACGGCCACAACTACCAGGTCACCGTCGAGATCGAGGGCGATCTCACGGAGCAGGGCTTGGTGATCGACTTCCTCGATGCCAAGCCGGTCGTGCGTGAGCTGTGTGATACGCTGGACGAACACTGGCTCGTGCCGTCCGAGCATCCCGAGCTCGAGATCGAGCAACTCGACGACGGCCACAGCCGCATCGTGTACCGTGATTGCCGCTATCTCGTCCCGACCGCGGAGGTGCTCCTGCTGCCCATCAACAACACTTCGGTCGAGAACCTGGCCACATGGTTCGGTGAGACTCTCCATGCTCGCCTGGTCGAGCGCTTTGGCGCGACGCAGGTCCGACGCCTGCGCGCAGCGATTTCGGAGACGAGCGGGCAAAGCGGCGTCTATGAGTACCGGTCCGATGACCGCCGCTGACCCTTCCTACGACCCGTCCCCGACAGCCCCGCCGGGACTTCGTCCACCGAAGCTCCTCGGTGTGGTGAATCTCTCGCCCGAATCGATGGTGCGGGACTCAATCGTTCGCGGCCCCGCCGAGGCGCTCGAACGTGCCCGGGCGCTGCAAACCGAAGGCGCTCAGATGATCGACCTCGGAGGCCGATCGATCACCCCCGATGTTCCCCAGATCGACGACGACGAGGAGCAAGGCCGCATCGCGCCAACCGCCGCGCGCATGCGGGACGAAGGCGTGCCGTTCTCCGTCGACACCTGGTCGCCGGCCACGGCGATCGCCGCCCTCGGCTGGGGTGCCGACCTGATCAACTTCACCGGCCAGGAGGCATCGCTCCCGATGCTCGACGCGATTGCAAGCGCCGATGCGTCGCTCATTCTGACCTACATGCCCTACGGCAACGCCTACGAAATGCGCTCCCAGCCTCGCGCCGCGACGCCGGCCGATCTCGTCGGCGAGATCGTGGCTTCGCTGAAGCCCCGCGTCGCAGCGGCCCGCGCCGCCGGCGTGCGAGAGATCATCGTAGATCCGAACCTCGGGATCATCCACCCAGACACCGACGACTTCGAGAAGATCCACCGTCAGCTGGAGATCATCTGGCAGGCGGAGCGACTCCGCTCGCTCGGCTGTCCTCTTCTGTTCTATGCGGCGCGCAAACCCGAGCGACTGGCGCGCATCATGATGGCTTCGGCGGTGCTCCACGCACAGCCCGAGTACGTGCGCACGCACGAGCCCCGCATTCTCCGCGAGCTGATGCGAGCCGGCGGGCAGGCCGCCTCATGAGCGAGATGGCACTCGACGGTTGCCGCGCGCTGGTGACGGGAGCCGCACGACGCACGGGCCGCGCTCTCGCGCTCGCTCTGGCCCACGCAGGTGCCGACGTCGCCGTGCACTACCGGTCGAGTTCCGAGGATGCGCTCGATGTCGTGGAGGAGATCCGGCGTGCAGGTCGCCGTGCCACGGCCGTGCGCGCCGACCTTGCCGACGCCCATCAGGCGGAGCACGCGGCAAACGAAGCGGCTGCTGCGCTGGGTCCGATCGACATTCTCGTGAACAATGTCGGGACGATCGTGTGGAAGACCCTCGACGAACTCTCCCCAGAAGACTGGAAGAACTGCCTCGACGGCACGGTCACCGCCACGTGGCACGCCTGCCGAGCCGTCACTCCCGGGATGCGAACACGCGGCTTTGGCCGCATCGTGAACATCCTCGATGCCGATGCAGACGCGCTCGCCCCAGCCGTCTACGCGACGCCGTACAAGATCGGCAAGACCGGTTCGCTGGTGCTCACCAAGTCTCTTGCGAAGAACGAGGGCCCCTACGGCATCACCGTCAATGCGATCTCTCCCGGGGTCCTCGAGGACTCGAAGAAGAAGGTGCCCCTCGAGCGAATCCCGGCCGGCCGGCCGGGCACCTACGCGGATCTCGAGAGCGCCCTGCTCTTCTTGGTGAGCAAAGAGGCTGGATACGTGACCGGCACCAATCTCAAGGTGTCGGGCGGCTACCTCATCTAGCAGGCTGTTGAAAAGCTCCTGCCGTCACCAGGCAGGCCCTTTCGACCCGATCCCCGCGTTGCGAACACCAGCGAGAGTGCCCGGCGGGTGCGTCGCTCTCGCGCCTTGGCCTCGGGTGCAAATCGACGCACCCGGCTCGGTCCGGAGCTTTTGAACAACCTGCTCGTGTCGCCTGCTAGTAGAAGTAGAACAACACGAAGGTCACCGCCGCGGTCAGGAGCCCCGCGAGAAGCCGGTCATCGAAGATCGCGTGACGTGTGCGCATCGGCCCGTCTCGCTCTCGCCACACGTACGTCGCGAAGATCCCCAGGGTTAGAACGGCACCCGCCGCGCCGGCCGTGCCGGGGCTGAATGCGCCGCGCACCAGCCCCGCGGCCAGAGCGAGGTTCCCCGCCACGTAGACGGCGCTCCACCGCAGGATTCGCCGAAGATGCGACGGGCTCGTACCTGTAACCGCCGTGTACAGATACGCACTTGCCTCGCTATCGCGAGGTCCGGTTCGGCTCACGGCGGCGTGGACCCCGACACACGCCAGCACGGTCAGAAACGTCCGATGCATGAAGTTGAGTTCGCGACCGAACAGGGGGACGGCATCCATGTCGCCGACGATCCACACGTAGGCCCACTCGAAGAAGAAGCCCAGAACCGGCGCCGCAAGGATCGTCGCGGCGGCGCCGCGTGCCGTCGCGCGCGCCGAGAACATGCCCATCAAGAAGCTCACCATCAGTCCCGGCGTGAGGTACGAGATCTGTCTCGAAAGCTGGAGAAAGAAATTCCCGCGCGACGCCGGGTCGTAGGTCGTCGCGGCCATCAGTGCGGCCCCGGACACGAGGACGACCACGACCCAGCGACCCAACCGGACGAGGTCCGCGTCCTTCGCCTCGGGTCTCCAGTGCTTGCGGTAGATGTCGTACGAGACGAGCGCTGCCGCGGAGTTCAGCATCGAGTCGATCGTGGACAGGATCGCCCCCAGCAATCCGGCCGCAATCAGACCCATCAGCCCGCCGCCCGAGGGGATCACCAGGCTCATCAGAACCGGAAACGCCTCGTCGGGTGCCACCGTGACGGCTTCCATCCGCGCACGGAAGAGCTGCGCCGCGGCAACGCCCCCGGCGATCGAAAAGAAGGGCACGAGAAGCTTGAGGAACCCACCGACGAGAATCCCGACGCGCGCCTGCTTCTGGCTCTTCGCCGCGAGGGTCCGTTGAACGATGTACTGGTTCGTTCCCCAAAACGAGAGGTGCAGGGCAATCAACCCGGTGAACACGCCGGTCCAGGGAAGCGAGGGGTGGCTCATGGGCAGGTACAAGTGCATGCGCTGCTCTGCGCGCGGGAGCATCGCGTCGCTTTCGAGCAGACCCGAGAAGCCACCGATCTCGGGCTGTGCGAAGGTTGCTACGGCCACCAGGATGCCCGAGGCGAGAAGCAAGGCCGATTGGATGACGTCGGTCCACACGACCGCGCGAAGGCCGCCGATGATGGTGTAGACGCCGGTGATCGATGCCAGCGCCACCACGCCACCCACGTAACCGAGATCAAGGGCGCTATCGCGCAGGAGGAGGGACATCGATCGAGAGCCCACGTAGAACAACGCCGTCATCTGCGCGCCGATCAACAGAAGCGTCGTGCCCGAGTAGAGCAGGCTCGCGCGCTCGTCGTAGCGACGGGCCAGATACTCCGAAAGAGTATGCACACGCAGCCCTGCGAAAACGGGGAGCAGCAGATACGCCAGGGCGAGTAGTGCAAAGACCGCACCCAACTCGAAATGACTCTGGGCGAATCCGATCGAGAAGCCTACGCCGAGCATGCCGACCAGATGATTGGCGGAGACGTTCGTGCCGAACACGGAGCCGGCGACCCCCCACCACGGCATGGATCGACTTGCCAGGTAATACTCGTCCGCTGTCTGCTCACGCCCTCCCGCCAGCAGACCGATGCCCATCACGGCAACCAAGCACGCGAGGAAGACGACCAGGTCTAGTCCCGCGAGCACGAGGGTGTCCTCCGCAAGCCGAGCCGATCGGGGCGATAGCGTGGGTCGCTACAACGCGAAGCCACGCGAGCGGGCCTCCTGAAGAAAGCGCTCGTGCGAGCGCGGATCGTAGTGGAGGGATACGAAGCCCGCGCGTGTCGCTGCCTCGATGTTCTCGCAACGGTCGTCCACGTAAAGGGTTTCGGCCGCGATGAGACCGAGCTCGGCGATGGCCGTCCGGTAGACTCTTGAATCCGGCTTCGCACAGCCGCTGCTGTACGAGTAGATGCCGCCCTCGAAGCTCTCGAAAATGGCGAAGTCCCGAAACAGCGAATCCTTGTGGATGTCGCTCGTGTTCGAGAGAAGAAAGAGCCGGTGGTGTTCGCGCGCCCTCTCGATGGTTTCCCACATCGGGCCGTTGGGCGAGAAGATGTCTTCCCAGACTTCTCTGAACTGCTCTGCGCTACCGCGGTACCCGAGAGTCGTGATAGCCTCCGCCACGAACGTCGAGCCCTCGATCTCGCCGATTTCCAGCTGGCGCTTGAGCGGGGCAAGAAGCCCGAGCGGGTCGCCCTCCGCCGCACTCGACTTCGCCAACCGCGTCCTCGCGCGAGCGAAGTCGAAGTGCATGATGACGTTTCCGATGTCGAACAGTAGCGTGTTCATTCGAGTGACTCACACGATCTCACGCGCGGCGGTTCGGTCGTAGACGAGATCGCGGGGCAAAGACAAGGGGCCCAGAGCGACGTCGCCAGCCGGGAGCCCTTCTTGCTTTCGCATTCGAGAGCACCTCACCACTTTGCCCGACTCCGACCAATCGAGTACGGCTTCAGGCAGAGGAGTCCCTCCCCTGAAGACCCCAGCCCCAGCCGCGGCCCGAGTCGGCCCCTTTCTCGTCGTCGTCCTCGGCTCGCTCTTGGTCGGCTGCTCCGACGCACCGAGCATGAGCTGCGCCGAACCCGCTGCCAGCTGCACCGTCGGTGAGGCCGCCACCGAGATCGGACGGTTCGCGGGGACGACGTCGGAGGCCCAGGGGTGGACGAACGAGCCCGTCGGGGAGCTGGTACGACGGCATTTCAACTCGGTCACCAGCCAGAACGAATTGAAGTGGGGGCGGCTCGTCCGTTCCCCCGGCGTCTACGATTTCGCCCACGCCGACGAGACCGTGGCCTTCGCCCAGCAACACGGCCTGCGCATGCGCGGCCACGTCCTCTTCTGGCACCGCCTCAACGGCCCGCCCGCCTGGCTCGACGCGGAGCTCGACACCGGAGACCCGGAAGCGCGGCTCAGGGAACTCATCCGCGAGCACGCCCACGCCGTCGTGGGACGATACAAAGGCCGAATCCACACCTGGGACGTCGTAAACGAGCCGCTCGCAATCCTCTCCGACCACGTCGATCCGGAGAGCATCTTCTTCCAGACCTTTGCGCGGTACGAGGACTTCCTCGACCTCGCCTTCCAGTCGGCGCGTGAAGCGGACCCCGAGGCGAAGCTCTTTCTGAACGAGATCTTCGCGAGCGTCAGTCAGGCGAGCTTCGACGGACTCTACGCGCTCGTGCGAGGCATGATCGAACGCGGAACACCGATCGACGGTGTCGGCTTCCAGGGCCATTTCATCCTGTCACTACCGGAGCGCGAGCAGCTCCAGGAGCGCCTGCAGGCATTCGCCGATCTCGGGCTGATCGTCGAGATCACCGAACTCGACGTCTCGATCAGCCTACTGACCGACTCTTCGAATCCGCTCGCAGCGCAGGCCGAGGTCTATCGCGACGTGTTCGCGGCCTGCCACGCCGTGAGTGCGTGCGCCGGGATCACCACTTGGAACTCGCACGACGGCGCCACGTGGCTCGATCGCGACGCGGGGTTCGCCCCGCTCGGCCCCCACGCACCGACCCTTTTCGACGAAGAGCTGCAGCCCAAACCCTCGTATACCGCGGCCCGCGACGCTCTTCTCCGACCGGACGGGTAGCGGCCGGGCTTCGAAGCAGCGAAGCCCGGCCGCTCTGCGAGCAGAAGCAGACGACGGTGCGGCGCCTACTTGACGACCGGCGCCCACGCGTCTCCGTCGCAAGCGATCACATTCGCGAGATCGCCCCCGACGAAGCTCGGGACGGCGCAACCCACCAATCCGTTCGAATCCAGAAGGATGAACCCGGGGTGGTTGTTCAACCCGAAGCACACGCACATGGCCTTCGGCCTCAGCTTCTCGAGTGCCGCTGCCTCCGTGACCGCGTGCTTCGCGAGCTGCCTACTGAACCGCTTTTCGTCATTGACGTCCGCGCACGCCACGCTGGCGCTGAAAGCGAAACCCACGGCAACGGCCGCGAGAACCATCTTCGTCGCGAGGCGGCGATCGTTTCTGGTGACTGTATTCATGGTCTTCTCCTTCGGTATCGGGGCTATGGTTGAAGAGATCGGGGCGACGGCGCCGCACCGAGACGGCTCGGGCGCCGCTCTCGTCGGACACGAGTGGTGTGTCCGACGCGGTTGAAGGTGAGTCGCGAAGCGCTTTCTGCGTCAGACAGCTTTCAGGCGCACGGGGACCGCCTTGCGAAGCGTCTGCAGGACCACGCAGGAATGCTCGGCGGCCCGCAGCAAGTGCTCGCGGATCCGGGGAGGCGTTCCGTCGGCGAGCCCGAGTTCGACCTGGACCGTCATACGTTGGAAGCCAACCGGCACCTCCTTGCCGACGAGCAGGGTGCCGCGCACGTCGACCTCTGCGGTCGCGCGGACGGAGAGCGCGGTGATCTCGGCCTTCAAGTGCTCTGCGATCACGCGAAGCGTCGAGTCGAGGCAGCTCGCGAGCGCCGCGCAGAGGAGGTCGCCGGGAACCGGACCGTCGCTCTCGCCGCCGACGGCCGAGTGGAGCGCCAAGGGATAGGGACCGCTGGCCTCGGGGCCCATGGTTACGGCGGTGTGGAGCGGGTCGTCCAGCCGCCACGCGGTCTGTGCGACGTCGGTCACCCAGGCGCTCGCGGGCTCCTCGCGGTAGAGCTGGAACAGGGGTTTCTGGCGTTCTGCGATGCCTGGTGTGAGCATGGTCGACTCCTGGTTTCGGAGGGCGTCTTTGCCCTCGTCCCCAAGGCGCCAGAACCGACCTGGCAGGGAGCTACAGACGCTCTAGCGGACGTCCCAGCGAGCCCCCTCCGGCGCCTGGTAGCTGCAAAACGTCCCCGTCGTCACGGCCTGATTCAGGTGCGCCCCGGCCGCAGGGAGGCTCTGGGAGATCTTCTCGATGCTCGAGCGCAGCCGCGCGGTCACGGCCTTGCGGGCCCGTTCCGAGGTCGCGTCGAGCTCGCGCCGCCGACCGCCGAGGCCCACGGCCGCCCGCACCTCACGGGCGAGAGCGTCGCGCTCCTCGCGGAGTTCCTGGGCGCGATCGCCTTCCGCCTCGGCGAGTTCCGCCTCCAACGTGCGGAGCCGCGCGCGATAGGCGCCGAGGGCTTCCTCGTCGAGCAGAGGATCGTCGGATCGGCCCAATGGGCCAGCCACATCCGCGCCGGCCCAGAGCGCATCCGCAGGGATCTCCTGGTCGGGATTCGACAGGAGCATCGCAAGGTCCGACAAGCCACGCGCATGCTTCAGGTGAATCGTCTCGGCTCCGAAGGTGAGCGTCCAGACGTCACCGGCGCGGGCGAGAACGTGCCCCCGTCCGGTGCTCGGCGTGCGCGCGCCCGAATTCGCCTTGCCGCAAAATTCGAGAATCGCGCCAACGACAGTGTCCGGGTCGCCCGCCCAGGGAACATGCGCGTTCCCTTCGAGCGGCTGGAGGGTTGCGTTGGGGAGCGTCGCCGCCATCTCGCGACCAGCGGCGAAGGCGATCGTCTGGTCGCCCTTGCGATGAAGCACCAGCGTTGGAGTCCTGACCGAGCGTGCCAGTTCCGAGACATCGGCCTTGAAGGTCAGCTGCATCAGTGAGGCAGCCATCTCCTTGGTCGCCGAGTTTCGGTTGACCCTGCTCATCTCCTTGCGTTGTTCGGTGTCCAGCTCCGGATCGAACAAGTCCGTGAGCATCTTGGCCCCCATGCCCCAGTGGGCACGAACCATCTGAGTGAGCGCCTCTTGTATCGCCGGCGGGGCTACGTCGGCTCCGCGGAGGTAGCTTCCGAAGAGCACGAGCTTGTCGACACGGTCCGGATGACGGGACGCGAAGGCGAGGGCGGCGGGGCATGCGCAGGTGAGGCCGAAGATCGAGAGGTGGTCGAGCGCGAGGTGATCGACCAGCGCGGCGAAGGTCGCGGCTTCGTCCGCGGGTTCCACCCGGCTTCGGTTACGGTCGCTCAGGCCCGAGCCCAGTCGATCATAGCGGTAGATGGTGAAGTGCTCCCCGAGCGCCTCGAAGAACCTTCGCAACCCCGGTTGCTTCCAGTCCTCCTCGACGTGGCTGACCCACCACGCGGAGAAGACGAGAGGTGGGCCGCTTCCATGAACGGCGTATGCGACTCGTTGGCCAGTCGGATCTTCGAAGAACCGGATCGTGGGATCGGCGGGCACGAGGGGTAATCATACTCCCCCGGGCCGTCTCGGCAAAGATGGACGCCGTCGGACGGAGCGCTCCAGGTGACCGATCGGTTCGGGCCGCGGACCCAAGGCATGCAATCGTGGGTGGCTTCCCTCCGCCCTCCTGCGCAGCAGAGCCGCACCGGCGGCGGCGGCGAATTGCTCGAGTGGCGCTCCCACACGACGGTTGCGTTGCGCTGGCCGTGTTCGGATCCAGACCACAGTTGGTTGACTACGAGAACCTCCCGGAACATGAGTTACGCCGTGTAATCCCCAATCTGGAGGGTACTTCCCATGACGATCCGCATCGGCGCCTTCGGCATCCTCGCTTGCTGGCTCTCGCTCTCGCTCTGGCCGAGCATCGCGGTCGGACAGGACCAGGGTGGACCCGGCTTCGTCGAGAGCATCGAAACCGAGAGCGATCCGGCCACCGGCATCGACATGGAAGAGGACGCGGTCGAGGCACAGGCCGAGCAGATCGAGTCGACCGGCACACCACCCACCGGTCTGTCGAGACGGCGAGCCAAGCAGGTCGAAGAGATCGTCGTGAGCGCACGGCGGCGCGCGGAGCTGCTCGAAGACACGCCGATCTCCGTCACGGCCGTGAGCGCGGACACTCTAGTCGCAGCCCAGGTCACGACGCTACCCAACCTCCAATACCTCGTTCCGAACCTGCAAATTTCACAGGGCCGAGGCGGCACCGGTGGCTCGCTGCGCATCCGCGGCGTCGGCCCCACCGAATCCGGCAACCCCGGCGTCGGGACCTACATCGACGGCATCTTCCTGCAGAACGGCAGCGCAGAGCTCCTCAACGTGGTCGACGTGCAGCAGGTCGAGGTTCTCCGCGGACCGCAGGGTACCTTGTTCGGCAAGAATACGCTCGGCGGCGCGGTGAACTTCACGACCGTGGCACCGTCCGACGAGCTCACCGGCTCCGCCTGGCTTCGCGCCGGAAGCTTCGGCACCGTCGAAACGCGCGCGATGATCAGCGCGCCGGTCAAGATCGGCGTCCTCGAGGACAAGGTCTTCACCCGTTGGTCTTTCGCCTCCGCGAATTCGGACGGGTACACGTACAACTCGGGGCTCGACCAGTACCACAACAACCGCAGCGCCCTGTGGTTCCTGGGCAAGGTGCGCGTTCTTCCGGTCGACGATCTCGAGATCAACGTGAATGCGAACTACTTCCAGAACAAGACCAATGGCGCCGGCGGACGCTGTGTGGAAGTGCAGGAAGCAGATCCGTCGATCCGGAGCCTCCTTCTCATCGCGAACCCTAATTTCTTCGAGAAGTGCAACGCGACGAAGCCACTCGAGTTCCGCACCTTCTCCCAGATGCTCTATCAAGACACGAACTATGGCTTGTGGGGCAACGTCCAGTACGAGGTCGGCGAGGTCGGCGTCTTCGATGAGCTGAACGTGAAGCTGCTCGGCTCGTGGCGTCAGGCCAAGAACCGCACCCGCGAAGACATCGACCTCACCGAAGATCTCATCATCGAACTCACCAACATCAACATCGGCGACGTCCAGGGCGAGCCATCGAGGACGACCTCGAGCCTAGTCGAGGGACAGGTGTTCGGAACAGCGCTCGACGGTGACATCAGCTTCATAGGCGGCGGGTTCGCGAGCTGGGAGGACAACACCCTGGCGAACATCGTCCGAACGAACCCACCCACGCTCGACTTCGTCGGCGGTTTCACCGTCGGTCCTGTCGAGCGGAACGAGAGCGACTGGGCCTTCTACGGCCAGGCAACCTGGAGCCTGCTGGAATGGCTGAGCCTCACCGGGGGAATCCGGTACACGAGCGAGACGCGCGGAGTCACCCGCTCGACCATCTTCCCGCTCGGGGAGAGCCCCGCCGCCACCGCTCCGGTCGTCACTTCGGCGGGCTCCGACAGCAAGGACTTCACACAGTGGACGCCGATGGGCAGCCTGCAACTCCTCGCCCCCGAGGATCTCCTCGACAGCATGTCACTCGACCACCTGATGGGCTACTTCACGTATGCCAAGGGCTTCTCGAGTGGCGGCTTCAACGCAGTAGTCGGGAGCACGGGCGAGGTCGGAGGCCTGATCCCCTTCGACCCGTCCACGCTCGACAACTTCGAGATTGGGTTCAAGACCATCGGGTTCGAACAGCGCGCGACTCTCAACATCGCGCTCTTCTACATGGACTACCAGGACATCCAGGTGACGCAGTCTCAGACCGTCTTCGTACCGGGCCAGGAGCTCCCGGAGAACGTGCGCCTCATCGTGAACGCTTCATCGGCGACGATGAGAGGCATCGAAGCAGAGCTCATGACGCGCCCGATCGACGGCCTATTGATCACGGGGAACATCGGCCTGCTCGACTCCGAGTTCGGCGACTTCCCGGACATCTCCGCACTGGATGCCGTCAGCGAGATCAATCGCCAGGGTGAGACCTTCAACCAGGTCCCCGAGTTCACGAGCTACCTGGCGGCGCAGTACTCGTTCGCGATCGACGTCGGGCCGACCTGGCTCGACGGGTGGCTGACGCCGCGCATCGATTGGTACTACCAAACCAAGGTCCACAATGTTCAGCCGGAGGACCCCTCCGGACACGTCCCCGGCTACAATCTCCTGAACGCTCGCCTGTCGTACGACTTCCTCGACGATCGCGCGCAGGTCGCGCTCTGGGGCCGGAACCTGGCGGACGCCGAGTACTTCAACACGAGCGGCGGCACCACGGGCACCTTCGGGTACTCCACCCAGTACTTCGGCCCCCCGATCTCGTGGGGCGGGGAAATCAGCTACCGCTTCTCGGCCGGCTGACCCGGAGCCTTCCCACCACGGGGATCGTCTTCGCCCCAGAGATCCAGACGCAGTCGGCCCAAAGCGCCGCTGGCCGTGGCACTCGGGCTCGAGCGCAACGGATCCGACGTCACCCGCGCCAAAGTCCGGGCTCAGAGATCTGCGTAACCGAGCTTTCTGGACAACGCGTTCACGCGTCTCCGCAGAGGCGTGCCGATCCGGTCGACCGGAACGCTTCGTCCAGCCCCGACACGCGCGCACGTGACACGACCGGACTCGTGGATCTTGTCGTCGCCGCCACCTGCATCGTGCGACATGGAGAATGCGCGTCGGATCGCCTCCGGTTCGGGCGCGACGCCGAGGAACTCGAACGCGCGCCCCAACGTCTCCTCGGGCGAAGTTACGAGATCCTCGTACCGCAGCCGGTGGCAAAGAGACGCGTTGCGGAGCTCGAAACGCAGGATCTCACTCGTCTTGTCCGCCCAGTTCGCAGCCATCGCCTCGACAAGGTTGTCGGGGCGTTGGCGTACGTGATCCGAGAGCTCCTCCATGAAGCCATTGCGACTGGCATCCAGGCACGAACTCACGACATCGAGGCAGCTGCGGTGTAGGCAGAGGTAGCGCCCATCGGGATACGTGTGCGTCAGCGCTTCGAGATACCGCAGGTTCTCCGGGGACTTCTCACACCAGACCCGCTTTCCCTTGGCCACGGTGTAGCGCTCCAGGATGCCGTCGATCACCGCCCGGACCTCGCGAAGAGTCTCGCGAACGTGGTGGTTCGAGTCCTTGGGCACGTCGACGGTCACGGTGCGCGACAACGTGACGTAAAGGTCGTAGGCGAGTCGGCCCAGGCGTAGCTCACCGGGGCTCGCCACCTCGTGATGCGCGTCCAGGAGCCAGCGCAGCAGCGTCGAACCCGACCGCTCGCACGACAGAACGAAGGCCGGCTGGGCTCGCGCTTCCGTACCCACCCGACCGGCTGCCGGCAGAGCGGACGCCCCACCGGAGACGGCCTCGATCACGCGCCCGCCCGCCGCACGCGGGCGCGGCGACGCACCTCCCGCTTGTACGCACCGATCTCCTCCGCCCCCGCGTGGCGCAATCGGAGAGCCGCTTCCAGAGCCTCCCAGTCAGCACCGTCCAACGCATCCAATCCCTTCTCCACCTCCAGCGAATCGAGAGCCTGCTCCTGGTAGGCTTCTCGCGGGACGGGTTGGATCTGATACAGGGGCACGCTCGACCGAAACCGTATCGCCTCGTCCGTCTTGCGAAGCCGCAGCGGCGTCACGAGGGGCCCGAACCACCAGTCGGTCTCGAGCAGTCCGTCGAGAACGTCATATCGCGGGTCGCGGGGGTGATTCGCGAGCGGCCGCACGAGCGAGCACCAACCTGGTCGGGTGCGTGCCAACAGACCGGTCCAGACCTGCACGATCCCGGGCTCGGGCCCACGCCCGAGAAACGGCGGCGCGCCCATGGCACGCAGAGACGCCGGGGCGTTCTGCGCGTAGTCCCTCGAGAAGCCAGGCAGCAGAACGGCCTCGAGTTCCTGCCAATCATCTCCGAGTCCCACCTTCCAGTAGACGAGATCTCCGTCCCACAGAAGGCTGAAGTCGATCGGCGAGAACACGTACCAGCCGAAGCTCGAAGCGGTCGTGAACGGCTCGCAGAACCGGACCGCTCGAATCGTTGCCGTCCCGGAAAGTCCGGAGTCAGCGCGACGCGGCGACGGCGCGTCGCGGAAGAGCTGGCGGAACCGAACCAACGGCTCTTGGGCATCCCCGGCGCACGGCCCCTCCCCCACCCGGCTCGCGCTCGCCTCGCTGGCGTCAACGCTCATGTTCGCCGGAGCCTGGGCCGATAGATCAGCCGAATCGGAGATCGTCATGACCAACTCCTCGCCAAAAGACAACTGGAAGTTTGCAGGGAACTTCGTCGACGTGGGGACGGTCGCCACCGAGCGCCTCGCGGCGCTGGCGCTTCGACTCCCCGAGGACCGCTGGCCACAGCAACGGCCGGAAACCCACCTCGCGGAGTACCTCGAGCCGATCGTCCTGGTCCAGGAAGAAGCGGTCGACCCCCTTGTCGACGAGCTCAGCCTCGCCCCTCTCCTCGCGCCGGTCCTGCGCATTCTGGCGCAAAGGTACGGCGCGGGCGTTCCCGCCCTCATCTCGCTCGTGCGCTTGCGGGCTCACACAACGGTCCCGCACCACCGTGACGGCCCGCAGACCCGACCGCAGGTCTGGTCTCGCCGCACGCACACCCCGCTCGTCACCAATTCCGGCGTGACGTTTCAGGTAGGCGAAGAGCGTCGCCACATCGGCCTCGGTGAGATCGTCGAGATCAACAACTGGCGCGTGCACGGAGTGGCCAATACCGGCAGTTGCCATCGAATCCATCTCATCGTCGACTGGACCCCGTTCGTCGCCGCACGTCGCGTTGCCTGACATCGCACCACTCACGCACGCGGATGCATCGTGACGAGACCGGCGCGGCTCTCTTCGAACACCCCGTTGCGGTAGAGATCTTCGAGCACCTGATTCACGAGCAGTAGGTCCTCACCGCCCCCGACGAGCTCTCGAAGGACCGAACCGTACGTCTCCGTGCCCGTAGACACCAAGTGTCCCAGCTTCGGCGCGAAGGGCATGCCTTCGCACGCGTGGCGCGAACTCGCGCTCACCAGGGCAAAGCCCCGCTCCGTCGGCTCGTAACGAAGATCGGCGCGGAGCACGGCCGGCGCCGTGCTTTCCAGCTCCGTGCCGACCTCGTTCTCCAACAGGTCATCGATCGCCGCGTCGAACGCGCCCACGCCGTCGAAGCGCCGCTCCCCTAGCACCTTGTAGCCCTTCGGCCACCGGTCGCTGGGCCTCGTCGGCGTCACGAGCTGAATCGTCCCCGCGAGCATGTTGATCAGAAAGCCCGAGACGCACGCGATCGTGGTGTGATCCGCATTCTTCAGGGCAATCCGATCGTCTTTGCCGCTCGCACGCAGTCGCTTCTGCCGATCCCGTGCCCGACCGGCCTTGGCCTTCGAAACGAGCGCTTCCTTGTTCTGCAAGACGAGCTCGACCGGCATGAGTTCGTCCGCCGTGAATTCTTCATGGACTCGGCGCAGCATCTTCTTGGAGAGGATCGAGAACCGGTTCGTGATCGATCGGTACTTCCAGAAGATGTCCATGACCTCGCGGGTCAGCCTCACGTCCTTCAGGGGCGCCGCCGTCGTCGTCTGCGGCAGATAGCCCGTCATTTCGTAATAGTCCTCGATGAATCGTGGATAGTCGGGGTTGTCCATCGGGTCGGTCGCCCAGTAGCAGAAGCCGCTCTGGGCCGCGTCGCCGAAGTGATGCACCATCGTTTCGAGAACGCCCCGCCACAGGGTCCTGGTCTCTTCCGTGTACGACAGCGCGCCCTTGAAGCGTTCGGCGGAAATTCCGCAGAACCAGCAGCCGACGGAACATCCATCCGACAGCTCGAAGGCCGCGAGCGGGTGCGTGATAGAGCCGCCCGACACGCCGCACTCACTCATGACTCGACGCATCTGACGCTCGCGCCAGGTCTGAAAGCGTGGATTCGCAATGGCGGTAGAGGCGTGATCGCGCAGAGAATCCCGGTGCTCGAGCATCTCCCGGATGTACTGATCCCACAGTATCGCGAGAGGATAGGCCGCCTCACCCCGCGCGAATCGCAGATGAGTCATTCCGTGCTGAAAGAGAGGGCGCATGAGTCGCGGATCGAGGTCGATTCCGCGGGCCGCTGCAACCGGCCGCGGGTCCTCGAGATGCGCGGAGAGGTCGTGCCGGAACTCATCGTCCCCCATGACGCACTCCATGAAACGCTTGATGCGCGCCAACGTGTGCATCTCTTCGGTGGACCGACTGTCGAAGATCTTTCGGTACTGCTCCGAGTGCGTCATCCCTGCTTCCCCTCGTTCGTTCCGATCGCGGACGTCGCCGTACGCGGTTTCAGCATCTGCACGGCGTAAGCCGCGGTCTCACCGCCGTCGAACGGAATGATGCTCCCGTTCAGAAACTGCGCCCGCCGGTCCGCCAGGAGCGAGACGAAAGATGCGACGTCTTCGACGTTCACGTTCCTTCCCATCGGGCTGACTCCGGCGATGTTGTCGAGCGCCTCGCGCGCATGGGGCACGTGACCGAATGCCTCGGTCTCCGCCGCACCGAACCGCAAGCCGTTCACGCGCACCCCGTACCGCGGGAACTCGAAGCCCATGTGCCGCACGTACGCAGACAAGGCGCCCTTTACGCCTCCGATGGCCGCGAAACCGGGCGGCGTGGACTCGTCCTGAAAGTTCAACAGAGCGAGCAGCTGGCCTCCCTGCGCGAAGAGGCCCGCGTGCACCAACGCTTGCCCCCAGAAGAGGAACGAGTGCGCCATCGCGTCGAAGGTCCGCGCGATCTGCCTGGGATGCAGAGCCCGCGCGGGTTCATCTCGGCAGGCCACCGGCCCCAAGCTGGCACCGGTGAGCGCATGCACCGCGATCTGGATTCCCTCCCCTTCGTCGAGCCACTCGGCCATGCGTTCGACCTGGGACGCGATTCCCTCGAGCCGGCCCGCGTCGTGTTCGATCAGGACGCACCGGCGCCCCTCCTTCTCGACATCACGTCGCAACGCCGCCGCCTCTGCCGGATGGTTGCCTCGGTGGACCCCGATGATGTCGAGGCCGTTGGTTCGGGCGAGATCGCGCGCGATCGCGGCTCCGGAGCCCATGGAGCAACCCAGCACCAACGCCCACCGCGGACATCGCGCCTCCCCCCTCTGCCTGTCTCTTCGCATTCCCATCGCTCCGGGGATCGGGCCGACGGCCGACGGGATCAGACCCGGACAGCCGCCGACCGTCCCACCGTCAGCTGGCGACGATGACGCCCACGGCGACGACGCCCACTTCGGCCTCGGCCCCGACGTTCGTCGTCGTAGCGGCGTGCGACGCCTCGACCGCGGCCGTCACGGCTTCCGCCTGCGTGGAGACGTTGGTGTGAGTGGAGACACTGCCTCCGCCCACCACCTGATCGAGCTCGTCATCCGAGATGTCCGATTTGTGGTTGGAACGGATGTATTCCTTCGCCTCCTCTACAGTGAACGAATACCCGGCCTGCTTCGCTCGATCGACGAAATGCCCGAGTCCGATCACTCCATCGGAGAGCTCGTTCAACAGCTCTCGGTTGGCTCGAACGTCCCCGACGAACCTATCAATCTCCGCTTTACTCACTCCACACCCTCCTTGTGTCAGAGGCTCGAGCCACCGCCGAGGCACGACTCACTCCCGCACCCCACCCCTCGACCGCCTCGCCGCCCGCTCGAGCCGAGTTCAACGGTAAGAACGGCCTGTGGCCCACAATCTTTAGATCTCCAGATTCGTGCGACCGGCGGCCCTCACCCGGTAAGGGGAATGGCGAAACCTACCGATCTATCCTCCGCGTCGATCAACGGGAGGGTTGCGAGTGAACGAGCGAACTGAGGGCGAGATCTGCCTGGTGAACATGCCGCTTTCGAGCATCGTGCGACCTTCATTGGCGCTCGGGTTGCTGAAGTCGGTTCTCCAGCGCGATGGACTGTCCGCGCGGGTCGTCTACCCAAATCTCTGGTACCTCGAGTACGCCGGCGCCCAGTACCAGTCCGTGTTCATGACACCGCGCACCGAGGAGTGCCTGGTGGACTGGCTCTTCGCGCCGACGGCGTTCCCCGAGCACGACGGCGCGGTCGAGGCATTCCTCGACATGCTGTTCACCAATCACCCCGAGCTTCTCGCGAACACGGGCGACGACCCTCGGCAGCACCTGCTGGACCTTCGAGCGCGGACGCCCGAGTTCGTCGACTGGACGGCTCGCCGGATTCTCGCAAGTCGGCCTCGGATCGTGGGGTGCACCTCGACGTTCCAGCAGCACGTCGCCTCCTTGGCTCTTCTACGTCGGGTTCGCGAAATCGCGCCCGATGTCATCACGATGATGGGCGGCGCGAACTGCGAGACGATCATGGGCAAGACCACCCATGAGAACTTCACGTGGGTCGACGTCATCGTGTCTGGTGAAGCCGACGCAACCATCGCGCCCCTGTGCCGCGGACTCTTGCGCGACGGCGTCGCGCTCTGCAGCGACGACATCCCCGCGCACGTCTTCCTGCCACGCCACCGCGACGAGGGGTATCCCCGGATCGAGGGAAACGACGGATTCCCGCGCGGCACCACCCCCATCCTCGCGACGCTCCCCGCTCCGAACTACGACGACTACTTCTTCCGTGAGATCCACGAGTTCCTCTATCGCGACCATCTGCGGCCCGGCATTCCATACGAATCGTCCCGTGGTTGCTGGTGGGGGGAACGCAGCCACTGCACGTTCTGCGGGCTGAACGGCGGGGGCATGGGTTTCCGCTCCAAGGGCGCCGATCAGGTCATCGAGGAGATCGACGGCCTCGTCGACCGCTACGGCTCCCGACGGATCGAGACGGTCGACAACATCATCGACATGACCTACTTCGATTCGGTCCTGCCGCACTTCGCCAAGAGCGAACGCAAGCTCAACATCTTCTACGAGACGAAGGCGAACCTGAAACGGGGCCAGATCGAGGGATTCCGGCGGGCCGGCGTGAACTGGATCCAGCCGGGCATCGAGAGCCTTCATACGGAGATTCTTCGGCAGATCGGCAAGGGCGTAGCGACGTATCAGAACATCCAGGTCCTAAAGTGGTGCCGCCAGTTCGGCGTCTTCGCGTTCTGGAACGTCATCGCGGGCTTCCCGGGCGAGGAAGACCAATGGTACGAGGAGATGGCGACGTGGCTACCCTGGATCGAACACTTCCAGCCGGGCAACTTCTGCCAACTCCGCTACGATCGATACAGTCCGTATTTCAATCGGGCCGCCGACTACGGGCTCGAACTGCGTCCGTGTCGGCAGTACGAGGCGGTCTACCCACTTCCGGCGGAAGCCCTGCGCGACCAGGCCTACTTCTTCACCGACACGAAGATCCGGCTCCACGAACAGCTCCGCGCGGATGTTCGCCCCGGACTCACCGCAGTATTCGAGCACCTCACCGCCTGGCGGAGCGCGTGGCCGACCCTGCCTCGCCTACAGTGGGATTCCGACGTGGAGGGCGATGTCGTCATCGACGAGCGAGTGTGCGCAACGGACGGCCGGCACATTGTCAGCCGGCTGCATCGAGCGGCCCTCGACGCTTGTGAGTCAGCCGTGCCCCCGATGACCCTTCGGACCGCTCTCTCTCGCAGCGACGGCATCGACGCCCCGACCGTAGACCGACTCGTCGCCGACTTGAAGGAACGTCGACTGCTCCTCGAGTTGGACGGCCGCCTGCTCGGGCTCGTCCTGGACCATCCCGAGCCGTACGCGCCGGGCCAGGAGTTTCCCGGAGGCTCGTTCCTTTGGCGCAATCCCCGCGATCGGCCCCCGACCGAAGACGTGGAGCGCCCGAGCGAAGCCATCGCGCCCGGCGCGGAGGCCTGAGCCATGCTGGTCGAGAAGAAGGTCGTTTCGTTCGATGACCCATTCGCGCTGGAGTCGGGCGCGGCACTCGCCCGCTTGGACGTCGCCTACGAGACCTACGGGACGCTCTCGCCCAAAGCCGACAACGCGATTCTGCTCTGTCACAGCTACACGTCGGATCACCATGCGGCGGGGCGCTACGCTCCGGGCGCCGCACGCCCGGGCTGGTGGGACACCCTGATCGGCCCGGGAAAACTTCTGGATACCGATCGCTACTTCGTCGTCTCCTCCAACTGCCTCGGCGGCGCCGCCGGCACGACCGGCCCCGGCTCGATCGATCCCGAAACGGGGCGCCGCTATGCGATGACCTTCCCCGTCGTCACCATGACCGACATCGTGAACGCCCAGGCCCGACTCGCGGACCATCTCCGGGTCGAGCGCTTTCACGCCGTCGTCGGTGGCTGCTATGGCGGGTTTCAGGTTCTCGAGTGGATGGCGACGCACCCCGAGCGATTGCGTGGTGCGGTCGTCGTGAGCGCCACTCCGCGCGCGTCGGTTCACACCGTTGCGCTGTCACACGTGATGCGCGCCGCGATCTGCTCTGACCCGGGCTGGAACGGAGGCGACTACTACGACCGCGAGCCCCCAGCGAAAGGCATCGCGCTCTTTTCCATGTTCGGATCTCTCTTCTGGCAGGATCGCAACCTACTGCAGGCGAAACTCGGACCGGAGATGAGCCGAGCTCGCCCCTTGCGCTACGACTTCGAACCGGAGTTCGAGATCGAGAAGTTGCTCGCCCGCCTTTCGACCCCGCAACACACCGCCCTCGACCCCAATTCCCTGCTCTACCTCGCGCGCGCGAACGACTACTTCGACCTGTCGCGTGGAAGGCCCACGCTCTGTGATGCCTTTGCACGGTGCGCGTCGGACACTCTCTTGCTCGGGTTCGCAGCAGACTGGCGCTATCCCCCCGAGGAGATCAGGGAGATCACGGAGGCCCTGCAGGAAGTCGGCTGTCCGGTCACTCAGGTCACCCTGGACAACCCCCTCGGGCACGGCGCGTTCCTGCGTGACCCCGGGTGTCTCGAGGCAGAGATCGCTGGCTTCCTGGCACGCCTGGAGGCCTCGCGGACCAGGCTCAAGGCACGAAGTGGTCGAGGGACATCGTCACCGCCTCGACCCGATCCGTCCCCAGGTCCTGTCGGAAGCGACTGCTGAGACCGGCCCGACGCGCGGCCTCGCGAAAGCGATCGCACTCGATCAAGTACTGACTGGAATAGCCATGGCTCGCCGCGACGTGCGTCACCACGTTCTCCGACCAGGTGCACGCGGCGACTTCCGGCGCCACCGCGTGCGTGTCCATCGCGATCAATCCGTGGGGACCGAGATGGCGCCGCCAGCGCGCGAAGAACCCCGCCAGGTCGTCTTCCATCGCGGTCGGGCTGATCCAGGCGCCCTCCGGGGACACGAAGACCGCTTCGGACGTCCGCCCCTGGGGAGCCTCGAGGCGCTCCCCGGCGGCGCCCATGAACCGACGGTCGTGGATCGTCGTCTTGCTGACGACCAGAGCGTCGCGAAGCCTGAGCCCGCTCTCGCCCAGAGCACTGGCCACTTCGTCCGGGTCCGAGAAGTCCGCCCGTAGAACCCGATGCGCTACGCGCACCCCACCGAGAGCTTCGCGACACTGCCTTTCGGCGAGGGGTTTCCGCACGAGCGCGACCAGCGTGAGGTCGTCGCCGACGTTCCAAGAACGAGCCATCGCCGCCACCGCCGCCAGCACCGTGCCGTCGCCCGCGTTCATGTCGACCACGACGCGAGGCACCGGCGACGCGCCGGACCACAGATCCTTCAGCAGCGCCTCCAGCGGCGCGCGGAGTCCCGTTCGAAAGACGTATGCCTTGCCAGTGAGCAAGAGATCCCGATCGGAATCATCTCGTCCATCGTCCACGACATCGGCCGGCGGCGCGCCGCACAGCAGAGAAGCCGCCCGCTCGTATACGCGCAAGTAGCCGTAGACGTAGTTGAACAGAGGCGCCCATCGCGCCGCACCGCGGCCCTCCGGGGTCAGTGCGATCAGGTCGTCGTCGCATACGATCCAACCGAGCCCGTGAAGGAGGGGAAGCACCTGCGCGAGGCCGGGCTCCGGAGCGCCCAGCTCGCCGACCTCGAGCCACCTCAGGGGGGCCTGGTAGAGCCGGCGCAGAGTTCCGAGCCGACCGAGCGCCCCCACGACCGCCGCGACCGCCGGCCCCTGGGCGTGCAAGTGGAGGCGTTGCTCCATCAGGGACGTCGCGCGCGCGAACGGCTCGAGCTCGATGTCGGGTTCGACCGACGCGTCGAGGAGGGCGGCGCGCAGTCGGCGAGCGAGCCTCATCCTCGCCTGAGCCCGTTCGTACACTCCAGCGTGGCCTGCCCATTCGCGACCGCTCGGCGTCAAGAGCGCCCGCGCCCGTCGCGTGTCGCCCTCGGGAACACTTCGCTCGAGCAAGCCTTGGGTGGCCAGCAAACCCAACGCCACGTGCGCGTAGCCTTCGTGCAATCCCGCGGTCTCCGCCACCGACGCGATCGGCACCGGGCCCCGTGACGCGAGCAGAGCCCGCAGCGTTCCGGTGCGATGCAATACGTCCGCCGTCGGCGCCAGCGCAGCACCGGAGACGAGCGCACAGACCTTTCGCCAGGCCAAGACATCGGACGGTAGATCGAGGTTCGACATCAGCTCCTCAAACCGGCCGCTCGCCGGCGATCGTCACCCGACGAACCTCGCGCTCGGCGGGGTAGTGATCCGCACTCGCGAAATGCTGCGTCACTCGTTCGTCCCAAATCACGACATCCCCCTCGCGCCACCGGTGTCGAACCTGCCACCGCGGTTTTCGGACATGTGCGAACAGCTCACCGATGATCTCGTCGCTCTCGGCGCGGGAGACACCCACGATCTCGGATGTGAACGCCTCGTTCACGAACAACGCCAGGTGACCCGACGTCGGACGGACCCGTACGATCGGATGGATCGCCGGCGGAAAAGCCTCGCGCACGCGGCGATGACCGACCTGCCCGTCGATGCGACGCAGCCGGGGCCCGACGGCTCGGTCGAAGTCGTGGACCGCGCGGAGGTGACGAACTCGTCGCTGCCACGGGGCCGACAACGCTTCCCACGCGGCGTGCATGTCGGCCCAGATGGTGTCTCCGCCGCGCTCGGGGATCTGGACCGACCGCAGCACCGCCAGCCCCGGGGGCTCTTCGAGCCAGGAGAGGTCACTGTGCCAAGCCGCGTTGCCTGGCTTGCGCCGCTCATCGTTCCGCACCACCGTGACCGGCCCACTCTCGCCGCGCAAAGACGCGATGGGATGGGGCAGAACGCGGCCGAGCTGAGAGGCGAGCGCGACGTGCGTTGCGTCGTCGAGCAACTGATCGCGAGAGAAGAGCACGAGGTGCCGATCGATCCCCGTGCGAAGCCGTCCGAGATCCGTTGCGGAGAGGGGCGCACGCAGATCAACTCCGGTCACGGTCGCACCCAGCGCCGCGTCACACGGGACGATCGAGACGGCACGGGGATCGAGCAATGCGACGCTCACGACGCTCCCTCAGCGGGCGTTCCTGCGAGCATCGATCGTCGAAGGGTTTGGGAGTACGTCCACAGAAGACCGGTGACAAACGAGAAGAACACACACGTGTAGACGGCCGACACCCGGACGACTCTGGCCGACACCAGGCCAGCCACGGTGTCGTCCAGAGCATGCAGCGCGACGACCACCAAGACGGGCATCCACCGCTCTTCGTAGATGGCGATGGCGAGCACCGCGCCGGAGAACGCATGAAATCCCACCGCCGCCGCGCGCTCCCAGATTCCGAGCCAGGGAAAGACCAGGATGCCCGCTTGCCGTGCGATCTGGTTCTCACCGAGGATCACGACTTCGGCGAGTCCGAACCCCAGACCGACGGCCAGTCCCGTCGCGACCGCGCGAAACGGCGACGTCACGACACCCACCCTGCCTAGAAAGCGCAGCGCCAACCACTTGGCGAAAGTCTGGCAAGCCGCGGCGCCCACCCCCAGCGCCGCGTAGCCCCACACGTCGGGGGAGGAGCCGAGTCCGCGAAGCAGCGCGCCGTTCACCCCGCCCTGCATCGCAAAGCCCAGGTACGCCGCGAGGACCCCGTACCCGAACCAGGGC
>JAJCZO010000212.1 GCA_029262355.1 Deltaproteobacteria bacterium
CCGTCGCTGCCACGCGCGAGCGCACCTGACGACTCCGAGCCTGCTCACCGAGCGCGACCGCCACGAAGTGCTCACAGTTCTGCGTGAGCATCCGCCACTCGCTCCCGAGCAGGGCTCGAGCGCGCGCCACGACGAGCGAGGGAGGCACGCCCTCGGGTGGATGCCGTTCGAGGTAGACGGAGCCGTGGGCGAACGCGGCCCACGGCTCCTCCACCGCGAGCTGACGCCGCTTCGATCGATGGATCACCATCGGCGCCCCGCGCGCCCACCGATCGCTCACCAAGCCGACGTGCCGCACCAGCACTCCGCCCACCCGAACCGGAGTCCAAATGACGGCGCCAGGTGGCGGGTAGACGGGACGGATCACAGCCCCAAGATGCACGTCCGCGCAGAGGCGAGCAACGGCGTTTCACTCCTGTTTTTCTCGAACGGAAACATCTCCGTCGTGGATAGAGTTCGAGCGATTCCGTCAGTTGCTCGACCATGAACCCGTCTTGCATCACACCATGAAGCGGCTTCTTCTCTCCGTAGACCCTGAGCAGAACAGATTTCGGTTCTTCACCGTCGAGGTCCGAGAAGGCAACGATGGAACTGCCGAGCTGCGGCGACGTTGGGGACGCATCGGAACCAAGGGGCGTGAGGGGGTCCAGGTCTTCGATGATCCCGCTGCAGCACACGGCGCATACGACACATTCCTCGCACGACGCGAGCGCCGCGGATACCGGCTCGCCAGCGCGGTCGAACTGCGACACGCGCAACGGTTGCTCGCGTGGAAGCGCGCTCGAGAGCGAACCCCGAACCAGCACGTGTTTCCAAACACGCTCGGCTTCTGAACAAGGCCCATCACTCATCCTCCCTTCCGGAAACGCGAGCGAGCTCGGCCTCAAGCTGCTCGACGGAGGGGAGACGGTCCTCGAAATTCTTCGGAAGCGACTCGACGATCCGCGTGGTCCACTCGGATACACCGACCGGCTTGTGGACGTCGCGAAGCGCATACTCGACGAGCACCTGGTTCTTTTCCTTGCAGAGCAGCAAGCCGATCTCGGCCCGTCCGCCTCGTGGCGAAGTTGATCGTCTACGAGGGACAGGTAGAAATTCAGTTTGCCCACGTGCTCCGGCTCAAAGGGTGCGGATCTGGCATTGAGCGCGATTCATGAGCGCTATCCTCCTCGCGTGCCCGCACGTCCCGTGAAGAACATCGCTCCCGCCTTCGTCTTCGAGCCTCTCGCCGAAGCAAGCGATCACGTACGACTCAGGAGCGGTCAGCCCGCTTCGCTGAGCCGCACGTTCTTCAATACGGGGGCGGCGGACATCGGCGTCACGGTGTGGCTCTCCGGTTCGGCCATCACGGTTCGCCTCGTCACGATCGCCGAGGCGAAGCTCACGATCCCGAGACGAGACTTCGTCGTGGCGGTACCCACGGCGCGGGAAGGCGTGCTCCGGGCGGATTTGTTCGAGCCCGGACCGAATCCTACGTCGCCGCCGCCGAACATCGTGCCCGCCGGCTTCGACCTGCCGCCTCCCTTTCTCTGCACGGAGAGGGAGCGACCGGAGGCCGAAGACGTCTGGGCCGATCGACGTCTCACCATCACGATCTCGTTAATGCCCACCGCGCCCGGGCGCGGTGAGCTCGAGCTCCGCCTCCAACCGCAGATGGACTTCGAAGACGGCTCCGCGTCGACGCAGCTCGAGATCGAGATCGATCCCGTCTGAAGTCCGAAGGGGATCAAGCTGCGACATGCGCAACGGTTGCTCGCGTGGAAGCGCGCTCGAGAGCGAACCCCGAAGCAGCGCGTGTTTCCGAACACGCTCGGCTTCTGAGATTTGAGATTCGTCCTATCGGGCAACCGCGAGCACGCGGAGCAGAGCTCCGGAACGCTAGCGGCGCTCACCCCAGTACGCGGGCTCACGTCGGCCGTGGGCGACGGCGACCACATGCACGGTCGTGTCGTTGATTCGGTAAACGAGCATCCATTCGTTGAACGGTCGCGCAAAGAGGTAGCGCCGCTCGGCTGACTTCCGGTCCACGATCGGCCATCTCTCGGGAGCCTCCTCAACATCCCTGAGCGCCCGGTCGAGAGCGGCCTCGAAGCGCAGGGCGATGCCCGGATCGGCCGCCTCAACGAGGTAGTAAAGCACCCCGCGGCGCGCCTCGGTTTCCGCCTCCTCATGGAGGACGACATCGAAGGACATCAGTCGTTACGGTGGTCTTCGATCAGCTTCCGAATGCCGAACCGCACCTCATCGGCCGCCACGAGCCGCGCCGTTCCCGCATCGATCTCCGCTATTCGGCGACGGATCTCAACAGTCCATTT
Source organism: Deltaproteobacteria bacterium (assembly GCA_029262355.1). GTDB lineage: Bacteria > Desulfobacterota > Binatia > UBA12015 > UBA12015 > VGTG01. Next base: position 2,316 of record JAJCZO010000212.1, read on the forward strand.
GTGCTCGATCTCCCCCTCTTGAGTCTCGTCGAGCTCGGAGTTGTCCGCCTGAATGCTCTTTGCAGGATCAGCCACAATCTAAGCCTACGCGATCCGCGCTGCCTGCGCCCGACGTCCGCTAATGAAGAGCGTTTCGTGGAGCGCGCCCGAGCCGGTTCGAGGTTCCGAGGGCGCTTCGCGCGGTTCGCGAAATGCCATTTGGGTCAAGCTGCGTCGACGTAGCTAGGCTGCC